>NZ_CP149571.1:867500-937500 GCF_037890695.1 Aeromonas jandaei | reverse complement strand
TCAGGTTGGCGTGTTCTGCCGTGCTGGTAGGGGCGCATTATAGGGAGCCGCGCCGCGATGACAAGAGGAAAACTGCAAAAAATGGCATTTTTTACTGATTTCCGCTTCAACCGTTGTTTTATTAAACAAAAGCCCCGCATCGGCGGGGCTCTATGGGGCAATAAACCCTATATTCACATCGAATTGCTATCTTTTTGACCAGAATTCGCGTGCAAAGCCGCGCACCTTTTCCCAATCAGTAAATTCGAGGTCTTTACTGGTATCGGTACTGCCGCCAGTGATCTTCATAATCAGCTGGATAATGCGGGTCTGCCACCAGTTATAGCGAGAGTACTGCAGCGCACCGGCAAACACCCCCAGGGTTTTCGGCTTCCAGGGCGAGATGCGCAGAAACTTCTTCATATAGGCATTGGTCTGCGGTGTCTGCTTCTCGGGCTTGCGAGCGGTCAGGTTGACGCAGAAGAAGGCGGCATTGGCAACCTCCAGCTGCTCATGGTGGGCATGAATAAAGCTGAGCAGGCTGGGGTGGAAGTTGCCATAGCGGATAGAGGCGCCGATCAACACCTTCTTGTACTTGCTGAGATTGCACTTGGGCAGGGTGTGCAGATCGTGCATCACCACTTCACATCCCGGCATCTCCTCCAGCATGACATCGATGATTTTGCGGGTTTGACCGTCCCGAGAGGAATAAAGCACCAGAATCTTGTCCATAACGACCTCAACTACGCCAGAATGCAGGGGTAAACAGTACCAGAAGCGTAAAAATTTCCAATCGACCAAACAACATGGCCAACACCAGGATCCACTTTGCCAGCGCGCTGGTACCGGAGAAGTTGGCAGCCACATCCCCCAGACCCGGCCCAACGTTGGTCAAAGTCGCCGCTACTGCCGAGAAGGCGGTCACCTCATTCATACCCGTTGCGATCAACGCCAGCATAAAGAGCACGAAGAGGATGATGTAGGTGGCGAAGAATCCCCAGACCGCTTCAACCACCCGTTCCGGTACCGCCTTGCGTCCCAGCTTCAGGGTGTAGACAGCGCGCGGATGAACCAGCCGCTTCAGCTCCCGCATCCCCTGCATAAAGAGGATCATGAAACGCATCACCTTGATGCCGCCGCCGGTACTGCCGGCACAACAGCCGATAAAGGAGGAGAACATCAGCATGATGGGCAGGAATGAAGGCCAGTCGGCATAGCTGGCTGTGCTGTAACCGGTGGTCGTACCCAGCGAGACCGACTGGAACAGCGCGTGGTTGAGGGTCTCCTGCCAGTGCTCGTAGTGGTTGTGCTGCAGCAGTACCACTGCACAGAAGAGAAACAGAAACAGCTGGATCCCGAGAAAGACCTTTACCTCGGGATCCCTCAGATAGCTGAACAACCGCACCGGCCTGTGGGTAAAGACCATAAAGTGGAGGCCGAAGTTAATGCTGCCGATCAGCAGGAACAGCACGGTAATGAGGTTGATCGCCGCACTGTTGAAAAACCCTATGCTGGCATCATGAGTAGAAAAGCCACCAATGGAGAGGGTTGAGAAGGAATGACAGATGGCATCGAACAGCGTCATCCCCGCCATCCAGTATGCTAGGGCACACAGCGAAGTCAGCAGCACATAGACAAACCAGAGCGCCTTGGCCGTTTCGGCGATACGCGGCGTTACCTTGGTATCCTTGACCGGCCCCGGGATCTCGGCACGATAGAGCTGCATGCCCCCGATACCCAGCAGCGGCAACACGGCAACCGCCAGCACGATGATCCCCATCCCTCCCAGCCACTGCAGCAGCTGACGGTAGAACAGGAACGCCTTGGGCAGATTGTCCAGCCCGGTCAGCACGGTGGCGCCGGTGGTAGTCAGGCCGGAGAAAGATTCAAAGAATGCCTCGGAAACCGACATATGCGGGGCATCACTCAGAATAAAGGGCACAGCCCCCACGCTACCCAGCACCACCCAGAACAACACTACGATGAGGAAACCCTCTTTCGCTCTGAGCTCCTTCTTGTGATAACGGTTGGGAAACCAGAGCGCGACCCCGAGCAACAGGGCCATGAGGAAAGATTTGATGAACTCGGCGCCGCCCCCATCCCGATAACCAAACGCAACCAGCGCTGGCAGCAGCATGGTCGAGCTGAATAGCGCAACCAGCAGGCCAACGATGCGAATAATGCTCAGGGTGTGCATTCCGGCTCCTACTTCAAGACGATAAAGAGCGATGGATTCTAGCCATCTAAAGGCTGAAGGGATACCCGCCCATGGGTTCTGTCGGTCAATTCGCGGTCAACCCGCGCCCAGACTGCAGACTCCCACGCCACCTGCAGGGTAACCTGCTGGCCGTAATCGGCAGCCAGCAGTTCGCCGTTGTGACTGCTGATCAGTGACTCGACCACGCCCATGTCGCCATAGTCGCAATGAATGGAGGAAGGAGTGCGCGGCACCTTGAGTTCGGTCACCAGCTGCTTGAGGGCTGCCCCCACGCCGCCGCCATAGGCTTTGACCAGTCCACCGGTGCCAAGCTGGATGCCACCGTAGTAGCGCACCACCACGGCGCAGATTTCACCGAGCCCCGACCCCATCAACTGGGCCAGGATCGGCTTGCCCGCAGTACCGGAGGGTTCGCCATCATCACTGAAGCCATAGACCTGACTATCTTGCGGTGCGCCCGCCACAAAGGCCCAGCAGTGATGGCGAGCTGTCGGATGTTGACGCTTGATTTCGTTGACCCACCCCTTGGCCGCCTCAACGGTCGGGGTGTGGGCAATCAGGGTAATGAAACGACTCTTCTTGATCTCTTCGCTGAGCTCCAATGGAGCGGCCGGAATGGAGTACGCTGCCGCCATCAGAGCCCTGCTTGTCTGGTCATGTTCTCCACCCCGTTGGCGTGCAGCACGATGTTGTCCTCAATGCGGATGCCGCCGAACGGACGCAGTGCCTCCACCTTGTTCCAGTTGACTCGCTTGCCCTGTTCGCCCTGACGCAGCGGCTCCAGCAGGCTGTCGATGAAGTAGAGACCGGGCTCGATAGTGAACACTTGACCCACCTCCATCACCCGGGTGCAGCGCAGATAGGGGAACTGCTCGGGAGCCGCCAGATGGGTGCCGCGCTCATCCTGCATGAAACCACCCGCATCGTGCACCTGCAGGCCGAGGAAGTGGCCGAGACCATGGGGGAAGAAGACGTTGGTCACCCCGGTGTGGATCATCTCGTCCACCGACATATCCACCAGCTCGGTCGCTTGCAGCAGGCGCGCCAGCTTGTGGTGCATCTGCAGATGCAGCTCGCTGTAGCGACGACCCGGTTTGATCTCGCCGATGATCTCCTGCTGCTGCGCATCCAGCGCCGCGATGAGATCGGCAAACTCGCCGCGGCGCCACGCCCAGGTACGGGTGATATCTGAGGCATAACCGTGGAAATCGACGCCCGCATCGATCAGGAAGGAGTAACGCTCGGCATCAGGCACCCGCACGGCCGAGAGATGGGTGTAGTGAAGAATTGCCGCATTGCGGTTGATGGCGACGATATTGCCGTAAGGCGCCTCATTGGCCCCCTGCCCGACCGCCTTCATGTAGGCCAGATTGATTTCGAACTCGCTCGCCCCTGCCATAAAAGAGTCCTTGGCCGCGATATGACCACGGACACCGATGCGGTTCGCCTCGCGCAGACACTCCAGCTCGTAGGGGGTCTTGTAGGCGCGGTGATAGTGCAGGTAGTTGAGCACTGCCTCCGGATTGGGCTGGGTCAGCCCCAGCAGCTCGGCCACTTCCAGATGACCGCCCAGATAGGCCCACTCCTGCTTGTTGCCCGGCAGATGATCGGCGACTTGTTCCGGTCGGGTCAGGAAGCGGATATCGAAGAACTCGACCCAGAAGGCATTGGGCAGATCCGCCACCTTGTGCCAGAAATCGGCCGGACGATAGAACAGCAGGATTGGTTTGTTCACCCCGTCCACCAGCAGCCAGCAGTGGGAATTGTCCAGCACCGGCAACCAGGCCTTGAAGTGCGGGTTTACCTTGAACGGGTAATCCTGATCATCGAGGAAGATGCGGTGGGTCTGGCCGGAGTGGATGGCCAGCCCGCCAAGTCCCTGTTGCTGCAGGATATCGCGGGTGCGTTGCTGCAAAGTATCGAGATGCTGGGCAAAAAGTTGGCTGTAGCTGCTCATGGCGTCCTGCTCCGAGGTGAATGTGATTGCAGCATAACATCAAGCGCTTGGCGGCTCGACCCGTCAAGCTGCCGCTTCGTGAGGTAACGCATACGTTACAAACGTGTTTGTTATCAACAGAGAACCAACCGTTAACAAATCAAAAACAATTCAATACACTGCCGGTAGATACATGAAGTCAGGGATTACTCATGGACAACCTCTGCCTGTGGCAACCGGATCCGCTCAGGATGCAGCAATCCAACCTCTACCGCTTTATGGCAGAGGTGAACCGCTTCCACGGCCTGCAACTACAGGACTATCCGCAGCTGTGGCAATGGTCGGTGGAAAAGACCACCCGCTTCTGGCCGCTGGTGTGGCAGCACTGCGGCGTCAAGGGCGAACTCGGCAACATAGTGGCGGAGAATCGTCAGGATATGCAGCGCACCCGCTGGTTCCCCGACAGCCGCCTCAACTTCGCCGAAAACCTGCTGCGCCGCCAGGACGAGAGCCCGGCCATCATCTCCCGCATCGAAGGGAGCCCAAGCCGCACCCTCAGCTGGAGTGAACTGAGTGATCAGGTGGCCCGGCTGGCTCAGTGGCTGCGCAATCAGGGAATTGGTCGTGGCGATGTGGTTGCCGCCTATCTGCCCAATATCCCGGAAACCGTGGTAGCCATGCTGGCAACCACCAGCCTGGGGGCGATCTGGACCTCCACCAGCCCCGACTTTGGCGAGGCCAGCGTGGTAGAGCGCTTCGGCCAGACCCGGCCGCGAGTGCTGTTTGCGGTGGATGGCTATCGCTACAACGGCAAGGCCATCGATATTCAGGACAAAGTGGCAGGGGTCGTCAGCCAGATCGACAGCATAGAGCAGACGGTGATGATCCCCCTGCTCGGCAACCCGCTGCTGCTTGGTCACGACTGGCAGCAACTGCTGGCAAGCCAACCGGACACCAGCCTCCAGTTCGAGCCGATGGCTTTCAATGACCCGCTCTACATCCTCTACTCCTCCGGCACCACCGGCAAACCCAAGTGCATCGTCCACGGGATTGGCGGCACCCTGCTGCAACACCTGAAAGAGCACCAGCTGCACTGCGACATCAAGCCGGGGGAGCGGATCTTCTACTTCACCACCTGTGGCTGGATGATGTGGAACTGGCTGGTGAGCGCGCTCGCCTCCGGCGCCACCCTGGTGCTCTATGACGGCTCGCCCTTTTACCCGGATGGCAACGTGCTGTGGGATCTCGCCCGCGACGAGCAGGTCAGCTTGTTCGGCACCTCGGCCAAGTATCTCGACGCGCTGCACAAACAGGGTTATGCCCCCATCAACAGCCACGACTTGCCGCACTTGCGGCTGATCTGCAGCACCGGCTCTGTGCTGTCGCCGGAAGGATTCGACTACGTCTACCAGCAGATAAAGCAGGATGTGCAGCTCAGCTCCATCTCAGGCGGCACCGATATCTGCTCCTGCTTCGTCATCGGCAACCCGCTCAGCCCGGTCTATCGCGGCGAAAGTCAGGGACGCGGCCTCGGTCTCGCGGTGCAGGTATTCAACGAAGCGGGCCAGCCGGTGCAGGGGGAGAAGGGCGAGCTGGTCTGTACCAAGCCGTTCCCGGCCCAGCCCATCTACTTCTGGGGCGACGAGAATGGCGACAAGTACCACGCCGCCTATTTCGAACGGTTTGACAACATCTGGTGCCATGGCGACTGGATCGAGCTGACCCCGACCGGCGGCATTCTGTTCTACGGCCGCTCCGACGCCACCCTCAACCCGGGCGGCGTGCGCATCGGCACCAGCGAGATCTACCGCTATGTTGAGCAGCTGGACGAGGTGGAGGAGAGCATCGTCATCGGCCAGCAGTGGCAGCAGGACGAGCGGGTGGTGCTGTTCGTCAAGCTCAAAGCGGGCTGCAAGCTGGACGAGCCGCTGCGCGAGCGGATCCGCCAACAAATAAAGCAGCACTGCACCGCCCGCCACGTGCCGGCCCGCATCCTGCAGGTGGATGCCATCCCCCGCACCAAGTCCGGCAAGATCGTCGAACTGGCGGTGCGCGAAGTGGTACACAACCGGCCGGTCAACAATACCCATGCCCTCGCCGATCCCGAGGTGCTGAACCAGTATCGCAACCGGCCGGAACTGGCCAGTTGATAACAAACTCACATCCATCGGAGGCGCCACAAGGCGCCTCTCTTTTGCCTGTTTTGTGATGAGGAGCTTTTACTCGATAACTGTTAAACAAATGTTTTAAATAGGTGTTGAAAATGTCTCCTTTTGGATCAATAGTGAGCCTCGCCCCCTGCTGGGGATTAAGGAGCACCACTCCCCACTGAGTGGGAACAAGGAGACACTCTCATGATCTACCAAGGCGAAACCCTGTCGGTCAGCTACCTCGAAAACGGCATTGCCGAGCTGAGGTTTGATGCCCCGGGTTCAGTCAACAAGCTGGATCGCGCTACCCTGCTCTCCCTGAGCGAAGCGATCGCCGCATTACAACAAGAACGTGAACTAAAAGGTCTGATCCTCACCTCCGGCAAAGACGCCTTTATCGTCGGTGCCGACATTACCGAATTCCTGGAACTGTTCGATCTGCCGCAAGAAGATCTGCTCGGCTGGCTGAAAAAGGCCAACGACATCTTCAATGCCATCGAAGATCTGCCGGTTCCGACCCTCTCCGCCATCAAGGGCCACGCCCTCGGCGGCGGCTGCGAGACCATCCTTTCCACTGACTTCCGTCTGGCCGACACCACCGCCAAAATCGGCCTGCCCGAGACCAAACTCGGCATCATGCCGGGCTTTGGCGGCACAGTCCGTCTGCCGCGAGTGATCGGCGCCGACAACGCGCTCGAGTGGATCACCACCGGCAAGGATTATCGTGCCGATGACGCCCTCAAGGTGGGTGCCATCGATGCCGTGGTCGCCCCTGACGCGCTGCAGAGCGCTGCGCTGCAGATGATCAAGGACGCCATCGCGGGCAAACTGGACTGGCAGAGCCGTCGCGCCGCCAAGAAAGCGCCGCTGCGCCTCTCCAAACTGGAAGCCATGATGAGCTTCACCACCGCCGCCGGCATGGTTGCCGCCGTGGCGGGCAAACACTATCCGGCACCGATGACGGCGGTGAAAACCGTCGAGGCCGCCGCAGGTATGGGCCGTGACGAAGCGCTGGCCGCCGAGGCACAGGGCTTTATCAAGCTGGCCAAGACCGATGTGGCCAAGGCGCTGGTCGGCATCTTCCTGAACGATCAACACATCAAGGCGCTGGCCAAGAAGGCGGCCAAGCAGGCAAGCAAGGCCACTGGCCACGCCGCCGTACTGGGTGCCGGCATCATGGGTGGCGGCATCGCCTACCAGTCTGCCAGCAAGGGCATTCCGGCGGTGATGAAGGACATCAACGAGAAGGCTCTGGCACTTGGCATGGGCGAAGCCACCAAGCTGCTCAACGGCCAGCTCGAGAAGGGCCGCATCGATGGCATCAAGATGGGCCAGGTGCTCTCTGCCATTACCCCGACCCTCAGCTATGACAACGTCAAAGGCGTGGACGTCGTCGTCGAAGCCGTGGTCGAGAATCCCAAGGTGAAAGCCGCCGTACTGGGCGAAGTGGAAGGAATCATCGGCGAAGACGCCGTGCTCGCCAGCAACACCTCCACCATTCCCATCTCTCTGCTGGCCAAGGGGCTGAAGCGCCCGCAGAACTTCTGCGGCATGCACTTCTTCAACCCGGTGCACCGCATGCCGCTGGTGGAGATCATCCGCGGCGAGCAGACCTCCGATGAAACCATCAACCGCGTGGTGGCCTACGCCGCCGCCATGGGCAAGTCCCCGGTCGTGGTCAACGACTGCCCGGGCTTCTTCGTCAACCGCGTGCTGTTCCCCTACTTCTTCGGCTTCAACAAGCTGGTCGCCGATGGCGCCGACTTCGCTGCCGTCGACAAGGTGATGGAGAAGGAGTTTGGCTGGCCCATGGGCCCCGCCTACCTGCTGGACGTGGTCGGCATCGACACCGGCCACCATGCCGGTGACGTGATGGCGCAGGGCTTCCCGGCGCGCATGAGCAAGGAAGGTCGCACCGCCATCGACGTGATGTACGAAGTGAACCGCTTCGGTCAGAAAAATGGCAAGGGCTTCTACGCCTACGAGCAGGACAAGAAGGGCAAGCCGAAGAAGGTGGCCGACGCCGCCAGTTACGAGCTGCTGGCCCCCATTGCCAAGCCGAAACAGGATTTCGACAAGGACGCCATCATCGCACGCATGATGATCCCGATGATCAACGAGGTGGTGCTCTGTCTGGAAGAGGGCATAGTCGCCACGCCAGCCGAAGCCGACATCGCGCTGGTCTACGGTCTGGGCTTCCCTCCCTTCCGCGGCGGCGTGTTCCGCTATCTGGACACCATTGGTCTGGATCGCTACGTGGCCATGGCCGACCAGTATGCCGATTTGGGCCCGCTCTACCGCGTCAGCGACAAGCTGCGCGAGATGGCTGCCCAGGGCAAAACCTTCTACTGATTGCGGAAAGGAGATCCATTCATGAAAGACGTAGTCATTGTCGACTGTATCCGGACCCCGATGGGCCGGTCGAAGGGCGGCGCCTTCCGCAACGTGCGTGCAGAAGATCTGTCCGCGCACCTGATGAAATCCATCCTGCTGCGCAACCCCAACCTCGACCCGAACGAGATCGAGGATATCTACTGGGGCTGCGTGCAGCAGACCCTGGAGCAGGGTTTCAACATCGCCCGCAACGCCGCCTTGCTGGCCGGCATACCCAAGCAGGTGGGAGCGGTCACCGTCAACCGTCTGTGCGGCTCCAGTATGCAGGCACTGCATGATGCCTCTCGCGCCATTCAGGTAGGTGATGGGGATATCTTCATCATCGGCGGCGTTGAGCATATGGGTCACGTGCCGATGAGCCACGGCGTCGACTTCCACCCCGGCATGGCCAAGTCGGTAGCGAAAGCCTCCGGCATGATGGGGTTGACCGCCGAGATGCTCGGCAAGCTGCACGGCATCAGCCGTCAGCAGCAGGACGAGTTTGCCGCCCGCTCCCATCGCCGTGCCCACGCGGCAACCGTGGAAGGACGTTTTGCCAAGGAGATCGTCGGGCTGGAAGGCCATGACGCCAGCGGCGCCCGCTTCTTCTACGACTACGACGAGGTGATCCGCCCGGAGACCACGGTAGAAACCCTGAGCCAGCTGCGCCCGGTGTTTGACCCGGTCAACGGCACCGTCACCGCTGGCAGCTCCTCGGCCCTGTCCGATGGCGCCGCCGCCATGCTGGTGATGAGCGCGGATCGCGCCAAGGCCCTCGGCCTCACGCCGCGCGCCAGGGTACGTGCCATGGCCATCGCCGGCTGTGACGCTGCCATCATGGGTTACGGCCCGGTGCCGGCCACCCAGAAGGCGCTCAAACGGGCCGGTCTGACCATCGGCGACATCGACCTGTTCGAGCTGAACGAGGCGTTTGCCGCCCAGTCCCTGCCCTGCGTGAAAGATTTGGGTCTGCAGGATCAGGTGGACGAGAAGGTGAACCTCAACGGCGGCGCCATTGCGCTGGGTCACCCGCTCGGCTGCTCCGGTGCGCGCATCTCCACTACCCTCATCAATCTGATGGAGGAGAAGGATGCCACCCTGGGGGTTGCCACCATGTGTATCGGTCTGGGTCAGGGCATCGCCACCGTATTCGAACGGGTGTGATCCACAAGCAACTCGATCGAATATCAACGTTTTCGGGGCCGGCATTACCGGCCCCTTTTCAAATCTGAGGCCATCGCCACACGGGGTGCTGGCCTGTAGTCGGATGCTGGGTATTGGCCGTCCCGTTTGGGTCGGCCTTTTTTCGTTTTAAACCCGGCAATGGGTGGTTATTGCTCCAAACCTCACATTAGATAGGGGGCTTGCTTGCTTTTTGCTCCCCCGACAGGTTCAATCTGCACAAAAAAATGGGTGGATGCACATACATATGTCAATGAGCAAACAACTGCTGATCGTCGATGACGACCAAGAGATCCGCGAGCTGCTCAATGAATACCTGACCCGGGCGGGCTTTCAGGTATTGACGGCGGCAGAGGGCAACGAGATGCGCGAGCAGCTCGCCCAGCACAGCCCGGACCTGATCATTCTGGACATCATGATGCCCGGCGAGGATGGCTTTACCCTCTGCCAGCAGATCCGTCGCACCTCCCAGGTGCCCATCATCATGCTGACTGCGGCTTCCGACGAGGCGGATCGGGTGATCGGCCTCGAACTCGGCGCCGATGACTACATCGCCAAGCCCTTCAGCCCGCGCGAACTGCAGGCCCGCATCAAGGCCCTGCTGCGCCGCGCCGAATTTCGCCAGCCGGAAAAAGAGAAAGAGCCGAGCCGCCGCCTGCGCTTCGCCGAGTGGACCCTCGACACCCTGAGCCACCAGCTGACCCACGAAGATGGCAGCCTGCTGGACCTCTCCGGCAGCGATGCCATGCTGCTCGGCATGTTCCTGCAACAGCCCGGCGTGGTGCTGGATCGCGACACCATCTCAGATGCCACCCGCGGCCGCGAAAGCCTGCCGATGGAGCGCGGCATCGACGTGCAGATCAGCCGCTTGCGCCAGAAGCTGGGCGACAATGGCAAGAGCCCGCGCATCATCAAAACCATCCGCGGTAGCGGCTACATGCTGATCGCCGAGGTGCACGAACTGCCATGAGCAACAAATGGTCCTGGGGGGCACTGGTGCCCCGCTCTCTGCTGTCGCGGATGATCCTGCTGCTGCTGCTGGCCATCCTGCTCTCCCAGACCATTCTGACCGGCATCTGGATGCAGCAGATCCAGAAGCGGGAGCTGGAGGGGATGCTCAGCACCACCCGCAACCTCGCCATGTCTGCCGCCTCCACCGTCAACTTCTTCAAATCCCTGCCGCTGCAATATCGCCACATCGCCCTCGACCAGCTGCGCAACATGGGCGGCAGCCGCTTCTTCGTCTCGCTGAACGAAGAGGAGATCCACATCAACGCCATCCCCGACAGCGAACGCAAGACGCAGGTGCTGGAGGAGGTGCAGGGAGTGCTGACCCGCAAGCTCTCCGATGCCATGGCGATCAAGGTGGACTTCTCGCGGCCCGAAGACCTCCACGTATTCAACAACGACACCCTGCTGGCGGATCTCCCCTCCTCCTGGGCACGCTACACCCTGTCGCTCGAGCCCATCAATCCGCCGGTGCTGGTGACCCAGATCGAGATCGAAAAGGGGGAGTGGCTCTATCTGGCGGCCCTGCTGCCCGCCCCCTACATGACGCTGGATGACACCGTCATGCCAAGCAATCAGGTGCGCTTCATCGCCCTGATGACGGTGTTCCTCTGCTTCTTCACCTTTATGCTGGTGCGCTGGCAGACCCGGCCGCTGCGCCGGCTGGCCAAGGCGGCGGTCAACCTCGGCAAGGATATCGACCAGCCTTCGCTCAAGGAGGAGGGCGCCTCCGAGATCGTGGCGGCGACCCGCGCCTTCAACATCATGCAGCACCGCATCCGCCGCTATATCGATGATCGGGAGCGGCTGTTCAGCTCTATTTCTCACGACCTCAAGACCCCCATCACCCGGCTGCGGCTGCGGGTCGAGCTGCTCGACGACGAGGTACAGATCGCCAAGTTCAACAAGGATCTCGACGAACTCGAGCTGATGGTGAAAGGGGCACTGCAGACGGTCAAAGAGACCGACATCCACGAGAACATCGAGGAGATCGACATCAACGCCCTGCTGGAGCAGATGGCCGAGTCGCTCAACCTCCACGACGAACGTCTCACCATCGAAGGGCACTGCAAATGGCCCTACCGCGGCAAGCTGCTGGCGCTCAAGCGCTGCATCGGCAATCTGGTGGACAACGGCATCAAGTACGGCCAGCGGGTGCGCATCATCATCATGGATGACGAGGAGATGCTGATCCTGTTCATCATGGATGAGGGCCCCGGCCTGCCGGATGACCAGTTCGAGCGCATCTTCGAGCCCTATTACCGGCTCAGCACGGATCAGGCCGGCACCGGTCTCGGGCTCGGCATCGCCCGCAACATCGCCCATGCTCACGGCGGCGATCTGGTGCTGGAAAATCGTCCGCAAGGTGGTCTGCAGGCCACCCTCTCACTGCCAAGGTAGTCTTCTCATGAAGTGGTTCCCTCTCCCCCTGCTAGCCCTGCTCTCCGGTTCTGTCTGTGCCTCCCAGGTGGAGGTGCTGCACTGGTGGACCTCCGGCGGCGAAGCGCAGGCGGTCGAAGTGCTCAAATCGGAGTGGATCGCCAAAGGCAACCAGTGGAATGACTTCGCGGTACAGGGCGGTGGCGGCAAGAGCGCCATGACGGTGCTGAAAAGCCGGGCGCTGGCCGCCAACCCGCCGGAGGCGGCCCATCTCAAGGGGTATGAGCTCAAGGAGTGGGCCGGGCTCGGTTTTTTGCGCGACCTCACCCCCATGGCGGAGCACCTCGGCTGGTACAGCCAGATGCCGCCTATGGTGCGGGCCACCCTCAGCCAGAACGGCGCCCTGATGGCGGTGCCTACCGGTATCCACCGGGTCAACTGGTTATGGCTCAACCGCAAGGTGTTCGAGCAACAGAAACTCACCCCTCCCACCGACTGGGCCCAGTTCGTGACGGTCGCCGACCAGCTTAAAAAACGAGGCATTACTCCGCTCGCCATCGGCAACGAGCCCTGGCAGCTGGCCGTCCTGTTTGAAACGGTGGCACTCGGTGAAGGGGGCAAGCAGTTCTATCGCAAAGCCTTTGTGGAACAGGACAGCGCCACCCTGACCGGCCCCGACATGGTGCGGGTTCTTACCCGCTTCCAGCAGCTGCGCGCCTACGTGCCACAAAAGTACGCCGGACTGAAATGGCATCAGGCCACCAATCTGCTGGAGAGCGGCGGCGCCGCCATGCAGGTGATGGGTGACTGGGTGAAGGGGGAGCTGCTCGCCGGCAACTACCGGCCGGGCGAAGATATCGAATGCCTGCCAAGCCCCGGCAGCACCGGGCTGTTCAGCTACAACCTCGACTCCATCGCCATGTTCAAACAGCGGGATCCGGCCCAGCTGCAGGCGCAGGGGGAGCTGGCCCAGCTGCTGATGACGCCGAAGTTTCAGGAGGAGTTCAACCGGGTGAAGGGGTCGATCCCGGCGCTGACCAAACCCAACATGAGCAAGTTTGATCGCTGCGCCATCCGCTCCTATCAGGATTTCCTCCACGCCGAGCAGCAGGACAATCTGCTGCCCAGCATGGCAGAGGGGATGGCCACTCCCACCAATATGCGTCAGGCAATTCTGGATGTGCTGAGCAACTTCTTCAACGACCCCAAAGCCAATCCACAGCAGACGGCGCTGCATCTGGAGCGGGCGATGCGCTCGACCCGCTGATCCGGGCTACTGGCCAATCGACAGAAATGACAAAGGCGGATTGCTCCGCCTTTGTTGTTGAATCGTCATCAAGTCAGGATTGATCGTTTTCGTCCTCATCCTCGTCATAGTAATCGCTGAGCTCGATCCAGAGCCCCAGCCCGACCATCACCATGGAACCGAACCAGGTACCGGTATTCCCGATCGGGCTGCCCATCACTATCATTGCGAAGGACAAGAACCCCATGCCTGCATAGGCCTGCAATCTGCCGTAGGAGACCTGCATATTCACCTCCTTGTTGAATATGGTTCAATTTTTATATTACTCGTCCGGCAGGCGCTGGATAGTCCGCAATAACATTTTGGTTACATATGCTGTTAGACAGGCCAATGGTTTGCTTATTTTTTAGCCCTGAGTATCATTGGCAGCCGAATAGGTTGAAGGTTGATGATAGATGAGTGATTTATTCTGCGATGCAACTCACGAGTTGGACGCAATCGGGCTTCGTTGCCCGGAGCCTGTGATGATGGTGCGTAAAAAAGTGCGGCTGATGGCTGACGGGGAGACCCTGCTGGTCAGTGCCGACGACCCCTCAACCACCCGCGACATCCCCAGTTTCTGCCGCTTTATGGATCACACTCTGGTCGCCAGCGAGACAGAGCAGGCCCCCTACCGTTATCTGATCCGCAAGGGTCAATAATTCCCCGTTTCCGGAGCACGCCATGACAACCATTACCCGAATCGGCACCACCCAGCGTTGGTCTGACGTCGTCATTCACAACGGCACCCTCTATGTGGTGGAAGTCCCCGTCAGCGAAGAGGCCGACATCCACCAGCAGACCCGCGAAGTGCTGACCAGCCTGCAACGCCTGCTGGAAGCCAACGGCTCCGGCGTCGACAAAATCCTGATGGCCAACATTTATCTGAAAGATATTGGCGATATCGCCGCTTTCAACGAGCAGTGGGATGCCTGGATCCCTGCCGGCACCGCACCGGTACGCGCCTGTGTACAGGCCCGTCTGGCCCACGAAGGCTACAAGGTGGAAGTGCAGCTGACTGCGGCTGTCTAAGAGGCGGTTCTTCCCCTCATCCCCGGCCCTTCTCCCACAAGGGGAACAGGGAGCAAAGAACAAGGAGCCATTGCTCGCAACGGCTCCAATAGAAAGGCCCCGCCATCACTGGCGGGGCCTTTTCGTTACCGAAACCTGAACGACTTAGGCAGTCGGGGTCAGGGTAATGGTGACGCGGCGGTTCTGGGCTTTGCCGGCTGCAGTACTGTTGGTGGCAATCGGCTGATCCGGGCCAACACCTGTGGTAGCGATACGGCTGCCTGCAACGCCCTGACCGATCAGCTGGGCGGCAACGGCGTCGGCGCGCTCGCGGGAGAGCTTCATGTTCAGATCGCGGGAACCAGTGCTGTCGGTGTGACCGACTACGTTCAGGCGAGTCTTGTCGAACTCGGCAACCACCATGGCCACGCCGGACAGGGTGTTGGCGCCGGCCGCTTTCAGCTGGGAGCTGGAGCTGTCGAAGGTGACGTTGTTCGGCATGTTGAGGATCAGATCGTTGCCATTACGGGTAACGCTGACGCCAGTGCCCTGCAGCTTCTCGCGCAGCTTGGCTTCCTGCACATCCATGTAGTAACCGATACCGCCACCCAGCGCGGCACCGGCGGCCACACCAGTCAGGATACCCTTCTTGCGGTCACCCTTGCTGGAGGAGAGCGCGCCTACTGCGGCACCGGCAGCGGCACCGGCCAGCGCGCCCCAGGCGCCCTTGGAGGTCTGGGATTCACCAGTGTAGGGATTGGTGGTACAGCCGCTCAGGGCAACGGCGAGTGCAACAGCGGGAACCAGAGTCTTGAAATGCATGAAAAAACCTCAAAGAAACAACTCGATAAACTGAAGGGCGGCATTCTACCCCAGAGGTGTGCCAAGGTGTGACGTCAGCAGAAAGAGAGTGACACCGGGCAGAAAAGGGCAGTATCGGTCATTGAACTTGCTCTTCCCTGAACCAGAGGGGAAAACCTGACGAAGAGAGTGGATATGTGATTAAAGGCAGGCCGTTGGGTGGCTCCATTGACTACTATTGAAGGTACTGTCAATAGGGCATCCGAGGGTTCCATGTCTTCACTGCTTCGCAATATATCGATCCGGCGCCTGCTGCTGGGAGCAAGCCTCATCATCTTGCTGACCATGATTTTGAGCAACATCTGGCGCAGCACATTGACCAGCCAGCTCGGCCTGCTACCGGGCGAAGTGATCAAGATCACCAACGTCCAGATAGCGCTGCAGGAGCTGCGTTACCACACCACCCAGGTACAACAATTCCTCACCGATGCCGCCGTATCGGGGGAGCAGGACTCTATCGGCGAGGCAGAGCAGCATGCTCAGGCGGCTCGTCAGCTACTCGACACCCTGCCCCGGTTGCAGAGTGCTCTGACCCCCCTGCTGACCCGTCAGCTGGATGTGGGCAAGCGGATGGTCGATGCCTATCTCAAAGAGGGACGTGAGGCGGGCAACCGCCTGATGAAGGAGCCGGATCAGGGCTTCGATGCGCTGACCGATAGCATCGCCAGTGCCGTCGAACAGGCGCTCGAACAGCAGCGGCAGCAACTGCAGCAGCAGGAGCGGGCCATTGAAAATCAGAACCAGACCCTGCAGAGCCAGGATATGATCCTGCTATTCGTCAGCCTGGCCGTTATCATGCTGATGCTGCTGCTGATCCACCTCAAGACCGTGCAGCCCCTGCAGCAACTGATGGCCCAGCTGGTCGAGCTGGCCAATCGCAGCCACAATCTCACCTTCCGGCTGCGCATTCAGGGGCAGGACGAATTCGCCTATCTGGCCAAGGTGTTCAACCGCTTCCTCGACAATATCGACAGCCTGATCGGCTCGGTGCAGCAGGTTTCCCACAAAACCCATGACAAGATGGCACTGCTGATGAACCACTCCGGCAGCACCTTCAACAGCATGCAGCAGGCTCAGCAAAACACCGACATGCTGGCGGCCGCCATCAACGAGATGACTGCCACCGTCCACAACATCGAGCACAACACCGAGCAGGCCAGTCAGGATACCCTGCTCACCCAGCAGCAGGCCCACGATGGCCAGCAGCAGGTAAGCCAGACCATAGCCCTGATCCGTCAGGTCGCCGACCATATCGAGCAATCCGCCGGGGAAGTGACCCAGCTGGATCAGGAGAGCACCCAGATCGGCAACATCTTGCAGGTGATCCGCACCATCTCGGAACAGACCAACCTGCTGGCCCTCAACGCCGCCATCGAGGCGGCCCGGGCCGGCGAACAGGGGCGCGGCTTTGCGGTGGTGGCCGACGAGGTGCGCCAGCTGGCTATTCGTACCCAGGCGGCTACCGTCGATATCCAGCAGCGGATCGAGGCGCTGCAGAACAACACCCGCCATGCGGTCAACACCATGCACACCACCCGCAATGTCAGCGAGCAGGCGGTCAATCAGGCGGCCGGCACCGGCGAAACTCTAAACTCTATCGTCGAGGCGATCACCCGGGTTGCCGACATGAACGGCCAGATCGCCACCGCCGCTGAGCAGCAGGCCAAGGTGACCGAAGAGACCAACCGCAACGTCATGCTGGTCGCCAACATCGCCCGCGAATGTCTGGACCTTTCGCGCGAGAGCCGCACCCATACCCGGGATCTCAATCAGGCCAATGAGGAGATCCGTCTGGTCAGCGATCAGTTCGAGGTCAACTCAAACCCCCACAATGGTAACGAGCAAGACCTGCTGCACTGGAACGAATCCTTTATGGTCAACGTGCCGAGCGTGGACCGCCAGCATCAGGGGTTGTTCGAGGCGATGAACCGCTTCTACCACGCAGTCCGTGACAACAGCTCGCCCCAGCAGCGCAAACAGCGGCTGGACGAGCTGCTCAAGCTGGCGACCCAGCACTTTGCCGATGAAGAGAAGAGCATGGAGCAGGCCTGCTACCCCGACCTGCAACGCCACAAGCAGGAGCACGTCAAGCTGCTGGCCGAACTGGGCGCCCTGATCCGCCGCGAAGGGGGCGACGAGCAGGAGCGCAATATGGAGATGATCATCTTCCTCAAGAATTGGCTGCTCAACCACATCTTCCGGGTGGACAAGCAGTACAGCGACTGCATGATCAAGGCGGGGGTGAAGTAGCCACCTCCCTCACCTTGCCAAAAACAACAATGCCAGTCAGTCATGACTGGCGTTTTTGTTTGCGGGGCTACTTCGGCAGGGCTATGTACGGGCGGGGCGGGCTGCCTGCTGGCATTCGGCATGGCAGGGGCAGCTGACCAGATGATCGTTCACCATCCCCACCGCCTGCATAAAGGCGTAGCAAATAGTGCTGCCGACGAAGGTAAAACCGCGTTTCTTGAGCGCTTTCGACATGGCATCCGACTCCGGCGAGGTCGCCGGAATATCGCCGTTGCCCTGGCGCTGGTGGACGATGGGGGCGCCGCCGACAAAGCTCCACAGATAATCGACAAAGTCGATGCCTTCGGCCTCCAGCGCCAGATAGGCGCGGGCGTTTTTGATGATCGACTGCACCTTGAGCCGGTTGCGGATAATGCCGCTGTCCTGCATCAGCCGCTCCACATCCTGCTCGTCGAACTGCACGATACGCTGCGGATCAAAGTCGGCATAGGCGCGGTAATAGCTCTCGGTGCGCTTGAGGATGGTGATCCACGACAGTCCCGCCTGCTGGCCGTCGAGGCAGAGCTTGGCAAACAGCTCGCGGGCGTCATAGACCGGCCTGCCCCACTGTTTGTCATGGTATTCAATGTATTCCGGGTCTTTGGTCACCCAGGCGCAGCGCAGTTCCATTTCCTCTCCCTCGTTATTTCAGCGGTTTCCCCGACCCTGCCCACTCCGCAGGCGGCACTGCTCACATCATATACCGGACAGCCCGCCCGACCAGCCAGAGCGCAGCACCATCCCGCGAATCCGCTGCAATTTCGCCTATTATCCGACCATGCCAGACGGTATACTCCCTCGGTTCACATTCAGCAAATCTTGCTCTGATTTTCATTTCGCGCGAAAAAAATTATGCAAAAATTCGATGTCAAAACCTTTCAGGGCCTGATCCTGCAGCTGCAGGACTATTGGTCCCGCCAGGGCTGTACCATCATTCAGCCGCTGGATATGGAAGTGGGTGCCGGTACTTCCCACCCCATGACCTGTCTGCGTGCCCTGGGCCCGGAGCCCATCGCCTGCGCTTACGTGCAACCGTCCCGCCGTCCGACTGACGGCCGCTACGGTGAAAACCCGAACCGCCTGCAGCACTACTACCAGTTCCAGGTGATCATCAAGCCTTCCCCCGACAACATTCAGGAACTCTATCTGGGCTCCCTGAAAGAGCTGGGCATGGATCCCGAGATCCACGACATCCGCTTCGTGGAAGACAACTGGGAAAACCCTACTCTGGGTGCCTGGGGTCTGGGTTGGGAAGTGTGGCTGAACGGCATGGAAGTGACCCAGTTCACCTACTTCCAGCAAGTTGGCGGCCTCGAATGCAAGCCGGTCACCGGCGAGATCACCTACGGTCTCGAGCGTCTGGCCATGTACATTCAGGGCGTGGACAGCGTCTACGATCTGGTCTGGTCTGACGGCCCGCTGGGCAAGACCACCTACGGCGACGTGTTCCACCAGAACGAAGTGGAGCAATCCACCTACAACTTCGAACACGCCGATGTGGATTTCCTGTTCCACTGCTTCGAGCAGTACGAGAAGGAAGCCCAGAACCTGCTGGCACTGGAAAAACCACTGCCGCTGCCTGCCTACGAGCGCATCCTCAAAGCCGCTCACTCCTTCAACCTGCTGGATGCCCGCAAGGCCATCTCGGTCACCGAGCGTCAGCGCTACATCCTGCGCATTCGCACCCTGACCAAGGCCGTGGCAGAGGCATACTACGCCTCCCGCGAAGCGCTGGGCTTCCCTATGTGTCAGCGCAGTGAGAACAAGCAAGGTTAAGGAACGGACATGGCACAACATACATTTCTGGTAGAGATCGGTACTGCTGAGCTGCCGCCCAAAGCCCTGCGCTCCCTGGCCGAAGCCTTTGCCGACAACTTCAAAGCCGAACTGACCAAGGCCGATCTGGCCTTCGGCGACGTCGAGTGGTTTGCCTCACCGCGCCGTCTGGCGCTGAAGGTGAGCGAGCTGGCTGGCGAACAGCCGAGCAAGAGCGTCGAGAAGCGCGGCCCGGCCGTGGCTCAGGCGTTCGATGCCGAAGGCAAGCCGACCAAGGCTGCCGAAGGCTGGGCTCGTGGCAACGGCATCACCGTTGAACAGGCCGAGCGTCTGGTCACCGACAAGGGCGAGTGGCTGGTTCACACCGCCAAGGTCGAAGGCCGTCCGGCCGTCGATCTGCTGGGCGAGCTGGTTGCTTCTGCATTGGCCAAGCTGCCGATCCCGAAAATGATGCGCTGGGGCGACAAGACCATCCAGTTCGTGCGTCCGGTCTTCACCGTGACCCTGCTGCTGGATGGCGAGCTGGTTCCCGCCCACATTCTGGGTATCGACTCTGCCCGCACCCTTCGCGGCCACCGCTTTATGGGCGAAAGCGAGTTCACCATCGACAACGCCAGCCAGTATCCGCAGATCCTGCAGGAGCGCGGCATGGTGATTGCCGACTTTATGGCGCGCAAGGCCAAGATCAAGGCTGACGTCGAAGCGGCCGCTGCCGCCTTCGGTGGCGTAGCCGATCTGGACGACGCCCTGCTGGAAGAAGTGACCGCACTGGTCGAATGGCCGGTGGTGCTGACCGCCAACTTCGAAGAGAAGTTCCTGGCCGTTCCGGCTGAAGCGCTGGTTCACACCATGAAGGGTGACCAGAAGTACTTCCCGGTCTACGACAAGAACGGCAAGCTGCTGCCGAAGTTCATCTTCGTCACCAACATCGAGTCCAAAGACCCGAGCCAGATCATCAGCGGCAACGAGAAGGTGGTTCGCCCCCGCCTCTCCGACGCCGAGTTCTTCTTCAAGACCGACCTCAAACAGACCCTGGCCTCCCGCCTGCCGCGCCTTGAAACCGTGCTGTTCCAGCAACAGCTGGGCACCGTCAAGGCCAAGGTCGAGCGCATCGAGACCGTTGCCGGCTTTATCGCCGAGCGTATCGGTGCCGACGTGGCTCAGGCCAAGCGTGCCGGTCTGCTCTCCAAGTGTGATCTGATGACCAACATGGTCGGCGAGTTCACCGACACCCAGGGTGTCATGGGGATGCACTACGCCCGTCACGATGGCGAAGACGAAGCGGTGGCCGTGGCCCTCAACGAGCAGTACATGCCGCGCTTTGCCGGTGATGCCCTGCCGTCCGGTCTGGTTGCCTGCGCCGTCGCGCTGGCCGACAAGTTCGACACCCTGGCCGGTATCTTCGGCATCGGCATGCTGCCGAAGGGTGACAAGGACCCGTTCGCCCTGCGTCGCGCCGCCATCGGTGCCCTGCGCATCATGACCGAGAAGCAGCTGGATCTGGATCTGGTTGAACTGGTTGAAGAAGCGGTACGCGTCTACGGCGACAAGCTGACCAACAAAACCGTCGTTACCGACGTGGTCGACTTTATGCTGGGCCGCTTCCGCGCCGCCTATCAGGACGAAGGCATCGGTGCCGACGTGGTGCTGGCCGTACTGGCCCGCCGCCCGACCCGTCCGCTCGACTTCGATCGTCGCGTCAAGGCCGTCAGCCACTTCCGCACCCTGGATGCCGCACTGGCACTGGCTGCCGCCAACAAGCGCGTGAGCAACATTCTGGCCAAGGTCGAAGGCGAACTGCCGACTGCCGTCAAACCGGAACTGCTGGTCGATGCCGCCGAGAAGGCGCTGGCCACCCAGGTTGCCGAACTGCAAGCCGAACTGGCCCCGCTGTTCGCCGCCGGTGACTATCAGGCTGCCCTCACCCGTCTGGCCGCCCTGCGCGAGCCGGTCGATACCTTCTTCAACGAAGTCATGGTGATGGCCGACGACGAGGCCCTCAAGGCCAACCGTCTGGCGCTGCTGAACAACCTGCGCAACCTGTTCCTGCAAGTCGCGGATATCTCCCTGCTGCAGTGATGTTGGTTGGGTTGAGTGATATTAAAAACGGCGCCGTAAGGCGCCGTTTTATTTATCAGCGGAAAATTTATTTTGAAATTAAACGTGCATCAAAAATCACTATATTTGGTTGCCTTACCTCTACTAAGAGATATTGGATATTTAATTTCGTTTTTATCAATTTTATCCATAGCGACAGAAACTATATCCACACCTAACTTATTTGACAGCATCATTAGGTATAAAAATACATCAGCAATTTCTTCTTTAACTTCCACAAACTTTTTTTCGTCATGCTTTAAATATGACTCCTGTTCTGACAGCCATTGAAAATGAGATATCAACTCTCCAACTTCGCCAGAAAGAGCCATTGCTAGATTCTTGGGTGAGTGAAATTTATCCCAATCTCTCTCAGCTACAAAATTTTTTATTCTTTCATTTAAAAAATCAAGATTTGAATTTTGCATTGTTATAAATTCCTTTTAACTCATCAACAGTTAACCATTGTTTTTTACGATGAATCATTCTATGACAGTTAGCACAGAGGATAATAAGATCTTCTAACTTGGTTTCTTCCTCACCGTCACGAAATGCAAGAGGATTTACATGATGACATTCAGCAAATCCTTTACCATGCTCACCATAAATAGCGTGGAAATCAGCATCACAAACTTCACACTCGAGTTTATTTTTTTCTTCTAACACTGAGCGCTTTTTCTCTTCTACTATTTTTGAGCTTCGCTCATATGTTTTATGTAAACGATATATTTCCTGTCCTTCGACAACAGAATATTTTGCTGAATCTTCAAAAACAAACGGTTTTTCTATTTCCTCAATGGACTTATATTCCATTACAACTTTAGAGACTGCACCTTGATGACAAGCAGAATATCGAACGGCCTCAACAATACTTGCATCATAAAATTCAGTACCAAAAAAAACGTTGTCTTTATGTTCCTGAATAACTTCAAAATTAAATCTATTCGGATAGGATGCATCAGGCCAAATAGTTTCTTCAGACTCATAAAATGAGTTTGTTACCCGACCAAATACAATTCGCTTCACTAACCCTTTAAAGTCAGAAGTTTTTTTCACCCGAGAAAAACCATCCGGCATAGGTCCATTCGCTTTTAACCAAGAAATGGCATGCACAAACATTACCATTTCATCTTTTTTCACATTTTGAATTGTACTCTTTTTACTATCATGTACGCCCCATACTCCCGCCTTCATCCCAATTTCAAAATTTCTTTTTGAATCCGGCTTGTTAGAAACGTATACAACCCACATATGGAAAACACCCCTAATATTTTTTAGATGAACCAATATATTTTTATATTCTCATATGAGCAATAAAAACCATTATTATCCCGTAGGCTCGATTAGCAGCAGGCGTAATCGGACATGCATGTAAATAGATTCTCCCACCATCACGGCCAGCCGAATTCTCCCCTTCGACTGGCCGCCTCTGTTGCACCGCAACAACCAAAGCCTCTCGTTCGTCCGATTACGCTGCGCTAATCGAACCTACAGGACATTGGCTGGCGCTCTATGCCGGTTGATCAAGATCGGCCATTGCCCCTTGCGGGCAGTGAGCGGGCCAAACTGCGGCATCAGAGCAAGCTGCAAGCTTGCATAAGTAAAAATTGGGTCATTATCCGAAAACCCATAAATTCTGTTTATACCAACTACCTTGGCGGAGTTGGCGGCCACCAGCGGCGATAACGGGTGCCTGCGGGGCATCGCCCGATCTCTGGCAAACAAGCGAGGCCATCCGCGCCCGCCCTTGCCGCATATCTTGCAGAAAACGGGGTAACGTTTGGTGCCTCAAGGGGAGTGGCTGCGTATTACCGGGAAATTACCGTGCTGGTGGAGCCGAGCTGTTATCATTTGAGACAGTCCCCAGCGCCGCCACGCCACGAGAGGAGAGTCATGGATATACCTGCCGCCCCGTCCCCCGCCATCTGCCAGCTGTGTCAGGAGAAAGCAGATCTCGACTTCGACTTCACCATGGCCTTTCAGCCCATCGTCGATTGCAGCAAGCGCACCATCTTCGGCTACGAGGCGCTGGTGCGGGGGCTCAACAACGAGCCGGCGCAGAGCGTGATTGCCCGGGTCAACGATGGCAATCGCTACCGCTTCGATCAGTTGTGCCGGATCAAGGCCATCGCACTGGCCGCCCGGCTCGATATGCGGGGCATGCTGAGCATCAACTTTCTGCCCAATGCGGTCTACCGCCCGGAGCGCTGCATCCGCACCACCCTGCAGGCGGCCCGCGAGCATCTCTTTCCCATCGAGCAGATCATGTTCGAGTTCACCGAGGTGGAGCAGGTGCTGGATAACCGCCATATTCGCGGCATCGTCGATCACTATCAGGCGCTCGGCTTCAAGACGGCGATCGATGACTTTGGTGCCGGTTACTCGGGCCTCAGCCTGCTGGCCGATTTTCGCCCCGACATCGTCAAGCTCGACATGCACCTGCTGCGCGGCATCGACCATGACCCGACCCGGCAAGCCATAGTGCGCCACTCTCTGGCCCTGCTTGCCGAGTTGCAGATTACCCCGCTGGCGGAGGGGGTCGAGACCCGCGAAGAGATGGCCTGCCTGCGGGAGATGGGCGTCAGCCTGATGCAGGGCTATCTGTTTGCCCGCCCCGGCTTTGAAACCCTGCCCGAGGTAGATTTCGCCAGCCTGTAAGCGGCTGCCGCTATTCCTGCTTTGCTATCAATGAATCGAGGCGCCATGGGCGCCTCGATTCGTTTGGTTGCGTTGGGCCAGCGGCGGGATCAGTGGATCCCGGCGGCGTTGAGCTCGGTGACGTACTGCTTGTCGACCCGGAAGATATGATCGATCAGCCAGCTCTTGAGGAACATGACGATATTGAGGTCGGCATCGGGTTCGCCGCGGGCAAAGCTGCCGAGGTGGCGCTCCAGATCCTGCAGCAGTTTGACATGAACCCCCTTGTGGGGAGTGAGCTGGCTGTAACCGGCCCGCTCCATCAGCTTCTCTTCGTCCAGCAAGTGCTGCTTGGCCAGCCCCACCAGCCGGTCGAGCCGCTGTTTTACCTGATCGCTGCCGCTGCCATCCTGAATGGCGCGGTAGAGCTGGTTCATGGCATCGAACAGGCCGATATGCTGGCGATCTATCTCGGCCACCTGCACGCTGAAGGCCTCGCTCCAGTGGACGATATCCTCGTTATTGGCGTGCTCGGTGCGGTGGCTGACCTGGAACTGGCTGCCGAGCAGGCGGATCTCTTCGCTGCCAAAGCCCACCTCCTTGGTGCTGCGGGAACTTTGCAGGGTGAGCGCCAACGTCTGGTGGGCGATATCGGCAACCTGTACCACGCTGCGGTTGGTCTCTTCGGCCACCTGTGACTGCTGCTCGGCGGCAGTGGCAATCTGGGTGTTGAGCCCGGTGATGCGCTCGACCGCCGAGACGATGGCGTGCAGGGTCTGCCCCGCTTCGCCCGCCTGCACCACCGCCTGTTCGCTCTGACGGGTGGTCTCGTGCATGGTGCTGACCGCTTCACTGGTGCGCCGCTGCAGCTGCTCAATCTTCTGCTGGATCTCGACGGTGGCGTTTTGGGTACGGCTCGCCAGGGTGCGCACCTCGTCGGCCACCACCGCAAAGCCGCGCCCCTGTTCGCCCGCGCGGGCCGCTTCGATGGCGGCGTTGAGGGCCAACAGGTTGGTCTGCTCGGAGATGGCACGGATGGCGTTGACGATCTCGCCGATCTGGTTGCTCTCCTGCTCCAGCCGGTTGATGGTGCCAGCCGCCTGCTCCATGCCGCTGGCGACCTTGTGGATCATCTCCATCGCCTCTTCGACCCGGCCCTGCCCGGTCAGCGCCTCGCGCTGGGTCTGCTCGGTCTCCAGCCGCGCCTCTTCGGTGTTGCGGGCGATCTCCTGCACCGTGCTGGCCATCTCGTTGATGGCGGTGGCCAGCATATCGGTATTGGTCTGCACCTGAACCATCCCCTGTCGGGTGCGATCGGTCTGCTCTTTCAGGCCACCAATCTTGCGGTTGTTCTGCTCCGCCACCCCTTGCACCGTAGCGATGATGTGGTCCACATCGCCGATAAAGTGGTTGAACGTTACCGCCAGCTTGGCAAATTCATCCCGCCCGATCACCGGCAGACGAAAGGTGAGGTTCTTGCTGCCGTGAGCCAGGTTCTCGAGGTTGCGATCCAGCTGCTTGAGCGGCACCAGTACCTTGAGCAGCAGAACGCCCAGAATGGCGAGCACCAGCAGGCAGGTGAGCAGACGCAGTGCCACCATCTGGGTCTCGAAACTATCTTGCAGCGCGAGGTTGGAGGCACGGTCGGCTGCCAGCTCCTGCCCGTGGCGCTGCAACGCCCCGCCAACCTGATCGGCAATGGCAGCGGAGATCACGTCAAACCCGCTCCCCTCTGCTTTCATCACCCGGTTGCCCGCCTCGGCCCCCTGCTGCTGATAGGCGGTGACCATCTGCTGGCCCACCGCCATCTGCTGTTGTAGCAGTTGCTGCAGGTCCAGCTTCTCTTCCGCCAGACCGGGCAACAGAGCCTGCGCAGCGTCAGAGTGGCTGCGTGCCTCGGACATTGAGCCGGCATCGCCGGTCAGGGAGGCATCGGTCAGAAACTGCTGGATCTGGGTGGTGTGGTAGCGCAGCTCCTGCAACAGATTCTGGGTGCTATTGAGGTGGGCGGTCTCTTCATCCATGGCGGCCAACTGTCGGCTCAAGCGCTGATCCAGCACGCTGGTCGCAAACAGGGTGAGCACTATCAGGGCAACGCACCACAGGGTGAAGGTTCGAAGGGAGTAGAGGGCAAGCCAGCGATACAGCATACAACGTCCTCGTCAGATTGAGTCCATATTCGGTGTCAGTCTTAAGTTTAGAGGGTGAATGTCCCATTTTTCCTCTTCACCTCATCTTAGCGGCCAAACGACCTCTTTGCGGATCGACCTGTATCAGGAGCACGGCCCTGATCACATCTCCGTTTGCCTCCATGGGATAGCTGGCCGCATAAAGATCGCGCCCCGTTGGCCATAAACGACCACACTTGGTGATGCTACCGGGTCATAACGCTGCATCTGGTAAGCTGCCGGCGTAAAACCGCAGACTTTGTTGATTAAAGAGTTAATAAACAGGGAGTTGAGAGATGAAGAGATCCATAATGGCTGCCTTGCTGACTCTGGCCATGGCAACCGGTGCTCAGGCGGCCGACAAGGTGACGACCGTGCCGGTGCAGTTCGCCAAGGGAGCCCACAGTGCCGAGGTCAAGGGCACCTTCGCAGGCTATGACACCATCAACTACACGCTGGTCGCCAAAGCGGGCCAGACCATGACGGTCGGTATCTCCGGCAGCAGCAATGCCAACTTCAACGTCTTTGCCCCCGGCGCGGTGCCCGGTCAGGCCGAAGCGCTCAGCTCGGGCGCAGTCGGCGAACAGTGGCAGGGCAAGCTGCCTGCCTCCGGCAAGTATCTGATCCAGGTCTATCAGATGCGCGCCACAGCCCGCCGTGGCGAGAAGGTGCCCCATACCCTGTCGGTCTCCATCCAGTAATTCTTTCCGGCCCACTGCCAGCCTGACGCCAAAACAAAACGGACACCCGAGGGTGTCCGTTGGCATAAGTTCTCGCGCAATCAGGCTGCCAGCACGAAGAGCGCGTCTACCGGCTGCTGACTGGGTGATCCCGCAATAAAACAGAGCTGACACGCCCTTGCCTTGCTGGCTCGTAAAAACAGAAACCCCCTCGCGATGGAGGGGGTTTCTCGTTGCAAACAGGCCAGGATCAGCGCAGTGGCTTGACCGAGCGACGGACGATCAGCTCCGGCTGTACCGTCATCGACTCCACTTCCAGCTCCTTGTTGCGGATCCGGCTGACCAGATGCTTCACCGCCAGCTGGCCCAGTTCGGCCTTCGGGTGGCGGATGGTGGTCAGCGGCGGGCTGGAGAAGCGCGCCATCTCCACATCGTCGTAACCGATGATGGAGATATCGTCCGGCACCTTGATCCCGGCTTCCCAGGCAGCGCAGATGGCACCGATCGCCATGGGATCGTCGAAGGCAAACACCGCAGTCGGGCGAGGCTGCAGGGTCAGGATGCACTGCATGGCATCGAAACCGCTCTGGCTCTCATAATCCCCTTCAAAGATCTGCTCCTCTTTCAGGGTCAGACCGTGTTCGCCCAGCGCATCGCGCACCCCGTCCAGTCGCTGCTGGGTGGTCGGCTTGGAGAGCTGGCCCGTGATGCAGACGATGTCGCGGTGGCCCTGTTCCATCAGATAGCGCATGGCCATGCGCGCACCGGTGCGGGCGTTGTCATTGATAACGTTGGCGAAATCGCACTCGGTTCCCCAGTCCAGCACCACTTGAGGCACGTTCTTGTGGATGCGCAGCATGTCGCGCAGCTGAGCATCGATATCGGTACCAAGCACCAGCAGGCCGTCCACCCGCTTCTCCATCAGCATGCGCAGATAGTGCTGCTGACGGGGCGGCTGGTTTTCGGTGTTGCAGAGGATCAGGCTGTAGCCCTGCTCGAAGCAGTAGGCTTCCACCCCTTGCACCACTTCCGCAAAGAAGGGGTTCACGCTGGTGGTGACCAGCATGCCGATGGTTTTGGTCGAATTTATTTTAAGACTGCGCGCTACCGAGTTGGGCGCGTAGTTGAGTTCTGCCACCGCCTCAATCACTTTCTGGGTCGCGTCTTCGCTGACCCGGCGAGTGTGGTTGAGCACATGTGAGACGGTGGAGATGGATACGCCTGCACGGGAGGCGACATCCTTGATTGTTGCCATCTCTGTCTCCTGACTTTCAAAGGCGGAACATTAGCAGATTTCCCGAATAAAGGCTTGGTTTTAACGAGCTCTGCCACGGAATTGTCAATGCTGGCTAATTTAGGCGCTCATTTTTGTTTGCGCAAACGGATTGTGGTCAAAATGGGAGCAGCATCAGGGTAAAATATCGTCAGATTAATCCTCTGGCGTTTATCCAGACCGCCTCTGGTTATCGAGATGTTAACACCAACTTTCAAAATTAAACTCTAAATGCCATTTTAAAACAGGTCATTTGTTTCAAAATACCCGCTCGCAACCCCCTCTGGTTAGTATCTTTAACATCTTGTTATTGCCCCGCGAGGAATGATAGAACCTTATCTACTGCCGGACATGCAGGACCTGGATCCGGAAAGGCACACGGGAATGAAACAATCCACTGATTAAAGGATGAATCAATGAATAATTTTGGAAGAATGGCAGTAAAGGCAGCGGTTTCTTTGGCTCTGTTTGGATCAGTTTCCATGGCCCATGCCGCCGATACCATCAAGATCGGCATCGCCGGTCCGGTCACCGGTCCGGTCGCCCAGTACGGTGACATGCAGTTCACCGGCGGCAAGATGGCGGTCGAGCAGATCAACAAGGCAGGCGGCATCAAGGGCAAGCAGATCGAAGCGATCGTCTATGACGATGCCTGCGATCCCAAACAAGCAGTGGCAGTAGCCAACAAGGTAGTGAACGACGGCGTCAAATTCGTGGTCGGCCACCTCTGCTCCGACAACACCCTGCCCGCCTCCGACATCTATGAAGACGAGGGGATCCTGATGATCACCCCCGCCTCCACCAACCCCAAGATCACCGAGCGCGGCTACCAGCTGACCCTGCGCACCATAGGTCTGGATAGCGATCAGGGCCCGACTGCCGCCAAATACATCATCGAGCAGGTCAAACCCAAGCGCGTTGCCGTTATCCACGACAAGAAGCAGTATGGCGAAGGCATCGCCTCCAGCGTGAAAGCGGCACTGGACAAGGCTGGCGTCAAGGTCGTCGCGTTTGAAGGCATCACTGCCGGTGACAAGGACTTCTCCGCCCTGATCGCCAAGCTGCAGAAAGAGAACGTCGATTTCGTCTACTACGGCGGCTATCACCCGGAGCTGGGTCTGATCCTGCGTCAGGCTGGCGAGAAGGGTCTGAAGGCCAAGTTCATGGGCCCGGAAGGGGTGGGCAACAAGGACATCTCCGCCATCGGTGGCCCGGCTTCCGAAGGCCTGCTGGTAACCCTGCCGAACAAGTATGATCTGGTGCCGGCCAACGCCCCGCTGGTTGCGGCATTCAAGACCAAGGGTCAGGACTCCTCCGGCCCGTTCGTCTGGACTACCTATGCCGCGGTGCAAACCCTGGCGGCCGGTATCGCCAAGGCGGGTGACGAGGATCCGGCTGCCGTTGCTGCCGCCATCAAGGCTGCGCCGGTCGATACTGTGATGGGCCAGCTCAACTGGGCACCGAACGGCGACCTGAAAGGCTTCGAATTCGGTGTGTTCCAGTGGCACGCTGACGGTACCTCTACCCAACTCAAATAATCTGCCGATCGGGGGCGAGCCGACTCGCCCCCTCCTCTCTTTGCGGGCAAGTACAGGGAACGCAGTATGTCCGAACACCTCCTTTATCTCGTTCAGCAGTTGCTGAACGGGTTAACCATAGGCAGCACCTATGCGTTGATCGCCATCGGCTACACCATGGTCTATGGCATCATCGGCATGATCAACTTCGCCCACGGCGAGGTTTACATGATCGGCTCCTATGTCGCTTTCATGGTGATGGCGGGGCTCATGATGATGGGCATCGACAGCACCGTTTTGCTGCTGGGCGGCGCTTTTCTGGTCAGCATTGTCATCACCGGCACCTATGGCTGAACCATAGAGCGGGTCGCCTACCGGCCGCTACGCGGTGGCAACCGGCTGATCCCCCTCATCTCCGCCATCGGCATGTCGATCTTCCTGCAGAACATGATGCGAATGGCGCAGGGCTCGCGGGATATCGCCATGCCCAGCCTCATCTCCGGCGGCTGGACTCTGGGCGAGGCTGACGGCTTTCAGGCCAGCCTCTCCTATATGCAGCTCATCATCTTCGTCATCACCTTCGTCACCATGCTGGCGCTGACCCAGTTCATCGGCCGCTCCCGCATGGGCCGCGCCTGCCGCGCCTGCTCGGAAGATATCAAGATGGCCAACCTGTTAGGGATAGACACCCACGTGGTCATCTCCATCACCTTCGTGCTGGGGGCCGCACTGGCCGCCGTTGCCGGGGTGCTGCTCGGCATGTACTACGGCGTCATCAACCCCTATCTCGGCTTTATGGCCGGGCTGAAAGCCTTTACTGCCGCGGTACTGGGCGGCATCGGCAGCATTCCCGGCGCCGTGCTGGGCGGCCTGCTGCTCGGCGTGGTGGAGGCGCTCACTGCCGGCTACCTCAGCACCGAATACAAGGATGTGATGGCGTTCGCCCTGCTCATCTTTGTGCTGCTCTTTATGCCGACCGGCATTCTGGGCCGCCCGGAAGTGGAGAAAGTATGATGAAACGCCAATTCATCCACGCCTGCATCGCCAGCCTGGTGCTGCTGGTGCTCTCCTTCTGGCTGCTCGGCTTCAAGCTGGAGACCGATGGCTCCCGTCTGCTGGTGGTGAGTCGCCTCGATGTGTCGCTGGCCTGGCTGCTGGGCGGCGCCACCCTGGTGTTCTGGTTCCAGCTGCTGCGCGGCCAGATTGCCAAGCTGTTCCAGGCCTCCATCAGTGGCTTCTCGGTCGGCTTCGGCAAGCTGGTGCTGCCGAGCCAGGAAGAGGCGCCACGCCTCTACAACACCACCGCCATTCTGGTGTTGCTGTTTGCGGTGAGCTGGCCCTTCATGGCATCGCGCGGAGCCATCGATCTGGCCACTCTCACCCTGATTTACATCATGTTGGGGCTGGGTCTGAACGTGGTGGTCGGCCTCGCCGGCCTGCTCGATCTCGGCTATGTCGGCTTCTATGCGGTCGGCGCCTACAGCTACGCCCTGCTCAACAACTACTTCGGGCTGAGTTTCTGGGAGTGTCTGCCCATCGCCGGTGGTCTGGCGGCCCTGTTCGGCTTCCTGCTCGGCTTCCCGGTGCTGCGGCTGCGGGGGGACTATCTGGCAATCGTCACCCTCGGCTTTGGCGAGATCATCCGCATTCTGCTCAACAACATGACCAGCCTGACCGGCGGCCCCAACGGTATCTCCGGCATTCCCAAACCGACCCTGGGCGGTCTGGAGTTCAACCGCACCGTCAAAGATGGCGGCTTCGAGACCTTCCACGAGTTCTTCGGCATCGCCTACAACGCCAACCACAAGGTGATCTTCCTCTACCTGATGGCGCTGGTGCTGGTGATCGCCACCCTGTTCGTCATCAACCGCCTGCTGCGCATGCCACTGGGCCGCGCCTGGGAAGCGCTGCGGGAAGACGAGATCGCCTGCAAATCGCTGGGGCTCAACCCCACCATCATCAAGCTGACCGCCTTCACCATAGGCGCCACCTTTGCCGGTTTTGCAGGCAGCTTTTTCGCCTCACGGCAGGGCTTTATCAGCCCGGAATCCTTCGTCTTTATTGAGTCGGCCATCGTGCTCGCCATTGTGGTGCTGGGGGGCATGGGCTCACAGATCGGGGTGGTGCTGGCCGCCATCGTGATGACTGTGCTGCCGGAGCTAGCCCGCGAGTTCAACGAGTATCGCATGCTGATGTTCGGCCTCTTGATGGTGTTCATGATGATCTGGCGGCCACAAGGATTGCTGCCGATGACCCGTCCGCATCTGGAGTTGAAGAAATGAGTACTCATCAGAAGTTAATGGAAGTCTCTGATCTGTCGATGCGCTTCGGAGGGTTGCTGGCAGTCAACGGGGTCAAGCTGGATATCGACAAGGGCGAGGTGATCTCCATCATCGGCCCCAACGGCGCAGGCAAGACCACCATCTTCAACTGCCTGACCGGCTTCTACCGCCCGAGCGGCGGCACCATCCGCTACAAGGGTGAGGAGATTCAGGGGCTACCCGGTCACCTCATCGCCCGCAAGGGCATAGTGCGCACCTTCCAGCACGTCCGGCTGTTCAAGGAGATGACGGCAGTGGAGAACTTGCTGGTTGCCCAGCACAGGCATCTCAACACCGGCTTTCTGGCCGGACTGTTCAAGACCCCCTCGTTCCGCCGTGCCGAAGAAGAGGGGCTGGAGCAGGCCGCCTTCTGGCTGGATAAAGTGGGCCTCAAGGATCTCGCCAACCGCGCCGCCGGCAATCTGGCCTACGGGCAGCAGCGCCGCCTCGAGATCGCCCGCTGCATGGCGACCCGTCCCGAGCTGCTGATGCTGGATGAACCGGCCGCCGGTCTCAACCCGAAGGAGACCGACGAACTGGACGAACTGATCATGAGCCTGCGGGACGAATTCGGGGTCTCGGTGCTGCTTATCGAGCACGATATGAAGCTGGTGATGGGCATATCCAACCGCATCTTCGTGGTCAGCCAGGGCACGCCGCTGGCCCACGGCAAGCCGGATGAGATCCGTAACAATCCGGCAGTGATCAAGGCCTATCTGGGCGAATCGTAGGACCCAAGGAGTCACGATGTTAGAACTTCGCAACGTATCGACCCACTACGGCAAAATTCAGGCACTGCACGATGTCAGCGTCGAGGTGAAAGAGGGAGAGATCGTCACCCTGATCGGTGCCAACGGCGCGGGCAAGACTACCCTGCTGATGACCCTCTGCGGTGAACCCAAGCCCAGCAGCGGATCCATCTGGTTTGAGGGGGAACAGATCAGCTCCCTCTCCACCGCCCGTATCATGCGCAAGGATATCGCCGTGGTGCCGGAGGGACGCCGCATCTTCGCCCGCCTGACGGTGGAGGAGAACCTGCTGATGGGGGCCTTCTTCGTCGACAAGGCCGAACAGCACGGCCTGCTGGATCAGGTGTTTACCCTGTTCCCGCGGCTGCATGAACGGCTGGAACAGCGGGCGGGCACCATGTCCGGCGGCGAGCAGCAGATGCTGGCCATTGGCCGTGCCCTGATGAGCAAACCGCGCCTGCTGCTGCTGGATGAGCCCTCGCTGGGGCTGGCTCCCATCGTCATCCAGCAGATCTTCGACACCATAGAGCAGCTGCGCCAGAAGGGAATGACCATCTTCCTGGTGGAGCAGAACGCCAACCAGGCGCTCAAACTGGCCGACCGCGGCTATGTGCTGGAGAATGGCCACGTGGTGCTGCAAGACACAGGGGCCGCCCTGCTGGCCAACCCGGCGGTGCGGCAGGCCTATCTTGGTGGTTAAGCCATTGACCAGAATGCCATATCGACAAGGGAGCCACAGGCTCCCTTATCTTTTGTGGGGTTAGTTTGCGCCCCTGCTTGCGGTACACTGGCCCGTAATCAACCTATTCGCAGGACATCCCGATGGACCAGTTTGCCCATATCAGTGCCCATGATGCCCACCAGAAACTGAACGCGGGTGAAGCCCGTCTGGTGGATATTCGCGACCCGCAATCATTTGCAGCGGCCCACGCGGTCGGTGCCTTCCACCTCACCAACGGCACCTTGGTGCGCTTTATGAACGAAGTGGATTTCGATACCCCGGTCATCGTGATGTGCTATCACGGCAACAGCAGTCAGGGGGCGGCCCAATACCTGCTGCAACAGGGTTATGACGAGGTCTACAGTCTGGATGGCGGCTTCGAGGCGTGGCGCCGGGAGTTTCCCATCGAGGCAAGCGAAGCATGATCCAGCTGCTGGTGCTCGACAACGCCCGCATGGCGCAGGCGCTGGTGGACTATCTGGCGACGCTGGGCATCTCCTGCGAGCTGACCCAATCCGAGCTGGGAGTCACCATCTGGCTGGCTGACGAGCCGCGCCTCGCTCAGGCCCAGCTGGAGGTGAAGCGCTTCCTCGCCGAGCCGAACCACCCTCGCTATATGGAGGCCTCCTGGCAGTCCGGCCGGGCCGATGCCCGCATCGACTACAGCAAGGGGATGACGGATCCCGTCACCGATTTCCTCCATCAAGCGGGGCCACTGACGCTGGTGGTCATCATCGCCTGTCTCGCCATCTACGGCATCGATGCCATCGGCCTGCCCATCTACGACGAACTGGCCTTCCACCCGACACTGGCCCAGTTCACCGACTGGCAGGCATGGCGCTACTTTACCCCGGCCTTCATCCACTTCTCGGTGCTCCATCTGGTGTTCAACTTGCTCTGGTGGTGGTATCTCGGTGGTCAGATCGAGCAGCGTCTTGGCAGCGGCAAGCTGCTGATCCTGCTGCTGGTGGGTGCCGCCCTCCCCAACATCGCCGAGTTCTTCGCCAGCGGCCCGCTGTTTGGCGGCCTCTCCGGCGTGGTTTATGCCCTGCTAGGCTACTGCTGGCTGCGAGCCAAACTGCAACCGGCCTGCGGCCTCACCCTGCCACCGGCGCTGATGGGCTTTATGCTGTTCTGGATGGTGCTCGGCTTCTTCGACATGCTCGGCACCAGCACCGCCAATATCGCCCACCTGACCGGTCTGCTGGTCGGCCTGCTGCAAGGCTGGCTGGATCGCAACCACCAGCCGGGCTGATTTTCAGCTATCGCAGAAACAACAACGCCGCCCCGAAGGGCGGCATTTTTTTATGGTCTGCGCAATTACTGCTTGAGCAGGGTATTGTCGGTCACCTGCACAGCCGCGCCACCGCTCATAAAGAAGCTGGCAAACTCGGTCTGCATCTCGCTGGTCACCAGCGCGTTGCTGTCATTGCCATCAGGCGCCAACAGCGAGCTGTGACCACCGGCCACAAAGCGGGCTGCATGGTGGCTGGCAGGGATCACACCCGGCCCGCCTTGCAACGCCTGCAAACCCAACACCTTGAACAGCGGCTCGGTGCCACCAAGCGGTGCAGAGGCAATGCGGTTCGGGATCACCTGATCCGGCAGATTGAGTGCACCATTGCCCACGATTTCGGTAGCAAACAGCGGGAAGTTGCTCTTGATGCCGCGACCCAGGTTGATCGGGTCGGCAGAGTCGAGCACTGTCTGGGCAGCAAAGCTGTAGCTCTGCAGCGTCGTGGCTGCGGCCGCCTGAGTGGTCGCATTCAGACTGGGCAGGAATTCGTTGACGAAGCAGGTTGCCTTGACTGTCTTGCAGTTGGGCTCATAGGCCGCAAAGCCCGCTTTCAACTCGGGGCTGCCTGCTGTCAGCACGCTCATCTTGATGGTCGGCCCGAAGCTGGGGGAGTCGAGCAGCAGCGGGGCGATACCGCCGCCCGGCATCGCCAGACCACCGGTATCAAACTTGAACAGAGCATCAGCCAGGACACTGCCTGTGGTCTGGTTGGCAACCGCCAGCAAATTGGCCCCGGTAATGGCGCCAAGGGAATGACCGAGGAAGTGCACCTTGATATTGCCGGCACTGCCGATCACGTTGCCGCTGTTGGCCAGGCCCACCGCCAGACGCAGACCCAGCAGGTCGGCCACGCTCTGTTTCAGGTTGTCCCGTGCCACCGTCAGATAACCCAGATTCAGGTAGGGAGTCGGGTTTGCCGAGGTGGTCACCGTCGCCATACTGCCGCTAAGAGCGAAGCCACGTTCACCATGCAGCGGATGATCGATCACCACTACAGCTACCTTTTTACCAGCCCCCATACCTGCGCCAATTTGGCTCAGCGCCAGCGCATAGGCGTTCTCCTTGATGGAGGTAACCCCGTGCTGATAGATGATCACATCGGTGATGGTATTAAGAGCATCTTTGGCAAAGATTCGCATCGGCACGGATTGTACTTCGGTCAATGCCGGCAGGGGATTGAAGCGGCCGATATTGCGCTCGGCATCCAGCGGCTTGCCACCGGAGGTGAGGGTCACCCCGATCAGTTTGCTCGCCTCGGTCAGCAGATCGCTCTGGCGGGTCGGGTCAGCGATCAGTGTTGCCAGCAGAGTCGGATCCACTCCGGCACTAACCAGTCCGCCAATCACTTCACTATCACCCGCCTTCAGAGCATTGGCGATGGCATAGAGGCTGGGGATGGCACCATGCCAAGACTGGGTCTTGGCCTTGTCCCATGACCCGGCTACTGACGGTGTAGAGAGGAAATAAGGGAGCTTGACGGTTCCGGTATATACCGTTGTCAGATTGGCAATGTTTGTGAGCTGTGTGCTGTTGGCAATGGTGGTAGCCAGTAGATTTTTCTGATCCGACGGCAGGAACTGCTCATTAGCCATCTGGGTCAGGAAAGCACCGCTACCTGTCACTGCCATGGTATAAGTGCCCGGCAGGCTGGTATTGCCCTTGGCATCCTGTTTCCATACCTTGGCGGCGTCCAGACCGTTCTGCGCCACCTTGGCTGCAGCCCCTTTCACCGCCAGCAGCACATCGGCGCCGGACTGGGTGGCAAACCAGTCGGAGAAGATAACCCGATCACTGGTAATGCCGGTGGCAGATTTGAACAGCCCCTCTTGTAGCGCAACCAGATTGCTGATGCTCTGCTCCTGAGCCGTGGTGCCACTGTTTGCCTTGTAGGTGCTGTAATCACTGCCAGCCTTGAGCGGTGTTCCGCGACTGTCTTTGAGCGAATCGGTGGCGACAATCATGTAATAGGAGGAGGGATTCAGCGGCTTGAGCGGTACCAGATTGAGAGTGCTACCGGCAGCACGAACAACAAAATCCGTACCATAGACCAGCGGCTGGTTATTCTTCACGCCATTTGGCTGCAGAGTCGTCGGATCCAGTGTCAGCTCCAGCAGATAGATGGGTGCGACAGAGGCGGCAAAGTCTGCGTCAGCAGGAGCAGGAACCGACACGCCACTCACGGTGGCCGGGTTCAGCTGAATGGGTTGGGTAGTAGACCAGCCATCCAGCGTGGAGAGAGCGGATACCGGGTTGGAGAGATCCTGAGTCTCGGTCGAAAATTTCAGGGTGCCATCGCTGGCACGGGGCGCCAGTACGCTGGGGCGCGCACCACTCATCCCACTCAGGGCGTAATCGAGGGTACTGGTGGTATCCCCCATCTTGTCATTCTCACCACCACATCCGGCCAGCAAGGCACTGATGACGGCTGCATAAATTAGCTTCTTCTTCATTTTTTGTTCTCTTTATCAGGTTGTTATCCATCACAAACCAACGAAGCGCTGATCACTTCGACCGCACAAACTTAACATGAAAACAACAACACTCAGACTCACACTGGTCATATTCCAATCAGGTTTGTGCTCTGCATCATGGTTTCAGGTCAACAAGGGGGCGCAAGGGTAGCAGCAGTTGGCACATCACCAGACCCGACCAGCAATAACGGGCAGCGCGGTGTAAAAAGCTGCCGCGATCTCGGCAAAATGAGGGAATTGTCGGTAGAATGTCCACCAACGCTTAAGGAGGACATCATGATCGACCCGAAGAAACTGGAAGAGATCGCCAAACAGGTACACAACTCCCTGCCGCCCGGCATCCGCAGCATGGGCGAAGAGGCCGAGAAGAAGATCCGTCAGGTGTTGCAGGCACAGCTCAACAAGCTGGATCTGGTAAGCCGTGAAGAGTTCGACGTGCAGACCAAGGTTCTGCTGCGTACCCGGGAAAAACTGGCCGCCCTCGAAAGCAAGCTGGCTCAACTCGAAGAGCAGCTCGGCGCCAAAGGCGAATAACGGAAACCCCAGCATGGCTGGGGTTTCTGCTTTACGGGGTTCGGGTTGTCATCACACCCGCAGCAAGTGCCAGGCCCGTTTGCCACGCGCCTTCGCCTCGTACATGGCCTGATCGGCCACCTCCAGCGCCTGCCGAAACGACAGCGATGCCCCCTCCCACAAAGCGATGCCGATACTGAGCCCGACCCGTTGCGAACAACCGGGTCTGGGCACATAGCTTTGCATCCGGCCAATCAGGGCATCGGCCAGCTCGGCCAGGGTATGGCTCGAAACCCCCCGGCTGAGGTGCACCACAAATTCGTCGCCACCGTAGCGACCGCACAGGGCCGAGCCCGGCATGATGAGACGCAGCCATTCCGCCATCTGCTGCAAAACCTGATCGCCACAGGCATGACCAAGCTGGTCATTGATCCCCTTGAAATCGTCCAGATCGATAAAGAGCAGCGCTCCTGCTCCGTCATGTTGCTGCTGAGCAAACGCCTTGCCAAAGCCCTGCCGGTTGAGCAGGCCGGTCAGGGCATCACTGTTGGCCTTCTCAGCCAGCCTCTGCTCATAAGCTTTGCGCTGGGTGATATCGATATGGGAACCCATGATCCGCAGTGGCTTGCCATCGGCGTCGCGATCGACCACCCGACCCCGATCCCAGAGCCAGGTGACCTCGCCTTGCGGGTTGATAGTGCGGTATTCAACTTCGTAGAAGGGGGTTTTCCCCTCGAGATGATCGAAATAGCTGCCCATGGCGTGGGCGCGATCGTCGGGGTGGAGCTTGGCGCTCCATTGGTCGAAGTGGGGGGCCATGTCACCGGCCTGAAAGTTCTGCAGGTTGAATACCCGCAGTTCTCCAGTCGGAATAATCCCCTGCCAGAGGCAGATGCCGGTACCATCGAGGGCGGCATTGAGCTTCTCCTGCAGCAGGCTGTTTTCATGCTTCAGGGCGGCAATTTCTGCCTGCAGCCGGGCCAGTTCACCAATACGGGAGGAGGAGATCAGGGTCGCCGCCGGCTCCGCGGAGCCCTGCTCTCCCCTTGCATCTTCTGTCGATGATCTTCCCTCTTCGCTCAACACAGCGCCTCCTCGCCCCATCCCGGGATATCCTTATCCTGCCGCCGACAATCACGCACAAAGATGCCACCAGCTGCAGGGAATTAGTAGCCATTCATACCTGAAATTGCGAAAAAAACTGGACTTGAATGACGAACTCCACAATATCCCGATCTGGTCGCGCCACCATAGCAAAACCCCCGGCTTGACCGGGGGTTTTGGCAGCACAAAAGGCTTGTCAGATGAACTCGTAGGCGTCGCCGAAGATGCGTTCCGGCTCGGCGCCGAGGATCTTGAACTCCTCGCGAGCCGCCCCCGCCATCTCGAAGCGACCGGCGACATAGATGTCGTACTCATGGAGGCTGACGAAGTCATCCATGATCGCCTTGTGCACCAGACCGGTACGGCCACTCCAGTCGCTCTCCGGCTCCTGTACCACCGGGATGAAGGTGAGCGGCGCGTAGTCGCGCTCCCACTGCTGCATCTGCTCCAGCTCGTAGAGCCAGTGCGCCTGACGCACCCCCCAGTAGAAGAAGACCGGACGCTTGCTGCCGCTGTCGATCAGGTACTCCAGAATCGATTTGGCATAGGAGAAACCGGTGCCGCCGGCCATCAGGATCAGCGGGCGGGGGGATTCGTTGCGCAGGAACGCCTTGCCGGCGGGCAGCTCGACCTCGATCTCCCCCTGTTCGCGCATGCGGGCCAGCACCTGACCGGCATAGGCGTTCTCGGGAGTCGCACCAATCTGCAGCTCCAGCACGCCCGGGCGGGTCGGCGAGTTGGCGATGGAGAAGGGACGCTTGTCCGAATCGCTCATCACCACCAGCAGATACTGGCCCGGCTTGAAGCTGATCTCTTGCTGCGGCGTCAGGGCCACATGCCAGATGGTGTCGACATATTCGCGCAGTTCCTCTACGCGGCATTTGATACGTTGCATTCTTGTCCTTGTGGCGGGTTCGCTCGACCCGCTTCGCTCATTGTTTCACTGTCAGGTGATGACCAGCACTGCTGGCCCCATTCGTCGAGGATACCCAAATCGCTGCGGATCTCATCCATTTTTGCAGCAAACGGGCCATTTTCGCCTCAACCGAGGATATTCAACTCATCCCAGATGGCATCGATCTTCTGCTTCACCGTCTCATCCTGCACGATGGGCTGACCCCACTCGCGGTTGGTCTCCCCCGGCCACTTGTTGGTGGCATCCAGCCCCATCTTGGAGCCCAGGCCCGAGATGGGCGAGGCGAAGTCCAGATAGTCGATCGGGGTGTGTTCGATCAGGGTGGTATCACGGGCCGGGTGCATCCGGGTGGTAATGGCCCAGATCACATCCTTCCAGTCGCGGGCATTGACGTCGTCATCACACACCACCACGAACTTGGTATACATGAACTGGCGCAGGAAAGACCAGACCCCCAGCATCACCCGCTTGGCGTGGCCCGGATAACGCTTCTTGATGGTGACCACCGCCATCCGGTAGGAGCACCCCTCCGGCGGCAGATAGAAGTCGACGATCTCGGGGAACTGCTTCTGCAGCAGCGGCACGAACACCTCGTTCAGCGCCAGCCCCAGCACCGCCGGCTCATCGGGCGGACGGCCGGTGTAGGTGCTGTGATAGATGGCATCCTTGCGCATCGTCATGTGGGTGATGGTAAAGACCGGGAACTCGTCCACCTCGTTGTAGTAGCCGGTGTGGTCGCCATAAGGGCCTTCCGGCGCCATCTCGCCCGGCTCCAGATAGCCTTCCAGCACAATCTCTGCGCTGGCCGGTACCTCCAGGTCACAGCTGATGGCTTTTACTACCTCGGTACGGCTACCACGTAGCAGACCGGCAAAGGCGTATTCGGAGAGGGTATCCGGCACCGGCGTAACAGCACCGAGAATGGTCGCCGGATCGGCACCAAGCGCCACCACCACCGGGAAGCGCTCGCCCGGATGGGCCTCCTGCCACTCGCGAAAATCGATGGCTCCGCCGCGATGATCCAGCCAGCGCATGATCAGCTTGTTCTTGGCGATCTTCTGCTGGCGGTAGATACCGAGGTTCTGCCGCTTCTTGTAGGGGCCGCGGGTGATGGTAAGACCCCAGGTAACTAGCGGCGCCACATCACCCGGCCAGCAGTGCTGGATCGGGATCTGGTCGAGATCGACCGCATCCCCCTCCTGCACCACCTGCTGGCAAGGGGCGGAAGAGAGGCGCTTGGTCGGCATATTGAGTACCTGCTTGAAGATCGGCAGCTTCTCCATCAGCTCCTTGAAGCCACGAGGCGGTTCCGGCTCCTTCAGATAGGAGAGCCATACCCCGACCTGACGCAAGGCGCTCACATCGGGCTGGCCCATCCCCATGGCGACCCGATCCGGGGTACCAAACAGGTTGGTCAACACCGGCATGGTGTAGCCTTTGGGATTTTCAAACAGCAGGGCCGGGCCGCCCGCACGCAGGGTGCGGTCGCTGATTTCGGTCATCTCCAGATAGGGGTCTATCTCGCGGGTAATCCGCTTGAGTTGTCCGTTTTGTTCCAGCTGCGCGACGAAATCACGCAAGTCCTTGTATTTCATGCAGGTTCCCAACCAGATTCAGGAGGTGAGGCATTATAACCCTGGCCGCCTCTTCGTTGTACCCGAATCGGGGAAGAGAGCCGGAGCCACAGGGTTCTTGTCGTGCTGACCAAGCCGTTTGGCCAGTGCCGACAGCAGCAATGGCTCATCCACTTCCATCAGCAGATCGGCTACCAGAGATCCATACTGCCGGTTGGCCAGCTCACCGAGCAGGTAGCTTCGCGCCTGCTGCGGCAGAGGAGAGAGCGCGGTCAGCTGGCGCAGGGCCGGCTCTTTCAGATGAGGATTGCTGCTCGCAGCGATCAGCAGCTCGCTGGCCTCATTACCCTGATGAAAGCGTTTGATGGTGGCCAGCGCCGCCAGAGCGTCCTGATCCACCGGCTGGCGCCAGAGGCGGCTGTAGAGTGCCGGCTCGCCGGTACGCTGCAACAGGTAGCGCAATAGATGGTTGTCAGGCAGGTAAATATTCTGGGCTGCCAGCTCGCGACTCTCGCGCTGCAGCAGGGCGACAGGCAGCTGATCGAGGGCCTGCAGCAGCGCCTGTTGCTGACGGGCCAGTTCGGGGTTGCCGCGGTAATAGATCGACTTGAAGCAGAAGGAGCCCTGCTCCAGTTTCTGGCGATAATCCGCCTGCCACGCCAGTTGCTGCCACTGACCCAACAGCAGCCGGGCCTGAGCGGAAAAATCGTAGGCCGGTTGCTGAACCAGAAAGCCATCCACCCGCTGCTCGACCAGCCACCGGGGGGCCTTGTCTGCCTGGGCTGCCACCCAGGCGTGCAGTTCGGGTGACGCCGGCCGGGTCACGTTGATATTGCGCAACAGTTGCAGCAGCAGATACTCGCGCTGCTCGCGGCTCTGGGTAGCCAGCAGGGAATCGACAGCGGCAAACTGCCCCTGTTGCAGGCAATTCGACAGATAGCGCAAATCAGTGCCCAGCTCGGCAGCCGCCACTGAAGGAGGCTCTGGCACGCTCTGCGCAAAGGCCGGGATACCGAACAGCAATCCCGGCAGTAACCAGTAAACGGGTTTCATGACGTCTCTATCCTTGTGACATCGAAGCTTCATACTACCCAGTCGGCCGAAATTTAGATAAACAAAAACCGCGACCCTGGCCGCGGTTTTGTCATTTTCTGACCTGACTTATTTCTGCTGGCGCCGCATGGCGTCGAAGAACTCGTCGTTGGTCTTGGTCATCGCCAGTTTGTCGATGAGGAATTCGATACCGTCGATCTCGCCCATCGGGTGGACAATCTTGCGCAGGATCCACATCTTCTGCAGCTCGTCACCGGAAGTGAGCAGCTCTTCCTTACGGGTGCCTGAGCGGGTGATGTCGATAGCCGGATAGACGCGCTTCTCGGCAATCTTGCGCGAGAGGTGCAGTTCCATGTTGCCGGTACCCTTGAACTCTTCGTAGATAACCTCGTCCATCTTGGAACCGGTATCGATCAGCGCGGTCGCGATGATGGTCAGGCTGCCGCCCTCTTCAACATTACGCGCGGCGCCGAAGAAGCGCTTGGGACGGTGCAGGGCGTTGGCGTCCACACCACCGGTCAGTACCTTGCCGGATGACGGGATAACGGTGTTGTAGGCACGAGCCAAACGAGTGATGGAGTCCAGCAGGATCACCACGTCTTTCTTGTGCTCGACCAGACGCTTGGCCTTCTCGATCACCATTTCGGCAACCTGAACGTGACGGGATGCCGGCTCGTCGAAGGTGGAAGCGATCACTTCACCTTTAACCATGCGCTGCATCTCGGTCACTTCTTCCGGACGCTCGTCGATCAGCAGAACGATCAGTTCACAGTCGGGATGGTTGTAGGCGATGCTCTGGGCGATGTTCTGCAGCAGCATGGTCTTACCGGCCTTGGGCGGTGCGACGATGAGGCCACGCTGACCTTTACCGATCGGGGAGGCCAGATCCAGAACGCGAGCAGTGATGTCTTCAGTAGAACCGTTGCCCCGCTCCATGCGCAGACGCTCGTTGGCGTGCAGCGGAGTGAGGTTTTCAAACAGGATCTTGTTGCGGGAGTTTTCCGGACGGTCGTAGTTGACCTCGTTGACCTTGAGCAGCGCGAAGTAGCGTTCGCCCTCTTTCGGCGGCCGGATCTTGCCGGAGATGGTATCGCCGGTACGCAGGTTGAAGCGGCGGATCTGGCTCGGGGAGACGTAGATATCGTCAGGGCCTGCCAGGTAAGAACCGTCAGCACTGCGCAGGAACCCGAAACCGTCGGTCAGGATTTCCAGCACACCGTCGCCAAAGATATCCTCGCCACCCTTGGCGTGCGCCTTGAGGATCGCGAAAATAATGTCTTTCTTGTGCGCCCGAGCCAGATTTTCCAACCCCATGGATTCGCCGAGCTTGACCAGCTCAGACACAGGAGTGTTCTTTAATTCAGTCAGATTCATAGTGGTGAAAGTCTGTAAGCAAGGATTGAAATGAGGAGACAGTCTGCTGGATTGATGCTGATCGGATTTGACTTGCCAGGCTAGCAATGGAGTCAGGCAAAAAGGTTAGCAAACGAGCGATAAACTAGCACCAATCGGGATGAGCGTCTAGGTGATAAAACAGAAGGAGCGCATTATTGCAATGCGCTCCTCTTCGATTATTACAGGTTGCCGTCCAGGAACTCTTTCAGCTGAGTCTTGGACAGTGCACCGACCTTGGTCGCTGCCACTTCGCCATTCTTGAACAGCAAGAGGGTCGGGATACCACGAATGCCGTACTTGGGCGGAGTATCAGAGTTATGGTCGATGTTCAGTTTGGCTACGGTCACGCGACCTTCGTACTCTTGGGCAACTTCTTCCAGGATCGGGGCAATCATCTTGCACGGACCACACCACTCGGCCCAGAAGTCGACCAGAACGGCGCCATCGGCTTTGATTACATCTGCCTCGAAGCTGGCATCGCTCAGCTGAACAATCTTGTCACTCATCTCCAACTCCAGTCAGTAAATAAGGCTTTATTGACACGTCAATAAAGGCAATAGTTGCCCTATTTGAAATGATCCTGTTTATTATTGCAAGCCTAACCTGATAACCTACCGCCATGAGCAAAACACACTTAACGACCGAAAAATTCGCCCAAATGGGCCTCGAACCCGAAGTTCTGGCTGGTCTGGAAGCAAAGGGATTTCACTATTGTACGCCCATCCAGGCACTGTCCCTGCCACTGCTGGTAGAGGGCCATGACCTCGCCGGGCAAGCACAGACAGGCACCGGCAAAACCATCGCCTTTCTGGCCGCCACCTTCAACTATCTTCTTACCCACCCGCTGACCAAACCCCGTCTGGTAAATCAACCCAGAGCCATCATCATGGCACCCACCCGGGAGCTGGCAGTACAGATCTACAACGATGCCGACAGCATCGCCGCATCTACCGGCCTGAAACTCGGCCTCGCCTACGGTGGCGAAGGTTACGACAAGCAGCTGGCCGTACTGGAGCAGGGCGTCGACATCCTGATCGGCACCACTGGCCGCATCATCGACTACTTCAAGTCCAAGGTGATCGATCTGAGCAACATTCAGGTCGTGGTACTGGACGAAGCGGATCGCATGTTCGATCTGGGCTTCATCAAGGACATCCGCTTCCTGTTCCGCCGCATGCCGCCCGCCACCGAGCGACTGAGTATGCTGTTCTCCGCCACCCTCTCCCTGCGCGTGCAGGAGCTGGCCTACGAACATATGAACCACCCGGAACATGTGCAGGTAGAGCCGGAGCAGATGACCGGCGTGCGGATCAAGGAGGAGCTGTTCTACCCCTCCAACGAAGACAAGATGTTGCTGCTGCTCTCCCTGATGGAAGAGGAGTGGCCGGAGAAAGCCATCGTCTTCGCCAACACCAAGCATGTCTGTGAAGACGTTCATGCCTGGCTGGAGAACGACGGCCACCGCGTTGGTCTGCTGACCGGCGACGTGCCGCAGAAGAAGCGGATGAAGATCCTGGAAGAGTTCACCAAGGGTTCGCTGGACATCCTGGTCGCCACCGACGTCGCTGCCCGTGGTCTGCACATCCCCGACGTGACTCACGTCTTCAACTATGACCTGCCCGACGACGCCGAAGACTATGTACACCGTATCGGTCGTACCGGCCGTGCCGGCAAGAGCGGTCACTCCATCAGCTTGGCCTGTGAAGACTATGCCTTCAACCTGCCGGCCATCGAGGAGTACATCCACCACCCGATCCCGGTCAGCAAATATGATCGCGAAGCACTGCTGGATGATGTCACCGCGCCGAAACGGGTGTTCCGCAACCGCCAGCCGGTGAACCGCAACATGCGGGATCGCCAGGGTGGCAACAGCAACAACCGCCGTCGTCCGCCGCGCAAAAGCTAAAGGATAGGCCCGTTGCACAACTCGCCTCTCTATGCCGCCATCGACCTCGGCTCCAACAGCTTTCACATGCTGGTGGTGCGCGAGGTCGCCGGTGCCCTGCGCACCGTTGCCAAGGTCAAACGCAAGGTTCGCCTCGCCGCCGGGCTTGATGCCGACTTCCGTCTCAGCCGTACCGCCATGGAGCGGGGCTGGGACTGTCTGCGCCTGTTCGCCGAACAGCTGCAGGACATTCCGGCCGACAACATCCGGGTAGTGGGTACCGCCACCCTGCGGCTTGCCACCAACGTCGACGAGTTCATCAGCGAAGCGGAGCGGGTGCTCAACCACAGCATCGAGATCATCTCGGGCGAGGAAGAGGCCAAGACCATCTATGAAGGGGTCTCCTGGACCTCTGCCGGTGAAGGCAACCGACTGGTTATCGACATCGGCGGTGCCAGTACCGAACTGGTGATCGGCGAGCATAGCGAAGCGAAACTGCTCAATAGCCTGCACATGGGCTGCGTCACCTGGCTCAACAATCACTTCGGTGATGGCGAGCTCTCCGAAGCCCGTTTCGAGCAGGCGATTGCCGCCGCCAAAGCGGTGCTGGAGAAGGTGGCGGATGATTACCGTGCCCTTGGCTGGCGCACCTGCGTCGGTGCTTCCGGTACGGTACAGGCGCTGCAGGAGATCATGCTGGCGCAGGGGAAGAGCGAGCGGGTCACCCTGCCGAAACTGCAGGAGCTGATGGGTCAGGCCATCGCCTGCGGCAAGCTCGACCAGCTGCAACTGGAAGGGCTGGCAGCCGAACGGCTGACCGTGTTCCCCTCCGGCCTCGCCATCCTGATCGCCATCTTTGAAACCCTGAACATCGAGAGCATGACGCTGGCGGGTGGTGCCCTGCGCGAGGGATTGATCTACGGCCTGCTCGGCAACAATCACGACTGCGATGCCCGTGACCGCACTGCCGACAGCCTGATCAACCGCTACCAGCTGGACAAGGAGCACGCCGAACGGGTGCGTGACACCGCCATCGAGGCGTTCACCCAGTTGCAGCCGGCCTGGCGCCTCTCCAAGCGCTATGGTCGCCCGATCCTGCGCTACGCAGCACTGCTGCACGAAATCGGTCTCTGTATCGAGTACAAGAAGGCGCCGCAACACGCCGCCTACATCATCGACAACATCGATATGCCGGGCTTTACCCCTGCGCAGAAGAAGCTGTTGTCAGCCCTGCTGTTCAACCAGCGGGATGAATTCAAGCTGGAGCCGCTGGAGAAGCAGGGGGCGGTAACCGCTCGTCAGGCGATCCGGCTGGCCCGCATCCTGCGCATCGCCCTGATCCTCTGCATGCGCCGCACCCAGGGAACCGTGCCCGGCTTCACGCTGGAAGCGGACGAGGATGCGCTCACCCTGACCCTGCCCAAAGGGTGGCTAGAAGAGCACTACCTGCGCGCCAGCGAATTGCGCTTTGAAGTGGATCGCCAGCAGAAGATGGGCTGGCCGACCCGTTTGCAGGAAGCCTGATCCCTCTGCCTTCTCAAGGAGCAGACCATGCCGGATTACCAACCTATCAGCTGTGACCTCTACGACTGGCTGGAGATTGCTGCCAGCTGGCAGTTGCCGGTCGCGCTGACCAGTCGGGATAGACGTGAGTGGGCGGATCGGATCCGCACCATAGAGGCCCGCGATGGGGTGGAGTATCTCCAGCTGCACAGCGGCAAGCAGCTCAGTCTGGCAGATCTGGCGACCATGAGATTCAGCTGGCAGGGAGAGGAGAAGCTGATCCGCTACGCCCCACCAGCCCAGTCAGACAGCCAATAAATAGCAAGAGGGCCAACCCGATCGGGTTGGCCCTCTTTTTTGTTTGGTCGCCCGGACGATATGCCAGTCGCCGCTTAACTCGCCAGTGCCGCCATTACGTAGACATCGAAGCGGTTGCTCTTGGTTTCGATGGCCATGCTCGGCTTCTGTTCGTTGAGCCAGCCAGCGTAGTCGGGGCGCTTCACCACCACCCGCTTCTCTGCCATCTGGAGCGCTGCTGGCAGCAGGGCATCCGCATCGAGATCCGGCCCCACCAGAGACTGGAATACCCGCATCTCTTTTTTCACCAGCGCCGACTTCTGCTTGTGCGGGAACATGGGGTCGAGGTAGATCACCTCGGGCCGTTCGGTCAGCCCCAGCAGGGTATCCACCGCAGGGCCGTGCAGCAGCTGCATCCGCTCGCGTACCCATGGGCCGATCTCGGAGTCTTCTGCGGCGCGTGCCAGACCATCCTGCAGCAGGGCTGCTACCACGGGGCTGCGCTCAATCATGGTCACCCGGCAACCGAGAGAGGCCAGCACAAAGGCATCGCGCCCCAGCCCGGCCGTGGCATCGACCACGGTCGGAGTCGCCCCCGACTTGAGCCCCACCGCCTTGGCAATGGACTGACCGCGACCGCCGCCAAACTTGCGGCGATGGGCGACTGCCCCTTCGACGAAATCCACGTAGACGGCCCCCAGCTTGGGCTCATCCAGCTTGCGCAGCTCCAGCCGCTCCGGGGTAAATACCAGAGCAAACTGGGGAAGGTCTATCTGGGCAAGCTGGCTGGCCAGCGCGTCTGCCAGCGCGGCCTTGGCGGGGTCTTCGAGGAGGATTTGCATGGTCTCTGGATGCGTTCTAAGTTCAGTGAACCGAGTGTACCACAGCCCCTTCGCGTCGCTGTAGGGAGGAAACCCCATGAACCTGCTCATCGCCTTGCTGCTCGCCGCCCAGAGCAGCCCCCATCTCAAGGTCTGTGGCGTGGACTGGCCCCCCTTCTCCTATGCCGAACAGGGCAACCTGAAAGAGGGGATATCGGTCGAGATCCATCAGGAGGTGGCACATCGCCTCGGCATGAGCCTCACCCTGCTCGAACTGCCATGGGGACGCTGCGAACAGTACGTCAACACCGAGCTGGCGGACGGTATTCTCGACAATGCCCCCCTGCCCGGCTGCTACCACTCTGACCTTGCTACTGCTTTCTACCCGCTGGCTGCCTATGTACGCACCGACAGCCCGCTGCAGACTTTCTCATGGGAGATGGCCAAGGGATTGAAAGTGGGGATGGTCAGGGGCTATGACTACACGGACAAGATCAAGAACTTCACCGGCTGGGAACCCATCAAGGCCCACTCCGACAAACAGTTGCTGCTGATGCTGGAGAAGAGCCGGGTCGACATGATAGTGCTGGATTACTTCTCGGCCCCCATCCTCTCCAAGGAGCAGGACGTCAAGATCCGCGCCCTCACCCCCTTTATCGATTCAACCCCGCTCTATCTCTGCTTTGGCAAACAGAGAGCAGAGCTGCTGCCCGCCTACAACAAGGCGCTGCAGCAGATGCTGGACGAGGGCGTGCTGGATCGCATCTATATGCGCTATCTCGGGGAGGATTACCGGACGCTGCGGGGCAAGCAGGAGAAATTGAAACCGGCGCAGTGACGGTCAGCTGGAACGAGCCTGCAAAAACATGTTCTTGTCGTTGAGCTGCAGATATTCGGTGAGATCGTCGTAGGCGAGCGGACGACTGAGCAGATAACCCTGGGTAAAGGCACACCCCTTCTGGCAGAGGAAGTTGAGCTGCTCGCGAGTCTCCACCCCTTCGATCACCACCTGCATCCCGAGGTTGTGCACTATGTTGATGATGCCGTCCAGCAGCATCCGATCCTGCTCGTTGAAGGGAATATGGCGCACGAAAGATCGGTCGATTTTGACCAGATCGACCGGGAATGTGCGCAGATAGTTGAGCGCCGAGTAGCCGGTGCCAAAGTCATCGATGGCCAGCTTGCAGCCCGCCTCGCGCAGGGCATCGATCCGCACCCTGTGCTGATCGCTGCTCTCCATCAGCAGAGATTCGGTAATTTCGATGACGATGTCGGCAGGATCGAGCTCAAAATGGTGGATCACCTTGAGCCACTCGCTCGCTTCCGGATCTATGGTCTGGAACTCCATGGTGGAGCGGTTGATCGACATCTGCAGCTCCGGAAAACCGGAGCGCTGCAAACGCGCCAGATCCCGACACGACTGCCACAGCACCAATGACCCCAGCCCCTGGATCAGCCCCGCCTCCTCCGCCAGTGGAATGAACTCGGCCGGTGAAACCTGTCCCCACTGGGGATGATACCAGCGAACCAGCGCCTCCAGCTTGGCCACCCTCCCGCTGCGGTTGTCCCAGATGGGCTGGTAGGCCATGGTCAGCTGCTCCTGCTTGATCGCCTCCGCCAGATCCTGCTGCATCTGGTGACGCTGGCGCACCTCTTCGCGCATGGAGGAGCAGTAGGTGCCGATCAGCCGTCCCTGCCGTTTGGCAGCAAACAGCGCCTGCTCGGCGTTGCGCAGCAGCTCGTCGCTCTCGCTGCCATCGATGGGGCAGAGGGTCATCCCCACCGTCGCCGTCACGTAGAGGTGCTGGTTGGCCAGCATGAAGGGGCGGGCAAAGCTGCCGATCACCTGCTTGGCAAACACCTCTGCCTGACGGCGGGTCACTATGCCCGGCACCAGAAAGGCAAACTCGTCACCACCGATGCGGGCCACCAGATCCTCGGTGCGCACCCGGCTCACCAGCCGATCCGACACCTCCCGCAGCAGGGCGTCACCGGCATGGTGATCCATGCTGTTGTTGACCGCCTTGAAGTTGTTGAGGTCGAGCACCATCAGGGCGAAGCGTTCGCCCCGCTCGCAGAAACGACCGAGACAGCGGCCAAACAGCCAGCGGTTGGGCAGGCTGGTCAGGTTGTCATAGTTGGCCTGTGCCGCGATCTTCTGTTCGGCGAGCTTGGTCTGGGAAAGATCGCTGAAAATGGCGATATATTGCTGAATCTTGCCCCCTTCGCGCAGGGTGCTGATCATCAGCTGCTGCGGGTAGAGCTTGCCGTTCTTGCGCTTGTTCCACACCTCGCCGCGCCATACCCCCACCCGCTCCAGCGCGTGGTACATGTCGGCATAGAAGGTCTGATCGTGCAGGCCGGACTTGAGGATGCTGGGGCGCTGGCCACACACCTCCTCGCTGCTGTAGCCGGTGATCTGCTCGAACGCCGGGTTGACCGAGATGATGCGGCTGTCGTCATCACACACCAGGATCGCCTCGGAGAGGTTGTCATAGACCCGGTGGGAGAGCTTGAGCTGCTCGGCGTGGCGCTTGAGGGGATCGATATTCTCCAGCAGCACCATCAGATAATCCGGCTGCTGTAGCGCATCGCGAATAAGGGTTACCGTCACCCGCCCCCACAGCACTTCCCCGCCCTTACAGAAGTAGCGCTTCTCCTGAGTGAAGCTGCTGCGCTCGCCACGATAGAGCTGCTCGTAGTATTCGGCGCTGCGCATCCAGTCTTCGGGATGGTTGATGTCGGAGATGGTGCGATGGAGCAGCTCGTCGAGCGGGTATCCCAGCATCTTTTCGATGGCCGGGTTGGCCCACAGGATTCGCCCGGCAAGATCCAGCTTGCCGATCCCGACCGGCGCATGGGAGAGCATGCTCTGCAGCATATGGGGCGAATCGGGCAGCGGCTGCTGCGCGCGCTGCAGCAGGAGGGCCAGCTCGCGGCCAGCCAGCGGCCCCAGCAGCTTGAGCAACCCCATCACCTTGCCCATGTTGGCCTGCGGCTGGCGATAGAGCAGGCTGCAGATACCGATGGGCTCGCCATCGGCATTCTTGAGCACAATGCCGGCATAGGCCTGTGGCTGCCACTCCTGCGCAAGGGGCACATAGGGGAAGAGCTGGAGCAGACGGTCGCTGAACCAGGCTTCTCCCTCATGCCAGGTGATGGCATCGGGCGAGCCGGTTAGCGGCAGTTGCAGGGATTCGGGTTCAAGACAGGAGGGATAAGCGGCCTGCGCCCTGAACTGGGCAGCGTTTGGTTCCCATGTTGCGATCAGGACGACATCAGCCATCACAACCGCGGCGATTTCACTCACAAAGGTATCGAAATATCCCTGACCACTCGAATGAGCCAGACTGGAGATGATTTGATAGACGGAATCGAGTGCTCGCCTCATGGCAAGGGGCTTTCTCTCCTTGAAGATGTAGAACACGACTCTACTTAAGAGGCGCGGGCAGTGCAAACATGCATTCAGCAAGATATTAAAAAGGCATGAAAAAAGGACCAAAAGGTCCCTTTTTATGGCAAAAATCACGCCTTGATCCCACTATGCCGCAAAAGCGTATCTGCTTGAAGCTCACCGCTACGGCGGGGATAAAGGTTATGCCGCAATCCCGCTATGGCGCAGCAGCGCATCGACCTTTGGCTCCCGGCCACGGAAAGCACGGAACAGCTCCATCGGCTCCTTCGAGCCCCCTTTCTCCAGAATGTTCTGCAGGAAGGATTGGCCGGTCGCCGGGTTGAAGATCCCCTCCTCCTCGAAACGGGAGAAGGCATCGGCAGAGAGCACTTCCGCCCACTTGTAGCTGTAGTAGCCCGCCGCATAACCGCCGGCAAAGATGTGGGAGAAGCTGTGTTGGAAGCGATTGAACGCAGGCGGCGTCATCACCGCCACCTGGCTGCGCACCTCTCCCAGCAGCGCCGGGATCTGATCCGGTTTGGCCGGGTCAAACTCCTGATGGAGGCGGAAGTCGAACAGAGCGAACTCCAGCTGACGCAGCATCTGCATGGCGGCCTGGAAGTTGCGGGCAGTCAGCATCTTCTCCAGCAGATCGGCAGGCAGCGGCTCGCCGGTCTCGTAATGGCCGGAGATAAAGGCCAGCGCCTCCGACTCCCAGCACCAGTTCTCGAGGAACTGGCTAGGCAGCTCCACCGCATCCCAGGCCACGCCGTTGATACCGGCCACGCCAGCCACGTCGATCCGGGTCAGCATATGGTGAATGCCGTGACCGAATTCGTGGAACAGAGTGACCACTTCGTCATGGGTAAAGAGCGCAGGCTTGCCATCCACCGGGCCGTTGAAGTTGCAGGTCAGGTAGGCGACCGGCTTTTGCAGCGACCCATCCTGACGGTAGCGACGACCCAGGCAGACATCCATCCAGGCACCGCCCCGCTTGTGCTCGCGAGCATAGAGGTCGAGATAGAAGCTGCCGCGCAGCTCATCCTCGCTATCGAAGATGTCGTAGAAGCGCACATCCGGATGCCAGGTGTCGATGCCGAGGCGCTCGCGCACCTTCATGCCGAACACCCGCTTGACCACTTCGAACAACCCTTTCACCACCTTGTTGGCGGGGAAGTAGGGGCGCAGTTGCTCGTCGGAGATGGAGAATTTGTGCTGCTTGAGCTTCTCGGCGTAGTAGGCAATATCCCAAGCCGCCAGCTCGCTCTGGCCATGTTGTTCGGCGGCGAAGGCGCGGATCTCTTCCAGCTCGGCTTTGCCTTGCGGCAGGGATTTGGCCGCCAGATCGGTGAGGAAATCCACCACCTGACTGGTCTTGTCGGCCATCTTGGTCGCCAGCGACAGCTCGGCATAGTTGGCAAAGCCCAGCAACCTGGCGAGCTCGCTGCGCAGGGTGAGCAGCTCGGTCATGATGGCGGAGTTGTCCCACTTGCCAGCATTGGGCCCCTGATCGGAGGCGCGCGTGGTGAAGGCCTCATACATCTCGGCGCGCAGTTCGCGGTTGTCGGCATACATCATCACCGGCAGGTAGGAGGGAATATCCAGCGTGAACAGCCAGCCCTCTTTACCCTTGAACTCGGCCATCTGACGAGCCGCCGCCAGCACGCTCTCCGGCAGACCGGCCAGCTCGGCTTCATCGGCCACCAGCTTGTGCCAGCCTTGGGTCGCATCCAGCACGTTGTTGCTGAAGCGGGAAGCCAGCTCGGAGAGGCGGGCCTGAATTTCGCCGTAGCGCTGCTGCGCCTCGGCGGGCAGACCGATACCGGAGAGACGGAAATCGCGCAGGGTGTTCTGGATCTCCTTGCGCTGGGCGCCGCCAAGCCGCGGGAAATCATCGCTCTCGGAGAGCGCCAGATAGGCTTGATAGAGCCCTTCATGTTGACCGACATAGGTCTGGAATTCGGAGAGCAGCGGCAGACAGGCATCGTGGGCCGCGCGCAGTGGTTCGCTGTTGAGCACGGAGTTGAGGTGGCTGACCGGTGACCAGATCCGCGCCAGACGGTCGTTGACCTCTTCCAGCGGGGCGATCAGGCTGTCCCAGGTGTGGGGCTCGGTGTGCGCCAGCACATCCTTGATCTTCTGTTTGCAATCGGCGATGGCCTGCGTCACGGCGGGCTGTACATGATCAGGCTGGATCTGGCTGAAAGGTGGCAGCGAATCCATTGACAGCAAAGGGTTATTCATCCCGGTTACCTCTTGTTTGGTCTTGAACAGACCGCTTTAGCAGCTCTTCATGGTTCTCTAACATGTGGCCAAGTCACGCAATAATCAAGCTTCAATCCGCCTGTCAGCACTGTTTTCCCCTCTTTGTGAGCTCAAACACCTCTCTGCCAGATACTGGATGGCAACAGCATGAATAATCGGTACTTTTTTGCTCTTTTTGCGGCTTTTTCAACTCTCGAAGCGCAAGGCGGCAGACCAAATCCAATCGACAAATGAGTAGGTCACAGCGGCCTATCACCGGCTCTTTCCATGCTTGGAAAATAACTAACCAACAAGTTAATAACCAAAACAAATCATACACATACATTGATTAATTTGTTTTTAAGTGCATATCATAAGCAGCCTGTTACTCAGGTCACTTGATTCTCTGTGCCGCACGGAGAACGGGTGAAAAAGGCAAAGTGACCCGAAAGGGCACGACGCAAAGCCACCGGTCTAAGGGAGATTTCCTATGACAGCGGGGCTGCCCCCGGGAGCGTTCGGCCATAGCTGGACGCTCCGTTTGTACTGTATGGAGATATCAAGATGAACAAATTGAAGTTATCCCTGCTGGGCTGTCTGCTCGGCATGGGCGCCCCCATGGCGCAGGCCGCCTCGGCCGGCCAGGCCATGGTCAATCCCCAGTCCGGTGTCGTGGTGGGTTACTGGCACAACTGGTGCGGTGGCTCTGGCTATCAGGGCGGTACCGCCCCCTGCGTCAAGCTCGACCAGGTCAATCCGCAATACAACGTGGTCGATGTCTCCTTCATGAAGGTGTACGGCAGCGATCCCATCCCCACCTTCAAGCTCGACCCGGCCACCGGCATGAGCGAGAGCCAGTTTATCGAGCAGATTGCCCTGCTGAACAGCCAGGGCCGCTCCGTGCTGCTGGCGCTGGGCGGTGCCGATGCCCATATCGAGCTGCGTACCGGTCAGGAGCAGGCCTTCGCCGACGAGATCATCCGTCTGGTGGAGACCTATGGCTTCGACGGTCTGGACATCGATCTGGAGCAGTCCGCCATCACTGCCGCCAACAACCAGACCGTGATCCCGGCAGCCCTGCGGCTGGTCAAGGATCACTACCGCGCACAGGGGAAAAACTTCCTCATCACCATGGCGCCCGAGTTCCCCTACCTGACCGCCAGCGGTCTCTATACCCCCTATCTGCGGGCGCTGGAAGGCTACTACGACTGGATCAATCCCCAGTTCTACAACCAGGGTGGCGACGGCATCTGGATCGACGGGGTAGGCTGGATCGCCCAGAACAACGATGCCCTGAAAGAAGAGTTCATCTACTACATGGCGGACTCGCTGATCAACGGCAGCCGCGGCTACTACAAGATCCCCCACGACAAGCTGGTATTCGGCATTCCGACCAATATCGATGCGGCCGCCACCGGTTACGTCAAGAATCCGCAGGATCTGTTCGATGCTTTCAACAAGCTGAAGAGCCAGGGTCAGCCCCTGCGCGGCGTGATGACCTGGTCCATCAACTGGGACATGGGTCGTAACGCGGCCGGTCAGGCCTACAACGAAGCCTTCATCAAGAGCTACGGCCCCTTCATCCACGATCAGAACATCACCCCGCCGGACGAGAACGGCAAGCCGGTGTTCAGCGGCCTGAGCGATGCCCGCGTCAAGCACGGCACCCGCTTTGACCCGCTGGCCGGCGTCAGCGCCAATGACAAGGAAGATGGCGATCTGACCGGCCAGATCCAGGTAGAAGGGAGCGTCGATACCCAGCGCATCGGTCTCTATCCCCTCACCTACAAGGTGAGCGACAGCGACAACCAGACTACCGAGCAGGTTCGCACCGTCGAGGTCTACAGCATGAAGCCGGTCTTTACCGGTATTGCGGACACCACTATCGAGCTCGGCACGCCGTTCAACGTCATGACCGGCGTCAGCGCCCACGATGAGGAAGATGGCGATCTGACCGCCAACATTCAGGTCAGCGGCAACGTCGACAGCAGCAAGGTCGGCCGCTACACCCTCACCTATCTGGTGAGCGATAGCGCAGGCCAGCGTGTCACCCAGCAGCGCAACGTGACCGTCAGGGAGCAGGGCGCCATCTGTCAGAACAGCTGGGATGCCAAAAAGACCTACGTCGGCGGCGACATCGTCAGCCATAACGGCAAGAGCTGGCGCGCCGAGTGGTGCACCCAGAACGACGAGCCGGGTACGACCGGTGAGTGGGGCGTCTGGCGTCTGCAGGGAGACAGCGACTGCGATGGTGGCGAGAAGCCGCCGGTGATCGGCAGCAGCGACTTCACTGTCAGCGCCATGGGTTCCGACTACACCATAGTCAACGGTCAGGTCTCCATCCGCTTCAATGTCACCACCGCCAACCCGGTACAGATCTCTGCCACGCTGGAGCAGAACGGTCGCAGCTATGGCAACACCACCAGCCTGGTGAACGGCACCAGCGCACTGGTTTTGCAGGGCAGCAATGTGACCGATGGCAGCTACGAAGTGGTGATCAACGGTCTGGCAGATAGCCAGCAACCGGTGGTACAGCGCTTCCCGGTTGCGCTGACCGAGCAGAGCAGCGGCGGTGGCGAGGGTGACTACCCGGCCTACGCCCCCAACACCAGCTATCAGGCCGGTGATCGGGTCAGCAATGCCGGTGGCAACTACGAGTGCAAACCCTGGCCCTACAGCGGCTGGTGTGGCGGCTCGACCAGCCACTATGCGCCGGGTACCGGCAGTGCCTGGAGCGATGCCTGGATTAAAATCTGATTTTACAGATGATATAAGCGGGGGGAGGCGTGCCTCTCCCCTGCATAAAATAACAAGATAATCTGTTCATCATACGCAGATGATACTTATAAAAATAAAAGCTACTGATTTATATCAGATGGCTTAGCGTTGTTAACCCCATCAGGACATATTACGCCAAGGATATATCGGATGAATAAAATAAAATTATTGGGTTTGTTAACCTGTTTGCCTCATATTGGTATTGCACAGCCACTTCTGGCCCCCATACCAAATGAAGCACCACATATCTGGGATAAAGAAAACCAATACACTGTTGCCAATAACCAACCCTCCTCCACTGGTGACATTCTTTTAAACGTCTACGACGTTGAAAAAGATCCGGTCTTCATTAAAAGCTATTCGCCGCAAACTCGCACTGGTCACGGCCAAATTGAACATCGTGGAGATGGTATTTTTTTATATACCCCTGACAGCAGCGGTTATGTTGGCAGCGACAGTTTCACCGTAGAAATTTCGGATGGTATCAACAGCGTCACCAGCACGGTGACGCTGGATGTGGTATCCGGCAATAGCATGACAGTACCAACCCAGTTCAATCTGGTCGACCGGCTACCTCTCGGCAAAGCCATGCGTACTGCCGTTGCCAGTACCGATGTTGATGGCGATGGCATAAAGGATCTGGTGGTCAGCAGAGCCGATCGCACTGGCGAGCTCAAGTGGTACCGCTTTGACAACAATGAACAGACCTGGCAAGAAGCCGGCTTGCTGCTCAATACCGGCAACATCAACCATACTGCCGTGCGTTTCCATGACATCAACCAGGATGGTATTGACGATCTGCTGACCCTCAATTTTGACAATAACAAGCAGGGCGTACATGTCTATTATGGTGCTCGCAACTCAGGTACCAACCATCTGGAATATCTGGAAAAGCCGATCAGAGTCGTTGATTTATCCGGCAATCCTTTCATCCCTGAAAATATAAGCGCTGGCCACCCCAATTTTTCTCTGGTCGATTATGACCAGAATGGCAGCATCGACTTCATTATCAACAACAATCAGGTCTATACAGATCAGCTTGTTTATTTGAACTCGGCGGCACGTGGGCAGCTCCCGATCCTCTCCGGGGAAAACAAGGCAGTCCTATACAATAGTAGTGGCTATCACTCATCCACCTATTATTTTGACAGTCAGGATATTGCAACAGGCAGAATTACAGGCTGCAACTGGTGCAAGATCGATTACAGCAAGGATGGTTATAAATCCGCGATTCCATTAATTGATGAGAATGGTCAGAATCTGGACCTGCACAAAATGACCAATGGTCCGGTATTTGAAAGTCTGGATATCAACGGTGATGGTATTTATGACCTGGTACTGGGCGGTGCAAGCAATACTGAACTGCTGATCTCTTATGGCAAAGCGCTGGATATCGATGCGGCGATCACCACCATCCGCAACGAGCTTGCCAATGCCGAGCCGGACTTCGTCAACGTCATCAACCCGCTCTCCAACCAATTTGCCCTACATGGCAAGATCAGCAGCCAGCATGAGCGCGATCGGCTCTATCAGGCTATCACGGAGCTGGTTGCCAGCACGCCCGATCTGGCGATGGACAAACCGCAGCGATACAACTTTGCCAGCTACTCAACACAACTGGCGATTATTCTGGATCACTTAAAACCGAAGACCAGAGCGAGCCGGGCAAGCATTACCGGATTGTTTAAGATCGGCGGAGTGAAAAAGGATATTTTCGTCAAATACGGGCTGCTGGTCGGTGATAACCAAAAAGCCAGTCAGGGCCAGTTAGTGGCGATGCTGGAGTTTTTTGACAATCACCCGATGGGGCTGATGTTCCCCGATACGCTGGTATCGCTGGATCGTTTTTTCAATAGTGGCAATGATGCCTTCGTGCATCGCTACACCTCAAGCAAGAATACTTTTGGTATGAGTATTACTCGCCACCTGCGAGAATGGCGTGCCGACCTGCAAAAGCCGATCGTGGCGCAGCTGGGCACAGGAGCGGACTACGGCAACTACTTTACCTTCGTGCTGGCTCATGAGGTCACCCACTCGCTGAACCAGTACATCAGCAGACCAGAGTACAACCAGGGCAGATATGATTACGTCCGCCGCTGGGATCAGATGCTGAAGCTGGCCGCTGACTGCTCACCGGATATCAAGGACTGCAATAACCTCTCCTTTATGCGCGGCGGAATCGAAGCGTTTATGGGAGCCCGCCAAGAAACCCTCGCGACCCAAGCTAATCAACATTGGGCTAATTCCGAAGCCCGCATAGTGGGTGCTATCGACCGTTGGCATCGCAATGGTGAAACGGGCGTCTTCAATATGACTGCCAACATCACCGAGGTGCTGACCTTCCTCGATTTTCTGTCGGTCGGCAAAAACAAGATCCCCATGTTCCACACCTCCTACAACAAGGAGAACGACAAGGTCGATTTTGGTGTTGAATACGCGCTGCTGACGCGCAACGAGCAGGGCTATATCGACAGCGTGCGGATGACCAAGAGCGGCAACTACTACAAGTTTGTGGTGAATGAGTTGGGTGTCGTCACCGAGATCGTCGATACCAGCCTGCCGGAGCATGACTTCATCTTCCCGGACGGCCTTGGCCAATACCGGGACGGCACCAGAGTGCTGTTTGACGGCTTGGGGGTCTACCAGTGCTTTGGCCCCTGGGCCGCTCACTGCAACAATCAGGCATATGCTCCCGGCGTAGCCGTAGATCCCAACTGGATTAACCAGCAATGGCGACAGGCTGACTAACAACCGGCCATATTCTCGTTAAGAAAAAAGCCCTTTGCGACAGCAAAGGGCTTTTTGTTGGTCACGGCAAAACCGCTTCTTGCGATTATCTGGCATCTTCCTTCAGCCACTGCGCCACGCGCTTGGCGAAGTAGGTGAGGATGCCGTCGGCCCCGGCCCGCTTGAAGCAGAGCAGGGACTCCATGATGCACTCCTTCTCTTTCAGCCAGCCGTTCTGGATCGCCGCCATGTGCATGGCGTACTCACCACTCACCTGATAGGCAAAGGTCGGCACGCCGAACTGATCCTTCACCTGACGGATCACGTCCAGATAAGGCATGCCCGGCTTGACCATCACGCTGTCGGCCCCTTCCTGAATATCCAGCGCCACTTCGTGCAGGGCTTCGTTGCTGTTGGCCGGATCCATCTGATAAGTGGCCTTGTTGCTCTTGCCGAGGTTGCCGGCAGAACCGACCGCATCGCGGAACGGGCCGTAGTAGCAGGAGGCGTACTTGGCGGAGTAGGCCATGATCTGGGTGTTGATGAAGCCGTTCTCTTCCAGCGCGGCGCGGATGGCACCGATGCGGCCATCCATCATGTCGGACGGCGCGACTATATCGACCCCGGCCTCGGCGTGGGAGAGCGCCTGCTTGATCAGGATCTCGGTGGTGATGTCGTTCAGCACATAGCCTTCGTCATCGATGATGCCATCCTGACCGTGGGTGGTGAACGGATCGAGCGCTACGTCGGTGATCACCCCCAGCTCCGGGAAGCGGGCCTTGAGGGCACGCACGGTGCGCTGGGCCAGCCCGTTCGGGTTGTAGGCCTCTTCCGCCATCAGGCTCTTGCTCTCCAGCGGGGTCACCGGGAACAGGGCAATGGCAGGCACGCCCAGCGCAACCAGCTCGGCAGCTTCCTCCAGCAGCAGATCGATGGAGAGACGCTCCACCCCCGGCATGGAGGGAACGGCTTCCCGGCGGTTCTCCCCCTCCAGCACGAACACCGGATAGATGAGATCGTTGACGGTCAGTACGTTCTCGCGCACCAGACGACGGCTGAAATCATGTTTGCGCAGACGGCGCAGGCGGCGGCCCGGAAAGGCGCCCGGAAGAGTTGTAGCCATGAATCACTCCTGGAGAGGAAGTTGGAAGAACGCGGCGGAGGTGGCCCGGGTGTGGGCCAGCAAGGCCTCGGGCGCTTCACCACGACAGGCCGCCACCACCTGGGCGATGTGCGGCAAAAAAGCGGGTTCGTTGCGTTTCGGGCGCGGTTTCAGATCCCGCGGCACCAGATAGGGGGCATCGGTCTCGATCATCAGGCGGCCAGCCGGAATGCGGGCCACCTGCTCGCGCAGCAGCTGGCCGCGGCGCTCGTCGCAGAGCCAGCCGGTCACCCCGATATGCAGTCCCAGCGCCAGACACTCGTCCAGCTCCTCGTCGGAACCTGTGAAGCAGTGCAGCACGGCTCCCGGTAGTCTGGGCAACCAGGGACGGAGGATCTCGATGAAACGGGCGTGGGCATCGCGGCAGTGGAGAAACACCGGCATCCCGAGCTCGGCGGCCAGCGCCAGCTGGGCGTCGAATACCGCATCCTGCACCGGACGGGGGGAGAAATCGCGGTTGTAGTCGAGACCGCACTCGCCGATGGCCACCACCTGCGGCAAGGCTGCCAGCTCGCGCAGGGCGGACAGGGTCGCCTCATCAACACTCTTGGCGTCGTGGGGATGGACCCCGGCGGTGGAGAAGCAGTAGCCCGGCCAACAGGCGGCCAACCCGGCGCTCTCGCGGCTGCCAGCCAGATCGGTACCGGTCAGGATCAGCGCTTCCACTCCGGCGGCACGGGCACGGGCCACCAGCTCTGCCTGCTCGCCGGCAAACTGGCTGCTGGTCAGGTTTAAACCGATATCGATCATGGGATGAGGAGTTCCAGACAAAAGGAATACATATCAGGTATTTGAAAACCATCTACCGAATGGGGCCTTACCATACGCCTCGAACGGGAGCATGAAAAGAGGAAGGGAGCCTTAGCTCCCCTCTTCAGTCTGTTCCTGCTTCTCTTCGCTCTCTTCTTTCACGTAGAAACGGGCGAAGAAGAGACCCAGCTCCCACAAGCCCCACATGGGGATCGCGAGCAGCGTCTGGGAGAAGACATCGGGCGGCGTCAGCAACATGCCGACCACAAACACCCCGACGATAACGTAGGGACGCTTCTCCCGCAGGCTCTTGGGACTGGTTACCCCGGTCCAGCAGAGCAGGATGGTGGCCACCGGAATTTCGAACGCCACCCCGAACGCGAAGAACAGGGTCAGTACAAAGTCCAGATAGCTGGCGATGTCGGTCGCCACCGTCACCCCGGCGGGGGCGGTACTGGTGAAGAAGCCGAATACCAGCGGGAACACCACGTAGTAGGCAAACGCCATCCCCGCGTAGAACAGCAGGGCACTGGAGACCACCAGCGGCATGATCAGGCGCCGCTCATGCTGGTACAGACCGGGGGCGATAAAGGCCCAGGCCTGATAGAGCAGATAGGGGATCGCCACGAAGAAGGAGACCACCAGCGTCAGCTTGATCGGCGTCAGGAAGGGTGTCGCCACATCCGTCGCTATCATGCTGGTGCCAGCCGGCAGCTGGCTCAGCAGCGGCTGCGCCACGAAGTCGTAGATGTTGTTGGAGAAGTAGATCAGTGCCAGAAAGACCAGCAGGATGGCCGTCACCGACCGCAACAGGCGGGTTCTCAGCTCCACCAGATGGCTGATCAGGGGTTGTTCTGCCTGACTCATGGCTTGACCTCCCCTTTGCTGAGCGGCTCGTTCACGACTTCATGCTCCTGCTGGCTGTTGACCGGCGGCACCTCGTCATTCACCTGGGCAACCTGAGCCACTGGCTCGACGGGGGCCACAGGCTCTGCGACGGGGGGACGGATCTCGTTCTCGACCTGATAGGGGCGGTTGACCGACTGGGCCGCCGCCTTGAGCTGTTCGATGGACTCCTGCAGCTCGGGGCTCAGGTTGTTCATCTGCAGCTGTTCAGCCTTCTTCAGGTCGTTGTGCAGCTCTTGCAGCTTAAGCTCCTGCTCCAGCTCGGCCTTGACCGAGTTGGCGGTGGAGCGAATGAGGCGGATCCAGTGCGTCGTCGTGCGGATAGCGCTGGGCAGCCGTTCCGGCCCCAGCACCACCAACGCTACAACGGCGATAACCACCAGCTCCCAAAAACCGATATCGAACATGGCTTAGGCCTGATCTTTGTCTTTCTGCTTGGCGGTTTCGGCGTTCTGGTTAGCCGTTTCGTTCAGCTGCTTCGGCGGAAACTCGGCATCGTTCTGCTGCTTGGTATCGTTTGGTTCATCGGCCAGCGCCTTTTTGAACCCCTTGACCGCCGCACCCAGATCGCCGCCGATCCCGCGCAGTTTCTTGGTACCGAACAGCAGCACGACGATGACTGCGATGATCAACAATTGCCAAATACTGATACCACCCATGACTTTCTCTCCAGAGCAGGCGCCTGATGGCGCGGTTTTTGTTTAATGGGAACGGGTTCGCAGCCAGCCAAGCAGCCAGCAGATCCCGGCACCGGTGAGGCTGATTTGTCCCCACTCGATGTGTTGTTTTTGGTTCAGCAAGAATACACCCGCCAATAGCAGGCTGGCTCCCACCCCTAAGAGGTAGCGTGCCTGCCCCTGGCGACGGCTGTGGCGCCGAAACTCGGCAAACATCTGGTCGAAGTGATGCTGCTGATGGCGGGTCTGGCGCAGGGTCTCGTAGACCAGCTCGGGCAGTTCCGGCAGCTTCTCCGCCCAGAATGGCGCCTTCTCCTTGATGGCATTCAATACCGACTTGGGCCCCACCTGCTCGTGCATCCAGTTTTCGAGGAACGGCTTGGCGGTCTGCCACAAGTCCAGCTGGGGATAGAGCTGACGGCCCAGTCCCTCAACATAGAGCAGGGTCTTCTGCAGCAGCACCAGCTGCGGCTGCACCGCCATATGGAAGCGGCGCGCAGTGTTGAACAGGTTGAGCAGCACGTGACCGAACGAGATCTCGGAGAGTGGCTTCTCGAAAATGGGTTCCAGCACGGTGCGGATGGCGAACTCGAACTCGTCCACCTTGGTATCTGCCGGCACCCAGCCCGACTCCACGTGCAGCTCCGCCACCCGGCGATAGTCGCGGTTGAAGAAGGCGAGGAAGTTCTCCGCCAGATAGCGCTTGTCCTCCCGGTTGAGGGTACCGACGATGCCGCAGTCGATACCGATCCAGAGCGGGTTCTCCGGGTGTTCATAGGAGACGAAGATGTTGCCCGGATGCATATCGGCGTGGAAGAAGCTGTCGCGGAACACCTGGGTGAAGAATACCTCCACCCCGCGCTCGGCCAGCAGCTTCATGTTGGTGCCGTTGGCTTCCAGCGCCGCAATGTCGGAGACCGGAATGCCGTAGATGCGCTCCATCACCAGCACCTGCTCGCGGCAGAGATCGGTGATGATTTCAGGCACATAGAGCGCCTCTGAGCCGGTGAAGTTGCGCCGCAGCTGGATGGCGTTGGCCGCCTCCCGCATCAGGTTAAGCTCGTCGAGGATGGTCTTGCGATACTCCTCCACTACCTCGATAGGGCGCAGTCGCGCGCTCTGGGGCACAAAGCGCGCCACCATACGGGCCAGCGCCCGCATCAGGCGCAGATCGGCGTCGATGACCGGCTCGATGTCGGGGCGGATCACCTTGATGACGATCTCGCGGCCACTCTCCTTCAGCCGGGCGGTATGCACCTGGGCGATGGAGGCAGAGGCCAGCGGCGTCTCGTCGAAGTCGTCGAACAGGGTCTCGATAGGGCAACCCAGGCTGCGCTCAATCTGCTGACGCGCCGCCTGACCGCAGAAGGGGGGCACCCTGTCCTGCAGCAGGGCCAGCTCCTCGGCGATGTCCGGCGGCAGCAAGTCACGCCGGGTCGAGAGCATCTGACCAAACTTGATGAAGATGGGGCCGAGCGCCTCAAAGGCGAGGCGGATACGGGCACCGCGGCTGAGATCGGGTTGCCTGTTCTTGAGCCAGAACAGGGAGCGACGAGCCAGACGACCCGGCCAGGGTTGATAGCGAGCGGGCACCAACTCGTCGATGCCCCGCTCCAGCAGGATGGTGATGATGCGATAGAGGCGTTTGAACTCTTTCGGGGTCATCAGGCCACCTGCTGTTCGAGTCGAGCCAGCCGCAGTTCAACGGCCTTGAGCTGCTGGGCCAGCACCTCGACATCATCGTTGAAGCTCGCCACTTCCAGCGGGCCGGGGGCGAGGCGGATCTCTTCGGTCAGATATTCCGCCAGCTGACGCTGGCTGCGGCACAGTTCGCGGCCGACCAGACGACGCGCCTGACGGGCACCACTGAACAGGGTGTGCGCCACGACATCGCCGGTATAGCGGGAGAGCTCCTCTTCCCAGTCGATATCCAGCTCGCCCAGCAGCACGCTGAACGCCTGCACCAGCTGGGGGTCACCGCTCAGATCCAGCTTCTCCTCGCGGATATAGCGGGTCAGGGCGGAGGGTTCCTTGAGCAGACCGAGCGCGGTCAGGGAGAGGCTCAGCACTGCATCCGCCTCACCTTCATAGCTGGCCAGCACATCCAGCCGGCGCTCGGAGAAGACAAACCAGAGTGGCTTGAGTTCGCGCAGCTCCAGCTTGAGTACCTTACCTGCCAGCTTGCGCAGCCGCTCCGGGCTCTCTTTGTCCAGCCCCAGCAACTGGTTGAGGCTGGTTTCGATCACGGCGGTGACCATGGCATCCATCGGCATAGGCAACCTTAAAACTTGTAACCGCGGTGCAGGGCAACCACGCCCTGGGTCAGGTTGAAGTACTCAACCTGTTCGAAACCGACATTCTCCATCATGCCGGCCAGGGTCTGCTGATCCGGGTGCATGCGAATAGATTCAGCCAGATACTGGTAGCTTTCGCCGTCATTCGCGACGATTTCGCCCATTTTCGGCAGCAGTTTGAAGGAGTAGAGATCGTACAGCTTGGCGATCACTTCGCTGACCGGCTTGGAGAACTCCAGCACCAGCAGACGACCGCCCGGCTTGAGCACCCGGAACATGGAGGCGAGTGCCTTGTCCTTGTCGGTGACGTTGCGCAGGCCAAAGCCGATGGTGATGATGTCGAAGTGGTTATCCGGGAACGGGAGCGCCTCGGCGTTGGCCTGGACGTAGGAGACGTTGTTGGCGACCCCCAGATTACGCAGCTTGTCGCGGCCAACCTTGAGCATGGAATCGTTGATATCCGCCAGCACCACCTGACCGGTGTCGCCAACGATGCGGGAGAACTTGGCGGTCAGATCGCCGGTACCACCGGCCAGATCCAGCACCTTCTGTCCCTTGCGCACGCCGGAGCAGTCGATGGTGAAGCGCTTCCACAGGCGGTGGATGCCGAACGACATCAGATCGTTCATCAGATCATACTTGGCTGCCACCGAATGGAAGACGCCTGCCACCAGAGTCTCTTTCTCGGTCGCGGCCACGGTTTTAAAGCCGAAATGCGTTGTCGTAGCTTGTTCTGACATCCCTTAAACACCCATAGAACAAAGAATGGCCGCCAGTTTACCAGAGCCAATGGCGTGCGGACACCTTAAACCCGGCTCGCAACCATCTGCATGCCGAGCATGACCATGGCCAGACAAAGGCACAGATTGAGACCGATATTGAGCTGCGCCTTCAGATCGGCACCGTGTCGGGCCAGCACCACTGGTATCGAGGGAAAAGGAGGAGAAGCTGGTCAAGACGCCGAAGCGCCCCCAATCGCAACATAGAACCAGGCTTGCATGGCATCACTCCCTCAGGCTAAGGCCGCCATTATGTCGCAATGGCGGCCCTTGTGCCCAGCGAGGGAACTAATCGCCATCCGGCCTGATTGAAAACTCAGCGGCGAAAATCGATGGGCTCAGGCTGACCCAAAACGATCTCAGTCTGGGCTGGCCGGGTCTGGGCAATCACCTTGCCGTGGCGGATCGAGTAACGTACGGACACCTGACGGCGCACCGCATCGAAGCCGTTCTCGGCGGGCAGGATCAACAGGTTGGCCGGTTTGCCCACCTCGATACCATAGCGATCCTGCACATTCAGGGTGCGGGCGCTGTGACTGCTGATCAACTTCAACCCGTCGTTGATCTGCTCGTAACCCATGATTTGGCAGACATGCAGCCCCATGTGCAGCACCTGCAACATGTTGGCGGTGCCCATGGGATACCAGGGATCGAACACGTCGTCGTGACCGAAGCAGACGTTGATGTTCGCCTCCAGCATCTCCTTCACCCGGGTAATGCCGCGGCGTTTGGGATAGGTATCGAACCGTCCCTGCAGGTGAATGTTCACCAGCGGATTCGCCACGAAGTTGATATCCGCCATCTTGAGCAGCCGGAACAGGCGGGACGCATAAGCGCCGTTGTAGGAGTGCATGGCGGTAGTGTGGCTGGCGGTGACTCTATGTCCGATACCCCGCTCGTAGGCCAGAGTTGCCAGCGTCTCGATGAAACGGGATTGCTCGTCATCGATTTCGTCACAGTGCACATCGACCAGAACCTGATACTTCTCGGCAAGATCGAAGATGTAGTGCAGACTTTCGACCCCATATTCCCGGGTAAACTCGAAATGGGGAATAGCACCGATCACATCGGCCCCCAGCTTGAGCGCCTCCTCCAGCAATGCCTTGCCATTGGGGTAGGAGAGGATCCCCTCCTGCGGGAAGGCGACGATCTGCAGCTCCACCCACTCCTTCATCTCCTCCCGCACTTCCAGCATCGCCTTGAGCGCAACCAGATTGGGATCGGAGACATCGACGTGAGTACGGACAAACTGGATGCCGTTGGCGATCTGCCACTTCAGCGTCTGGATGGCACGCTGTTTCACATCCTCATGGGTCAGCAGCGCCTTGCGCTCGGCCCAGCGCTCGATCCCCTCGAACAGGGTGCCGGAGAGGTTCCAGCTCGGCTCGCCCGCCGTCTGGGTGGTATCGAGGTGAATGTGGGGCTCGATAAAGGGGGCGATGGCCAGACCGCCCTCCCCGTCCAGCACCCGACAGGCGACGGCATGCTCGTCATGGGGCTCAATGGCGGTGATGACCCCATCCTGACAGCGGATCTGCCACAATCCTTCCCGATCGGCCAAACGAATATGTTGAATCAGCATTTGCTAGCTTCCTGTACCAGAACCGGCCGCTGGGTGAGGCGAACCAGAATGAAATAGGTGAAGGCGGCGCCCAATACCGCGTTGAGTGGCACTATGCCCGGCAGCCACTTGCCGACAGCCACCCCGACTGCCGTGGCGACCAGCGCCTGCCAGCGCACCGTCTCGAACTGCTGCTCGGCAAACTGACGGTAACGCTCACGATTGAGCAGGAAATCCATGATGATAATGCCACCAATCGGCGGGATTGCCGTACTCAAAAAGGCCAGCCAGCCGACAAAGTTGTTGTAGAGCCAGAGGGCACAGGCGGTACCGACGAGGCCGTTGATCACGCTGAGCGGCTTGCTCTTGAGACCGGTAATGTTGGCAAAACCGAGGCCAGAGGCGTAGAGGGCGTTGTCGTTGGTGGTCCAGATATTGAGGCCCAGCACGAGAATGGCGGGGATCAACAGCCCCTGCATCAGCATCACTTCCGAGATATCGGCCTGCCCTGTCACGGCCGCGCCGGCTGCACCGAAGACGAACATCAGAGTGTTGCCCAAAAAAAACGCCACCATGGTAATCATGACGGCGCCCCAGGGTTTGCGACCAAAGCGAACAAAGTCGGCAGTCAGGGTTCCTGCACTAATGAAGGAACCGACCACCATGGTCAGCGCCGTGGTGAACTCGATGGGATTGCTTGGTTGCACCTGCTGCAACGCAGCCATGCCACCGGTCGAGGTCACCGCCAGCCAGACCGAGTAGCCGCCAAGCAGTGCAATGGCCGGTACTGCCACAAAGCTCAGCACCATCAGAGCTGAAATACCGAAGTAGACGGTCACCGTCATCAAAATGCCCGAAATGGCGATGAGCCAGCTCACATCGATGCCGGTCGCCTTCTGCACCGGCAGGGCAAACATCGCCACGCCAACGCCAAACCAGCCGACCTGAGTACCACCCAGCAGCAGGGATGGCAGCCAGGAACCTTTCACCCCAAACGAGTAACGCGCCAGCAGATGGGTAGAGAGACCGGTTGAGGCACCGATATAGCCGAGACAGGCGGTGTAGATACCCAGCAGCAAGTTGCCGAGCAGTACCGCCTTGATGAAATCATCGAACACCAAGCCGGTGCCCAGCGCACCGCCGGTCCACATGCTGGCAGAGAAGAAGGTCAGGCCGAGCATCACCAGCATCAGCGACAGCACACCTTTGCGCCCTTTGGCGGGAACCGCCCCCAAACAGTATTCGTTATCCTGCGCCATGCTCTTTCTCCACGTAATAGGCAAAACGCGCCGGATTTTACATGTAAAACGTTTTACGTCAATCAATCATGGTTAAATATCTGGATAAAACCATCAATAGCAGTCAAATGAGTAACACCTTGGGACTCAGATCAGCATAAAAACAGGGCAGGCCACAAACAGAGGAAAACATTGAAGATAAGGAATATGAGGGGATTTTTTGGAAAGCAACAGATGCAAAAAAGCCTCCCTTTTCAGGGAGGCTTTCTCTTTAATGGTGCTGATACCCAGAATCGAACTGGGGACCTCATCCTTACCAAGGATGCGCTCTACCGACTGAGCCATATCAGCACACTAACCGGTAAAGACCACGCTATCCGCGTAATCTAAAATTGGGTGCCTGGCAGTGTCCTACTCTCGCATGGCGAATGCCACACTACCATCGGCGCTACCGCGTTTCACTTCTGAGTTCGGCATGGGATCAGGTGGTTCCACGGCGCTATTGCCGCCAGGCAAATTCTTCAATCTGAGAAAGCTGACGTAAGTAATTCGTTCGTATTTGCTACAAGCCTTAGAACACTTCTTGGGTGTTGTATGGTTAAGCCTCACGGGTAATTAGTACGGGTTAGCTCAATGCATCGCTGCACTTACACACCCCGCCTATCAACGTTGTGGTCTCCAACGGCCCTTTAGGACCCTCAAGGGGTCAGGGATGACTCATCTCAGGGCTCGCTTCCCGCTTAGATGCTTTCAGCGGTTATCGATTCCGAACTTAGCTACCGGGCAGTGCCACTGGCGTGACAACCCGAACACCAGAGGTTCGTTCACTCCGGTCCTCTCGTACTAGGAGCAACTCCCTTCAATCATCCAACGCCCACGGCAGATAGGGACCGAACTGTCTCACGACGTTCTGAACCCAGCTCGCGTACCACTTTAAATGGCGAACAGCCATACCCTTGGGACCGACTTCAGCCCCAGGATGTGATGAGCCGACATCGAGGTGCCAAACACCGCCGTCGATATGAACTCTTGGGCGGTATCAGCCTGTTA
>NZ_CP149571.1:765000-862500 GCF_037890695.1 Aeromonas jandaei | reverse complement strand
CTGCTCCTTATTAAGGTGTGCCTGCACCAGCAGCGCTTTGGCACGATTGCCTTGCTCGCCTTTTACCGACTTGATGGCGGCGAGCTGGGTCATGGCGGCATCTGTCTTGCCCTGTTGCAGCAGCAGTTCGGCGGCGCGCATGGCCGCTTTGGGCTGACCATGCTGGTTGGCCAGCTGTTGCCAGCTATCGACCGCTTGTGACCACTCCCGGGCACCTTCCCACAATTGGGCCAGCAGTTGGCGATTTTCAGCACTTTGCTTCATCTGTCCCTTGGTCATGGCCGCTTCAAGCAGACGGGCCCCACGATAAGGCAGCCCTTGCCAGGCATAGAGGCGGATCAGCTGATTGCGGGCAGACGCGTCATCCATCAGTTTTTTGTCGATGGCGGTCTGCAGCAATGCCAACGCCTGATCACCCCGTTTGGCAGAGAGGTTGAGCGACACCGCCTGCTGCCACCATTTGCTCTCTTTGGGTTCGTGGCTGATCAGCTCGGCCGCCTGATCGGCCGCCACGCCATAACGTTGCTGAGCGGTGAGGGCGGAGAGACGAATGATGGCAGCCTGCTTCTGCCAACCCTTTTTCAACAACTGTTCACTCTGGCTGGCGGCGTCACCGTACTGCTTGTTGTGGTAATAGAGGCCGGCCAGACGCAGGCGCAGTGCATCGTCTTGCTTGAGCGCCAGCGCCGCCTTGTAGCTGGCGATGGCACCAGACCAGTTGGATTGCTGGGCCTGAATATCGCCGCGCAGTCGCAGCAGCTGGAGCTGTTGTTGCTCGGGCCACTCTTTATAGGCAAGGGCCTGTTCGACATAACGGCTCGCCTGGGTGGTCTGTTGCAGATTGGCTGCCAGCGAGGCTTGCAACTGCGCCAGCCAGGCACGTTCGGCATCGCTATTTGGCTTGAGACCGGATGCCTTGCTCTGGGCTTGTTGCCACTGACCAGACTGATAGAGCTTCATCACGGGTTCAAGCTGACGGGAGAAGTGAGGGCTGACCTCCATCGCCAGACAGGCTTGGCCAACCAGGGCCAGCAGACAGATCCAGATCCGCAACATAGTTATGACTCCAGTTTGAATTTGAGCGTGATGACTTGCACCAGCTTGTCGGTGGCGCCCGGTCTCGGCTGATAGCGCCACTTGTTGATCGCCTGAATTGCCGCCCGCTCGAACTGTCGCTTGGGCTTAGCCTCAATCACCTCGACATCCTGCACACCACCTTCAGCATTCACGCTAAAACGCAGGGTGACGAATCCTTCGATCCCTGACTGCTGGGCACGATAGGGGTAGACCGGCTCGATCCGTTGCAGCGGCATCAGCATGTCACCGACGCCAATGCCCGCCCCCTGCTGCTGGCCGTGGTAGTTGCCACTCAATACCGGCGCGGTACTGGTCGCCACACCGGGGGCATAAACCTGCACAGCGCTGAGGCTGGATACCAGATCCAGACTCGGCTCAACGGCCGCCAAGGGGGCCGCTGCGGGCATCGGCAGCGGTGTCGAGGCCAATGCGGCAGGAGGCTCTGGCAGAGGCTCGGGCTCCTGCGGCACCGGACGCTCGCGCACCTGCACCTCGGTCACCTCGTTCTGCATATTGATGACAATGGGCTTCTGCTCGCTCGCCAGCTTCTCGCCCCGGGGCGGTTCAACCAGTGTGGCCATAAACAGCAGGATGCCCAGACTGAGGGCAATCCCCAGCCCCAGGCTCATCAGCTTGTATTTCATTTCGGCGCCACCGCCACAGCGATATTGGCGATACCCGCCGCCTTGGCCTCATCCATCACCCGCACCACCTTGCCGTGGGGCACTCGCTCATCGGCCTGGATCACCAGGCTGGCATCGGGTTGCTCCGCCAGCAGGCGGGCGATAGTGGCCTGTACCCGTTCCACATCGATCTGCTTGCGGTCGAGGAAGATCTGACCCTGAGCCCCGATCGCCAGCATGATGCTGGAGGATTTCTGCGCCTTGGCCTGAGTGGCCTGAGGTCTGTGTACCTCGAGCCCGGCTTCACGCACGAAGGAGGTGGTAACAATAAAGAAGATCAGCATGATGAACACGATATCCAGCATGGGGGTCATGTCGATCTGCACTTCGTCACGCTGGCGTTTGGATTGCCGTCTCATTGCATTACCTTCTCTTCTCGCAGGCCGTCCCGGGTCTTGGCCAACGCACGCTTGGCCTGACTCTCGAGCCGACTGAGTAACAACACGCCGGAGAGCGCCACCACCATGCCTGCCATGGTGGGGATGGTGGCGCGGGAGATCCCGCCCGCCATGCTCTCCGGGTTAAAGCGGTTGGCCGCGGCCAACGCATCGAATACACCGATCATGCCGGTCACAGTGCCCAGCAACCCCAGCATGGGGCAGAGCACCACCAGGGTGCGGATGAAGATCAGATGACGGTTCAGTTCCAGCTCGGCCTGCGCCAGCCAGCGGCTGCGGATTGCCCGGGCGTGCCAACTGTGGCGCTCGCTGCGGGCTTGCCAGCGGCCAAGCAGCTGTTGCTGCAAGGGGCCGAAACCCAGATTGAGGTAGAGCAGCCGCTCGATCATCAAAATCCACATCAGCACCAGCAGGGCCAGAATGACCCAGAGCACCGGACCGCCACGGCCCATGAAGCTCTGCAGCTGTTGCCAGATGTCGAGCATCATGCGGCTCGCTCCATCCCGTTGTTATTGCTCTCGGCGCGCTCGGCCAGAATGCCGGCCACCTGCTGCTCCAGTACATTGGAGAGCTCGGTGAAGCGCGATTGCAGCAGGCTGTGGGCCAGGATCAGCGGAATGGCAGCCACCAGTCCCTGTACCGTGGTGACCAGCGCCATAGATATGCCACCCGCCATGATCTTGGGATCGCCGGTGCCAAACTGGGTGATGGCCTGGAAGGTACCGATCATCCCGGTCACGGTACCGAGCAGGCCCAACATGGGGGCTATGGCCGCGATCACCTTGACCATTCCGATGCCGCGCTCCATGCGAGGAGTCTCCTGCAGGATCGCCTCATCAAGACGCAGTTCGAGGGTCTCCATGCTCAGCTCGGGGTGTTTGTCCGCCACCGTCAGCACCCGACCGAGGGCGTTGTCAGCGTGATACTCGCCGCTCTTGAGCTGGCGACGAACCCGACCCAGTTCACGGGAGAGGCTCCACAGCCGTACCGCAGCAATTCCCAGACCGATAGCAGCCAGCAGCACGATAATGGCGCCGACCTGACCACCTTGCTGTACCTGTTGCCAGAAGGTGGGCGCCTGCGCCAGCATCGCCAGCAGAGTGCCATGAGAAGGATCCAGCGGCAGCGCTTCCCCTTCCTGACCCTGATAATCAGCAACGGCAGAGAGTACGCTACCGGGCAGACCCAGTACCGGGCTCAAGCCTTCGGCGGTCGGTTGCAGGAAGCCTTCGCTCCCCAGCAGGGCAAAACTGCCAACCCGGGTCAGCGACTGCTCGCTGGCAGCCCCCTGGGCATCGAGCACCTTGCCGTTGAATTGGGCAATCCGGCCAGATTCGCGGATCTCCTGCAGCAGAGTGGCGGGCAGCAGGGCGAGGGCGGCGCGATCCGGCACCTGTTTATCCTGTGCCATGGCTTTCAGCGGGGCGAGACGCTCAGGGTACTGACCCTCGACGGCGGATTCGCTCAGCAGCTTGACTGCATCGCTGGCCCCCTGACGGGTGACCGCGAAGATCTCGTTCATGTCGCCGGAGGCTTGCTCCCACTGGGCGTTCAGCTCAGTCAGCTGCTTCTCGTTGCTGGCGAACTTGCCGGCCAGCTCCTTGCTCAGGCGCTGGGCCTCGGCCAATTTGGCGCGGGCACTGTTCAGCTCTTTGGAAACAGATGCCAGATCTTGTTGAGCCTGCTGTTCGCGAGCCTGTTCCTGCTGCTGCCACTCATCATTGGCGACAGTGGCATTGGCACCGCAGGAGAGGGCAATAAGGAGGGGAAACCACTTCATGGTGACTCTCATGATTGGGCCTCCTGACTGCGGCTGACAGAGAGGGGGACATTGAGCAACTGGGGAACTTTCTTGTCGCCGGCCACATCCATCGCCTCGGCGATAGGGGAGAGCCACTGGCTATCGAGGGCTTGCCACTGCTTCGCTTCGGCAGACCAGCGCCATGCCTGACTGCGATCGGCAGTCATCGCCAGCAGGGAGACCCGACCCAGTGCCAGCACATCAACCCGACGCGGGGCACCATCCAGCTCCAGCTCGGCGGAATAGCTATCCATCCGACTGCCATATTCGGCTTCGATCTGATAGGCCTGCAGCAACTGGCGGAATTTCTCCGCCTCGCTCACGTCCGCACGGGCCAGGGTCGCTTTCAACTGTTCAACCCGCGCCAGACGATCTTCCTTGCGCAGCGGGATGTCGTTTTGCACCAGCTGTTCCAGATCGGCCTGCATCTGCAGCATCAGCGGGATCAAGCCCTGACGGGTCTCTTGCACCGCCTCCAGCTGCTGGCTCAATTTTCCCAGCTCATTTTGCTGATCGGCCACCAGAGATTGCATGTAGCGGTTGTAGGCTTCGAGGTCACGCAGTTGCAGCTGGGCATTTTGCAGCTCCAGTCGTGCGGCAACGGCGGCATCGGCGGCTTTTTCCACCCGCTGCTGGGAAGCTTTCCCGGCGGCTATGCTGTTCTTGAGGGCGGGAGCAACCAGCTCGTCACCGACCGCAGCAAAGTGGACTGACAGTGGCAACAGTGCCACACCCCATAACTTGTTCATGGAATCACGTCTTATTAATGATAACTATTATCATTATCTCAAATGGCGTGCGGGCTGGCAACGAGAGGATTTTCTTGGCCTTTATGCACAAAAACAGGATAATTTTTAGACACGCACGGATAAATGGCATCGAGTGCCATCTCAAAAAAACATAAATAACGAGAAAAATCTTTTCGATCAGTGTGATAGAGATCGAAAAAGGAGAAAGTCATGCTCAACGATGCTATCTGGGAACACATCGACAAGTTCACCAAGGCAACAAAAACCAGCGATATCCAGCAGCTGCTGGAGCGCTTTAGTCATCAAATGGGCTTTGATTACTTCCGGCTGCTGATTATTTTCCCCATCAGCATGCAAAAATCCCACGTGGCACTGTTCAACAACTGTCCGACCAGCTGGTTCGATGCCTACAGCGAAAACCAGTATCTGACCCAGGATCCGGTGGTCTATCTGGGGCTGAAACAGACGCAACCGATCTTCTGGAACAAACTCGACTGCGACTCGCCCTGGCTGCCCAGCGCCAGCCGCGACGTGATGAATCTGGCTGCCGATTTCGGGGTGCGCAACGGCGTATCCTTCCCGCTCCACACCCCGCAGGGAGAGCACGGAATTCTCTCATTCATCACCAAGGACAAATCCAACACTGACCTGATGTTTGAAAACGTTCCCCTGCTGTCGTTTTGCGCCAGCTATATCTTCAACTCGGCGCTGCAGCTGATCAAAAGCCGCCCCGATTTGATGAGATACCTGACCGAGCTGTCGGATCGGGAAAAGGAGTGCCTGTTCTGGGCCAGCGAGGGCAAAACCTCCTGGGAGATCGCCACCATCCTCGGCATCAGCGAACGGACGGTGAACTTCCATCTCAATCAGGTGACCAACAAGACCGACTCGAAGAACCGCAGTCAGGCCATCGCCAAGGGGATCACCAGCGGCATCATAGTGCCCTCCCTCGACGAGGTGACCATCACCAACCTGCGCCTCTCCTGAGCGGAGGCCAGTAACAAAAAGAGCCGCAATTGCGGCTCTTTTTTTATCTCTGACAGCGACTTACTCGACCGTCACCGATTTTGCCAGGTTGCGCGGCTGATCCACGTCGGTGCCCTTGATGAGGGCAACGTGGTAGGAGAGCAGCTGCAGCGGCACGGTATAAACGATCGGCGCGATCACCTCTTCCACATGGTTGAGATTCATGACTCGCATGGTCTCGTCGCTCTTGAAGCCGGTATCGGCATCGGCGAAGACGTAGAGGATACCGCCGCGGGCACGCACCTCTTCCACGTTGGACTTGAGCTTCTCCAGCAGATCGTTGTTCGGCGCCACCACAATGATGGGCATCTCGGCATCGATCAGCGCCAGCGGGCCGTGCTTCAGTTCGCCTGCGGCATAGGCTTCGGCGTGGATGTAGGAGATCTCTTTCAGCTTGAGCGCACCTTCCATGGCGATGGGGTACTGACTGCCACGGCCGAGGAACAGGCTGTGCTGCTTGTCGGCAAACTCTTCGGCCAGCGTCTCGATCTGCTTGGCCAGCGCCAGGCTCTCTTTAATGCGCTGGGGCAGGGCGTGGAGCGCCTTGACCAGCTCGGCCTCGGCGGCCGCACTCAGGTTGCCGCGGCAGTGACCGACAGATGCCACCAGCATCAGCAGGCCAGCCAGCTGGGTGGTGAATGCCTTGGTGGAGGCCACACCGATCTCGGCACCGGCACGGGTCATAAAGGCCAGCGCCGATTCACGCACCAGCGAGGAGCCCGGTACGTTGCAGATAGCCAGCGAGCTCATATAGCCGGACTCCTTGGCCAGACGCAGAGCGGCCAGGGTATCGGCGGTCTCACCGCTCTGGGAGAGGGTGATCAGCAGGCTGTTGGGACGCACCACGGATTTGCGATAGCGGAATTCGGAGGCGATCTCCACATCGCAGGAGACGCCGGCAATCTCTTCAAACCAGTAGCGGGCGACCATGCCGGAGTGGTAGGAGGTACCGCAAGCGACGATCTGTACATGCTCCACCTTTTCGAAGATGGCGCGCGCGCCGTTGCCGAACGATTCGACCACTACGTGATCGCTGCCCAGACGCCCTTCCAGAGTGTTGGTGATCGCTTTGGGCTGCTCGTGGATCTCCTTGAGCATGTAGTGGCGATATTCTCCCTTGTCACCGGCATCGTGGGAGATATCGGACTCTTTCTCCTCACGCTCAACCGGATTGCCGCTTACGTCGAAAATGTGCACGTCGCGGCGAGTCACTTCGGCCACATCACCCTCTTCCAGGAAGATGAAGCGACGGGTTACCGGCAGCAGGGCCAGCTGGTCAGAAGCGATAAAGTTCTCGCCGATACCGCGGCCAATCACCAGCGGTGAGCCGGAGCGGGCAACGACCACGCGGCTGTCGTCGCGGCTGTCCATCACCACGGTACCGTAAGCACCGCGCAGCTGCTTCACCGCCTTTTGCATGGCAGCCAGCAGGGAGTCGGCGGTTTTCAGCTCGTGATGCACCAGATGAGCGATCACCTCGGTATCGGTATCCGAGTTGAACTCGTAGCCCAGCCCCTTGAGGGTTTCACGCAGCTCTTCGTGGTTCTCGATGATACCGTTGTGTACCACCACGATATGGTCGGAGACATGGGGGTGGGCGTTGCGCTCTGAGGGCTCGCCATGGGTTGCCCAACGGGTGTGGGCGATGCCGGTACCACCGTGGACGGACTGCTCGTCGAGCGCCTTGGCCAGCTCGGCCACCTTGCCCAGACGACGTACCCGCTGCAGCGGCTGGCTGGCGCTGAACACCGCCACACCGGCGGAGTCGTAACCGCGGTACTCGAGGCGACGCAGCCCCTCTACCAGAATTTCAGCCACATCACGTTGGGCAACAGCCCCGACGATGCCACACATACACTTCTCCTTGAGATGCAAATCGTAAATTCGGTTGGATGGTTCAGAGCTCGATGTCAGCAAGTGACCGGGGCGCAGATAAGCGTCACCCCTTGGGCTTGAATCTGTTCTCTGGCCTCGCTGGCCAGCCCCTCGTCGGTCACCAGGGTGTGGATGCTTGACCAGGGCAGTTCGAGATTAGGGATCTTGCGGCCGATCTTCTCCGACTCGACCATGACGATGACCTCCCGCGACACCTCGGCCATGACGCGCGACAAGCCCACCAGCTCGTTGAAGGTAGTGGTACCGCGATCCGGGTCGATGCCGTCAGCCCCGATAAAGAGCTGGTCGAAATCGTAGGAGCGCAGCACCTGCTCCGCCACCTGACCCTGAAAGGATTCGGAGTGGGGATCCCAGGTACCGCCGGTCATCAGCAGGGTGGGTTCGTTCTCCAGCTCGCGCAGGGCGCCCGCCACGTTGAGGGAGTTGGTCATCACGATGAGGCCGCGCTTGTTGCCAAGCAGCGGGATCATGGCGCTGGTGGTGCTGCCGCTGTCGATGATGACGCGGTTGTGATCACGCAGCCGTTCGGCTGCCGCACGGGCAATCGCTAACTTTCGATTCGAAATTTGTTCGGGGTTCGACTCCACCACCATCTCGGAGGGAAGGGGAATGGCGCCACCGTAGCGACGCAACAGCAGACCACCGGTCTCCAGCACGGCCAGATCTTTACGGATGGTCACTTCAGAGGTAGAAAAGTGCTTGGCGAGGGCGTCGACGCTCACTTCCCCCTGCTCTTGTACCAGGGTGACTATGGTGTGACGGCGCTGCTGAGTATTACGTTTGGTCATTTTTAAGTTTCGATTCGAAAGAACATCGAAATGTTAGCGCCTTTTTTGGAAAAATAAAACAGCAAATAGGATCCGCTTTGCTTCAATGCCAGAATGAGGAGCCGATTTGCGACGAGGATGCCATGCAAAAGAGAGTTATCTGGCTGGTGGAAGATGAAGCCAGCATCGCCGACACCCTGATTTATGCCCTGCAGACCGATGGCTTCGAGGTGGAGTGGTTCACTCTGGGCCAGCAGCTGCTGAGCCGGTTGGCCCAGAGCCGGCCCGACTTTCTGATCCTCGATGTGGGGCTGCCCGACATCAGCGGTTTCGAGCTCTGCAAGCAGGTCAGAACGCTGACCGACACTCCCCTGATGTTCCTCACCGCCCGCAGCGAGGAGATTGATCGGCTGATCGGGCTGGAGATCGGCGCCGACGACTATGTGGCCAAACCCTTCTCGCCGCGGGAGGTGTGTGCCCGGGTGCGGGTCATCCTGCGCCGCAGCCAGCCCTCGGCCCAGCCAGCCCCGCTACTGGCACTGGATGAGGAGCGAGCCCGTATTCACTTTCGCGGTCAACCGCTGGCCCTCACCCGTTACGAATATCTGCTGCTCAAGACCCTGATGCAGGCGCCGGGCCGGGTCTACTCCCGCCAGCAGCTGATGGATCTGGTGTGGCAGGATGCCGAAGAGAGTCTGGATCGCACCGTCGATACCCACATCAAGACCATCCGCGCCAAGCTGCGTGAGCATGACCCCGAAGCCAACCTGATCCTCACCCATCGCGGGCTGGGCTATAGCCTGGAGCTGGCATGAGACTCGGACTGCAACTGCTGTGCGGCCTGCTGCTGATCTTCGCGCTGGCCGCCTGGTTCGTGCTGGAGATCTTCGTCGAGGAGATCAAACCGGGGGTGCGCAGCGCCACCGAGGATACTCTGGTCGACATGACCCAGCTGCTGGCACCGCTGGCGCTCGATGATCTGCAAGCGGGCAATATGATGAACGGGCGGCTGGCCAGCGCCTTCGCCCGTCTCAACCAGAATCCCATCAATGCGATGATCGACGGCCACCTCAAACAGCAGGCGGAGTACCGCATCTATGTGACGGATCGGCGGGGGATGGTGATTTACGACTCCGACGGCACGGATCTGGGCAAGGATTATTCCCGCTGGAACGATGTCTACCGCACTCTGCGCGGTCAGTATGGCGCCCGCAGCACCCGCACCGATCCCGACGATGCCGCCAGCTCTACCATGTATGTGGCGGCACCGCTGCGGGAGGGGACAGAGATCATAGGCTCCCTCACCGTCGCCAAACCCAATCGGACCCTGATGCCCGCTATCGAGCGGGGTGAACGGGAACTGCTGCAGGCCGCCGGCCAGATGCTGTTCATCTCGCTGCTGATCGGCAGTCTGCTGGTTTGGTGGCTCAACCGCTCCATCGGCAAACTGGTGCACTACGCCGAATCGGTCAGCAAGGGGGAAGCAGCGCCGCTGCCGCAACTGCACACCGTCGAACTGGATCGGCTCGGCCACGCCCTTGAAACCATGCGCCACCAGCTCGATGGCAAGAGCTATATCGAGGGCTATGTCCACAGCCTGACCCACGAGCTGAAGAGCCCGCTGGCGGCCATTCGCGGGGCAGGGGAGATCCTGGCCGAAACGCCGCCCCCCGAGGTGGCCAGGCGCTTTATCGGCAACATCAATCAGGAGAGTGCCCGCATGCAGCAGCTGATCGAGCGGATGCTGCAACTGGCACGGCTGGAGTCGGGGCAGGGGCTGGATCGGCAAGCGGTAGAGCCAGCCGGGCTCGGCAAGCGGGCGCTCGATGCCCGCCAGATTATCGCCCAGCGCCGGCAGGTAGCGCTGGTCGCCGAGCTGGCCAGCGCGCCGAAACAAAAATGGGACCCGCTGCTGGTAGAGCAGGCCATCGGCAACCTGCTGGACAACGCCATCGACTTTTCACCGGCAGGCTCCAGCGTCACTCTCAGCGGCACCCAGCAGGAGGATGGCTACTGTTTTCGGGTCACCGACAGCGGCCCCGGCATTCCCGACTACGCATTGCCACGGATCTTCGAGCGCTTCTACTCACTGCCGCGCCCAGACAAGGGCAAGAGCAGCGGTCTTGGGCTCAGTTTCGCCCATGAGGTGGCCCACCAGCATGGCGGCCATCTGAGCCTCGCCAACCGGCCGGAAGGTGGCGCCATCGCCGAACTCTGGCTGCCGCTCATCTAGCAACGGCCACTTCACATTCACCACACAGAGCGGCGCTATCCTGCCGCTCTTTCACTTATCAACCCAAGGAATCGCCCCATGTCTCGCCTGCTTCTTTCCGGCCTGCTGGCTACCGGTCTGCTCTATGCAGTGCCGGCCTCTGCCGCCAGCGGCTGTTTTCTCTATGCCGACGGCAACGGTCAGACCCTCTCCAGCGAAGGGGACTGCTCCAGCCAGCTGCCGCCCGCGTCCACCTTCAAGATCCCGCTGGCGCTGATGGGTTACGACAGCGGCTATCTGGTGGATGAAGAACATCCGGCGCTGCCCTACAAACCGAGCTACGATGGCTGGCTGCCCGCCTGGCGCGAAACCACTACCCCGCGCCGCTGGGAAACCTACTCGGTGGTCTGGTTCTCCCAGCAGATCACAGAATGGCTGGGGATGGAGCGCTTCCAGCAATACGTCGACCGCTTCGACTACGGCAACCGGGATCTCTCCGGCAATCCGGGCAAGCATGACGGTCTGACTCAGGCCTGGCTCAGCTCCAGCCTCGCCATCAGTCCGGAGGAGCAGGCCCGCTTCCTCGGCAAGATGGTGAGCGGCAAGCTGCCGGTCTCGGCGCAGACCCTGCAATACACCGCCAATATCCTCAAGGTGAGCGAGATCGACGGCTGGCAGATCCACGGCAAGACCGGCATGGGCTACCCGAAGAAGCTGGATGGCAGCCTCAACCGCGATCAGCAGATCGGCTGGTTCGTCGGCTGGGCCAGCAAACCGGGCAAGCAGCTCATTTTCGTTCATACCGTGGTGCAGAAACCGGGCAAGCAATTCGCCTCGATCAAGGCGAAAGAAGAGGTGCTGGCCGCCCTGCCCGCGCAACTCAAGAAACTCTGATCCCCACATAACCTGACGACAGGGCTGGAGGCCAAAGCTTCGCAACCCGCTCCGATCATCAGGGTCAGCCCGCCGACACCGGGCTGACCGCCATCCGCACAAGAGACAAAAATGAAATTATTCCTGTGGCTGCTCTGGCTTCCGGCCAGCATGGCGCTGGCCGCCTGCGACCTCTCCGATCGCCTGACCCGGCAGGGGGCTGTCATCCATGATCGACTCAACCAGATCGAATGGCAGGTGTGCAGTCTGGGCAGCGAGTGGCAGGAAGGGAAAGGGTGCGTGGGCACACCGGCCCTGCTGACGCTGCTTGAAGCCAAGGATGAAGCGGCCCGTCTTGGCGAGGGGTGGCGACTCCCCACCATCGAGGAGCTCTTCACCCTGCTCGACGAGGATTGCCGGGCGCCGATGACAGACCCCAACTTCTTTCCGGACATCCATGACAACGGGGAAAATGCCGCTCCCTACTGGGCATCCAGCACCATCGAGGAGATGCCGGAGCTTATCTACTACATCGACTTTATCCACGGCTTGATCGATGGCCATACCGATCGCTTCGCGCAAGCCGCCCGGCTGGTGCGCTCCCGCCCCTGAACAATCCCACGGCGCCTGATGGCGCCGTTTTGCTCAGTTCACAGCCACTTCACACAAGCCCATCACCACTTCACGCCAGACTGACAGACTCGCTCCACAGAACAAGGAGACGTGTCATGGTCAAACAGATATTCACCCACAAGATCTTTCTGCTGCTGTTGCTCAGCCTGCTGCTGATGGTACCGGTGCAATCCATCATGGAGCTGAACCGGGAGCGGCAGATTTACCGCAATCAGGCGATCCAGAGCATCATGGCCAGCAGCAGTGGCCCGCAGCGGCTGATGGGGCCGGTTATTGTGCAGCCCTATACCCGTTCGGTGACGGTCGAGCAGGATGGCAAGCGCTTCGTCCGTCAGGAGCAGACCTATCACTACCTGCTGCCGGAACAGCTCGACGTGCAGGCCACCATGGAGGTGACCCCGCGCAAGCTCGGCATCTATCAGGCGCAGGTCTATCAGACCCGGCTCTCCCTCTCCGGCCGTTTGCCGACAGCCGCTCAACTACAAGAGAGCGCGCCGCTCGCCGGGGATGACGAGCTGGTGGCAGGCAAACCCTACCTGAGTCTGGTGCTCTCCGATGCCCGCGGCATCAACAGCGTGCCCGAGTTGCAGCTCGGTAAGCAGCGCACCCCCTTTGCCCCGGGTGCTCGCCTCGGCAGCACCCTGGCCGGGATCCATGCTCCTCTCGACAGCCTGCCGCAACAGGATGGCACCTTCCATCTGGAGCTCAATCTGCAGGGGATGAACGAGCTGGAAGTGGTGCCGCTCGGCCGGGAGAGCAAGCTGCAACTGGGCGGCAACTGGCCCCACCCCAACTTTATCGGTGACTTCCTGCCGGCCAGTCGCAGCCTCAATCAGGAAGGGTTCAACGCCAGCTGGCAGACCAGCTGGTTCGCCACCGATATGGAGAGCCGCTTCAATCGGGCGATGAATGGTGGGGAGGGTGTGTTGCCGACCTTCAGCGTCAGTCTGGTGCAACCGGTGGATCACTATCAGCTCAACGAACGGGCGGCCAAATATGCCCTGCTCTTCATCGGCCTAACCTTTATCAGCTTCTTCATGTTCGAACTGCTCAAGGGGCTGCGGCTCACCCGATCCAGTACGCGCTGGTGGGCATGGGGCAGGCCATCTTCTATCTGGTGCTACTGGCCCTGACCGAACACCTCGGCTTTGGCTGGGCCTATCTGGTGGCCGCGCTGGCCAGCGTGCTGCTCAACGGCTTCTACCTCAGCCATGTGCTGGGTGGCCCGAAGCAGGGGATCGGCTTTGCTGCGCTGCTCGGGCTGGTCTATGCCATTCTCTACAGCCTGCTGCAGGCCGAAGAGATAGCTCTGCTGCTCGGCGCCCTGCTGCTGTTCGCCACCCTGGCGCTGATCATGCTGCTGACCCGCAAGCTCGACTGGTATCAGGTGATGGACTACAACGCCCCCGCCACCACATGGGCAGCTCCCCAACCATCGAGCAGTGACACCGACCATCAGTCATAAGCAAAAAACCGGCGCCATCAGGCGCCGGTTCTATTTCATTGATCGGGCATCACTTCTTCTTGGCCGGACGAGCCCAGTTCTTGATGTGACGCTGGGGTACCCGGGTTATCACGAGTTCATTTTCACCCACGTCCTTGGTAATAGTAGAGCCGGCACCCAGGGTGGCCCCCTTGCCGATGCGAACAGGCGCTACCAGTTGGGTATCAGAACCGACGAACACATCGTCCTCGATGATGGTCTGGAATTTGTTGACCCCGTCGTAATTGCAGGTGATGGTACCGGCACCGATATTCACCCCGGCACCGATCTCGGCATCACCCAGATAGGTCAGATGACCACACTTGGAACCTACCCCCAGACGGGCCTTCTTCATCTCGACGAAGTTGCCAACGTGCGCATCCTGCTCCAGAACCGCCCCCGGGCGCAAGCGGGTAAACGGACCCACTGAGCACTGATCTGCCACCTGTGCCCCCTCGATAACCGAGTAGGGCTTCACCTCGGTGTGATCGCCAATGACGCAATCTTTCAGTACGCAACCGGCTCCGATACGAACGTGATTGCCGAGAGTCACCTTGCCCTCAATGATGACGTTTGCATCAATAACGACCTCTTCACCAATTTCCAAAACCCCACGCAAATCAAAGCGTGCGGGGTCGATCATGGTTGCACCTGCAATCATCAACTTCTCGGCCTGCATCTGCTGATAGCTGCGCTCAAGTTGGGCCAATTGAACCCGATTATTGGCCCCTTCCACCTCAGCGGCACGCTCCGGATGAACGGCGGCAATCGGGCAATTATCGCCGTGAGCCATCGCGATCACATCGGTCAGATAGAACTCGCCCTGAGCGTTTTTGTTGTCGAGACGAGACAACCATTGACGCAACTGGCCCCCATTGGCCACCAGCACGCCGGTGTTTACCTCACGGATCGCCAGCTGCTCGGCATTGGCATCTTTCTGCTCGACGATGCCGACCACCTGACCATTTTCACGGACGATGCGGCCATAGCCGGTGGGGTTGTCCAGCACCACGGTCAGCAGTGCCATCCCGTTTTCCGCTTTGGCGGCGAGCAAGCGCTGCAGGGTCTCGGGCTGGATCAGCGGGGTATCGCCGTAGAGCACCAGCACGTCGTCCTCATCCTTCCAGAACGGGGTGGCCTGGGCGACGGCGTGACCGGTTCCCAGCTGCTGGGCTTGCAACACCCAGTTGACATCAGCCGCCACGATCCGCTCTTTCAGCAGCTCGGCACCATGGCCATAGACCAGATGCAGCTGCTCGGCGCCGACCTGACGGGCGGTATCGATCACATGGGAGACCATGGGTTTGTTGGCAACCGGGTGCAGTACCTTGGGCAGGGAAGAGCGCATGCGGGTGCCTTTACCCGCAGCCAGGATCACGACGTTGAGGGACATAAATTGACCTTTGGAACATGAGGAAATACTCGGCGGAGTCTATCCAACGAGCAAAAAAAAAGCGACCCGAAGGTCGCTTTTTACATCACCGTTATTAGCGGTAATTCTTTTTGACGATATCGATGACTCGCAGTTGAGCCATCGCCTTGGCCAGCTCGGTAGCGGCCTGGGCGTAGTCCATATCGCCATGGGAGCTGTGGATCCGCTCTTCGGCTGCGCGCTTGGCTTCCTGGGCTTTCGCCTCGTCCAAGTCATCGGCACGAATCGCGGTGTCCGCCAGCACGGTCACGGCTTCGGGTTGTACTTCCAGCATACCGCCGGAGATGTACAGCACCTCTTCAGTTCCATTCTGCTTCACCAAGCGGACCAGGCCCGGCTTGATGGCAGTCAGCAACGGAGCATGACCGTGGCGGAGACCCAACTCACCTTCGGAGCCTGATACCTGAGCGGATTGCACGCGACCGGAAAACAGTTTTCCTTCGGCGCTCACCACATCCAGGTGAAAGGAGATCATCTCAGCCATGGGCCCTCCAGTAGAGGCTTACAGTTTCTTGGATTTCTCGACGACTTCGTCGATACCACCAACCATGTAGAACGCCTGCTCGGGCAGATCGTCATACTCGCCTTTCAGGATGCCCTGGAAACCACGGATGGTCTCTTTCAGCGGCACGTATTTACCCGGAGAACCGGTAAACACTTCTGCTACGAAGAACGGCTGGGACAGGAAACGCTCGATCTTACGGGCACGGGCTACGGTCAGTTTGTCTTCTTCTGACAGTTCATCCATACCCAGGATGGCGATGATGTCCTTCAGCTCTTTGTAGCGCTGCAGTACGGTCTGAACGCCACGAGCGGTCTCGTAGTGCTCTTTGCCAACTACCAGCGGATCCAGCTGACGAGAAGTAGAGTCCAGCGGGTCAACGGCCGGGTAGATACCCAGTGCCGCGATCTGACGGGACAGTACGACGGTCGCATCCAAGTGGGCGAAGGTGGTCGCCGGAGACGGGTCAGTCAAGTCATCCGCAGGAACGTAAACGGCCTGTACGGAGGTGATGGAACCGGTCTTGGTGGAGGTGATACGTTCTTGCAGAACACCCATCTCCTCGGCCAGAGTCGGCTGGTAACCTACTGCGGAAGGCATACGGCCCAGCAGTGCGGATACTTCAGTACCGGCCAGGGTGTAACGGTAGATGTTGTCCACGAAGAACAGCACGTCACGACCTTCGTCACGGAACTTCTCGGCCATGGTCAGGCCGGTCAGCGCTACGCGCAGACGGTTTCCGGGCGGCTCGTTCATCTGACCGTAAACCAGAGATACTTTGTCCAGTACGTTGGACTCCATCATCTCGTGGTAGAAGTCGTTACCCTCACGGGTACGCTCACCTACACCGGCGAACACGGAGTAACCGCTGTGCTCGATCGCGATGTTACGGATCAGCTCCATCATGTTTACGGTTTTGCCTACACCGGCACCACCGAACAGACCCACTTTACCACCCTTGGCGAACGGACATACCAGGTCGATAACCTTGATGCCGGTCTCCAGCAGCTCGGTGCTGTTGGACTGATCTTCGTAGCTGGGGGCTTCACGGTGGATTGACCAGCTCTCTTCTTCACCGATCGGGCCTTTCTCGTCGATTGGCTCGCCCAGTACGTTCATGATCCGACCCAGAGTCGCAGTACCGACCGGAACCTGGATGGATTTACCGCTATTCATTACTTCCAACCCACGACGCAGACCGTCGGAGGAACCCATGGTGATGCAACGAACGACGCCGCCACCGATCTGTTGCTGAACTTCCAGCACCAGACCCTGGCCTTGACCTTCGCTAACGACCTTCAGTGCATCGTACACCTGGGGCACGGCATTCTGCGGGAACTCGATGTCCACTACAGCGCCGATGATTTGGACGATGAAACCGTTACTCATGTCAAATCCTCTAAACCTTTGATAACCCTTGCCTTACACCGCAGCAGCACCGGATACGATCTCTGTCAGCTCCTGGGTAATACTGGCCTGACGGGCCTTGTTGTATACCAGTTGCAGATCGTTAATCAGGTTACCGGCGTTGTCAGTCGCGGCTTGCATGGCAACCATTCGGGCTGCCTGTTCACTGGCCAAGTTTTCCACTACACCCTGGTAAACCTGAGATTCGACATAACGAACCAGCAGGGTATCCAGCAGCTTCTTGGGATCCGGCTCATAGAGGTAATCCCAGTGGTGTTTCTTGGCGAGCTTGCTGTCTTCAGTTACGGGCAAAGGCAGCAGTTGATCGACCCGTGGTTGCTGCACCATGGTGTTGACGAACTTGTTGTACACCAGATACAGCTTGTCAATCTCACCGTTGTCGTAAGCCTTCAGCATGACCTTGACTGAACCAATCAGGTCATTGACGCTCGGGTTATCGCCCAGTCCTGCGACGTGAGCTTTCACCTTGGCGCCGTGCCGTTCAAAGAAGTTGGAGGCTTTGTTGCCGATCAGAGCCAGGTCAACCTTGGCACCTTTCGCGCTCCATTGCTTCATATCATTGAGGGCAGCCTTGAACAGGTTGATGTTCAGACCACCACACAGGCCACGGTCGGTGGAGACGACGATGTAACCCACTCGCTTGACCTCACGTTCGATGAGGTAGGGGTGCTTGTATTCCAGGTTCCCCTGAGCGATATGGCCGATCACCTTGCGCATGGTTTCAGCGTACGGACGGCTGGCAGACATGCGATCCTGCGCACGGCGCATCTTGCTTGCTGCCACCATTTCCATAGCGCTGGTGATCTTCTGAGTGTTTTTCACACTCCCGATCTTGTTACGTATCTCTTTTGCGCCGGCCATCTCTTCTCTCCATCAGGTGGCAGCTTGCGCTGCCACACACGCTTACCAGGTCTGGGTTGCCTTGAAGTTGTCCAGCAACGCAGTCAGCTTGCCAACGATCGCGTCGTTGTAGTCAGCCTTGGCATTGATTTCAGCCATCAGCTCGGCATGCTGGGTATCGGCGAAAGAGAGCAGAGCGGCTTCGAAATCGAGGATCTTGTTCAGCTCGACATCGGAGAGATAGCCTTTTTCCGCGGCGAACAGCACCAGAGACTGGTGAGCAACGCTCATCGGAGAGTACTGCTTCTGCTTCATCAGCTCGGTCACTTTCTGACCGTGGTCCAGCTGCTTGCGAGTCGCATCGTCCAGGTCGGAAGAGAACTGGGCAAACGCAGCAAGTTCGCGGTACTGAGCCAGCGCGGTACGGATACCACCGGACAGCTTCTTGACGATCTTGGTCTGGGCGGCACCACCCACACGGGATACGGAGATACCCGGATCAACCGCAGGACGAATACCGGCGTTGAAAGACTGGGAAGTCAGGAAGATCTGACCATCGGTGATGGAGATCACGTTGGTCGGAACGAACGCGGATACGTCACCAGCCTGGGTTTCGATGATCGGCAGCGCGGTCAGAGAACCGGTTTTGCCCTTCACTTCACCCTTGGTGAACTTCTCTACGTACTCGTCGTTGACGCGAGCAGCACGCTCCAGCAGACGGGAGTGCAGATAGAATACGTCGCCCGGGAATGCTTCACGTCCTGGCGGACGGCGCAGCAGCAGGGAGATCTGACGATATGCAACGGCCTGCTTGGACAGGTCATCATAAATGATCAGGGCATCTTCACCGCGGTCACGGAAGTACTCACCCATGGAGCAACCGGAGTACGGAGCCAGATACTGCAGGGCAGCAGCTTCGGAAGCAGAGGCAACCACCACGATGGTGTTGGCCAGAGCACCGTGCTCTTCCAGCTTGCGCACTACGTTGGCGATGGTGGAGGCCTTCTGGCCAATCGCAACGTAGACACACTTAATGCCGGAGTCTTTCTGGTTGATGATGGTGTCGATCGCGATGGCAGTTTTACCTACCTGGCGGTCACCGATGATCAGCTCACGCTGGCCACGACCGATAGGGATCATGGCATCGATGGCTTTCAGACCGGTCTGGACAGGCTGGTCAACAGACTTACGCTCGATAACGCCCGGGGCAATCACTTCTACCGGAGAGAAGCCATCGTGCTCGACCGGACCTTTACCGTCGATAGGCTGACCCAGGGTGTTGACCACCCGGCCCAACAGACCACGACCAACCGGCACTTCCAGAATGCGGCCAGTACCTTTTACTTTCATCCCTTCGGCCAGATCGGCATAGGGACCCATTACTACGGCACCAACGGAGTCACGCTCCAGGTTCAATGCCAGAGCGTAGCGGTTGCCCGGCAGCTCGATCATCTCACCCTGCATGGCATCGGCCAGGCCGTGGACACGAATGATACCGTCGCTTACAGAGACGATGGTACCTTCGTTACGCGCTTCGCTCTTTACATCAAACTGCGCAATGCGCTGCTTGATCAGCTCGGCGATTTCAGTGGAATTCAGTTGCATGCTCTAATACCCCAATCAAGATTGCAGCGCGTCAGCCATGCGATCCAGCTTACCGCGGACAGTTCCGTCGATAACCAGATCACCGGCCTTGATGAGCACCCCGGCCATCAAGGACGCATCGATGCTGCAATTCAGCTTCACTTTGCGCGCGAGACGTTGTTCCAGAGAAGCCTGAATATTGGCTTTCTGCTGGTCGGTCAGTGCAATCGCCGATGTCACGTCAGCCTGAACTTCTTTATCCAGTTCAGCCTTGAACACCACAAATTCGGCAACGACCGCCGGCAGCACACCCAAGCGACCATTCTCAGCCATTACCCGGATCAGGTTCTGGCCATGCTCGTCGAGTTGCTCACCGCAGATGCTGACAAACAGTTTTGCCAGCTCTTCGGCAGCCACAGAGCCGTTTACCAGGGAGTGGATGGTCTCGTTCTTCGCTACTTCCGCAGCGAAGCTGAGCATCCCCAGCCACTGATCAACCGCCTTGTGCTCAACGGCAAACTCGAAAGCAGCCTTGGCGTAGGGGCGAGCGATTGTAGTCAGTTCAGACATAGCCCCGTTCCCGTTACAGTTCTGCTACCAGTTTGTCGACGATGTCGCTGTTGGCAGCCTGGTCGATTTGGCGCGCCAGGATCTTCTCTGCACCAGCAATGGCAAGAGCAGCAACCTGCTTGCGCAGTTCTTCTTTGGCACGATGACGTTCAGCTTCAATCTCGGCACGGCCTTGAGCCAGGATTTTTTCCCGCTCAGACTGGGCTCCGACAGTTGCCTCATCAATGATCTGGGCCTTGCGTTTGTTGGCCTGTTCAATGATTTCAGCAGCCTGGAGCTTGGCTTCTTTCAGCTGATCGACGGCGTTGGCCTTGGCCAAATCCAGATCTTTCTTGGCACGCTCAGCAGAAGAGAGACCATCAGCAATAGCTTTCTGACGGGCTTCGATGGCAGCAATCAACGGCGGCCACACGTACTTCATGCAAAACACTACGAAGAAGAAAAAAGCAATTGCTTGGCCGAGGAGGGTGGCGTTGATATTCACAGCCGATGTCCTCTTTAGTTAGTTAATGGGTTATGCCTGGAGATGTCGTAACGACTTAGCCAGCAACCGCAAACATCACGTACAGACCCAGACCAACGGCGATCATCGGGATCGCATCGACCAGACCCATTACGATGAAGAACTGGGTACGCAAAACAGGGATCAGGTCAGGTTGACGAGCAGCACCTTCCAGGAATTTACCACCCAGAATACCGATACCGATGGAAGCGCCGATAGCAGCCAGACCCATCATCATTGCAGCAGCGATGTACAGCAGGTCCATGTTCAAGTTTTCCATGAGGATCTCCATTTATTTAGATGTAATTGATTGTATAAAAAGGATTATTTGAGTCGCATCATCAATGGTCTTCCTGCGCCATCGACAGATAGACGATGGTCAGAACCATGAAGATGAATGCCTGCAAAGTGATGATCAGGATGTGGAAAATTGCCCAAGGCACGGACAGAATCCACTGTGACCACCAGGGTAGCAAACCCGCAATCAGGATAAAGATCAGTTCGCCAGCATACATGTTGCCGAACAGTCGAAGACCCAGAGAGACCGGTTTGGATACCAGCGTAACAGTTTCCAGGATGAGGTTAACCGGGATGGCAGCCGGGTGATTGAAAGGCTGAAGAGTCAGCTCCTTCACAAACCCGCCGATACCCTTGACCTTGATGCTGTAGTACAGGATCAAGAAGAACACGCCCAAAGCCATGGACATGGTGATGTTAACGTCAGCGGAGGGAACCACACGCAGATAGGGAATACCCATCAATTGTGCAGCGTGAGGGATAAAGTCAACAGGGATCAGATCCATCAGGTTCATCAGGAAGATCCAGACAAACACCGTCAGCCCCAAAGGTGCGATGACCTTGTTGCGACCGTGAAAGATGTCTTTGACGTTACCATTCACAAACTCGACCAGCATCTCCACAAAGCACTGCAGCTTACCCGGCACCCCGCTGGTAGCGTTGACGGCTACTTTGCGGAACAACAGGATAAACAGGGCGCCTAGCACGACGGAAAATACCATTGAGTCGATATTGACCGTCCAGAACCCGGACCCGACTTGCAGGTGGGTCAGGTGGTGGGAGATATATCCCTGAGGAGTCAGGACTTCTCCGGTTGCAGACATGAGTTTTCCTAATAGTGGTTGTTAAGCGTGAATGAGACTATCCACTGTACAACGAGGGCGAGGATATAAGTGGCGAAAAACGAGACGGTAACGACCTCGACTCCCGCACCAAACATCAGGGCGAATAGACCTGTTGTAGTAATGAGCTTAATCCCTGCCCCACCATAAAAGTCCCGCAGAACCAGACCCACACTCTCGGCCGTTACCTTGCGGCGCAGTACCCAGAGAGTGAACAAGGCCTGAGGAACCCAGTACATCCCCCCTCCGTAAAGGGCGGAATAACCGGCGCTGGCACCAGTCAGGTAATACCAGACGGCACTCATCGCCAGGATCAGGACCAGCTGACAAACGAGCATAACCAAGGCCAGTGTCAAACCTTCCAAGGCTATTTTCTGCTTCACCAACCTACCCCTGAACATTACAGAACTGTAAAAAATCGGGATCCGAAGACCCCATGTTAACAGCTCTAAAAGCCGGTCAAATTATACCCTTGAGGGCCACTATTGCAATATGACAAAAATCCTTAATTTTTGCGGCTTTCAGCGCAAAATCAGGGTTATGCCCATATCAAAAGGAATGGATGTTTTATTACTACAAAAAGCGTAAAAATCACGATTCCGACACGCCAAAATAGCCCAATATGCGGTCCAAATCGGACAAGTTCTCGTAACTAATTACTAACTTTCCGCTATCCCGCTTGCCAGGCTGAAGTTGTACCTGATTGCCAATTTTTTCAGCCAACTGGCGCTCCAGGTAACCGAACTGGGGATCGCGGACCGGTTCGACCCTGGCTTTTGCCGGCTCCAGCGCCTTTTGCACCAGCTTTTCGGTATCACGCACAGTCAGCCCTTTCTGGGCAACCAGCTTGGCCAGTTCGGACTGGGCCTGGCCACTCAGGGCCAGCAGGGCACGGGCATGGCCCATGTCGAGATCGCCATGCTCGACGAAACGCTTCACGTCATCGTTGAGCTGGTTGAGACGCAACAGGTTGGTCACCGTGGTGCGGGACTTGCCCACCGCCTCGGCCACCTGCTGGTGGGTGAGTTCAAATTCGGTCAGCAGTCGCTGCAGGGCGACCGCCTCTTCGATGGCGTTGAGATCTTCGCGCTGGATGTTCTCAATCAGCGCGATGGCCACCGCAGCTTCGTCAGGTACATCCTTGACGATGCAGGGAACCACTTCAAGCCGGGCCAGCTGGGACGCACGCCAGCGCCGTTCGCCAGCGATGATTTCAAAAGAGTGTTCGGCGACCGGACGCACCACGATGGGCTGGATCACCCCCTGGGCGCGGATGGAGTTGGCCAGCTCTTCCAGCGCATCCTGCGACATGTCCTTGCGCGGCTGGTACTTGCCCGAGTGCAGCCACTCGACCGGCAGCTTGCGCAGCTCACCCTGGTTGGTGGGGGCCATGGCCTGCTCGGTACGTTGATCGCTCATCACCTGTTTCTGGCGGGCAGCCGTACTGGTACTGAGCAGAGCATCCAGCCCCTTGCCCAGTCCACGTTTTTTCGGAGTCATACGCTCTCTCGGTCTGCGATGGTCGCCTGACGTTCCTGCTCCTGGCGGCGCAGGATCTCGCCAGCCAGAGCCAGGTAGGCCTTGGCGCCCACCGATGATTTGTCATAGTGCATGGCCGGCGCACCGAAGCTCGGCGCCTCCGCCAGTCTGACGTTGCGGGGAATGATGGTGCGGTAGACCTTGTCGCCGAAGTGCTGTTTTAGCTGATCGGACACATCATTGGCCAGCCGGTTGCGGTGATCGTACATGGTACGCAGCACCCCTTCGATCTTGAGATCGGGATTGACCACGGCGGCCAGCTTGCTGATGGTATCGACCAGGGCGGTGAGCCCCTCCAGCGCATAGTATTCGCACTGCATGGGCACCAGCACGGAGTCGGCGGCGGCCATGGCATTCACGGTCAGCATGTTGAGGGAAGGGGGACAGTCGATGAAGACGTAGTCGTACTTGTCCCGCACCGAGGCCAGCGCATTGCGCAGGCGGATCTCGCGGGCGAAAAACTCCATCAGGCGGATTTCGGCCGCGGTCACGTCGGCGTTGGCAGCAATCAGGTGATAGCCACCGGAAGTTTCGGGGATGATCACCTCGCTGATGGGGGCATCTTCGATCAGCAGCTCATAGGCGGTGCGCTCGACTTCGTACTTGTCGACGCCGCTGCCCATGGTGGCATTGCCCTGCGGATCCAGATCGATCACCAGCACCTTGCGCCGGGTGGCGGCCATGGAGGCGGCCAGGTTCACACAGGTGGTGGTTTTACCCACTCCACCCTTCTGGTTGGCTATGGCAATGACTTTTCCCACACTATCCCCTAAATGAAACTGCGACCCTATTCGGGCTGGATATGTTTGAATTCCAGCAGATGACGTTCGCCTTCCAGCTCCGGCACCCGTAACTCATGACAGGCTACCAGACGGATATTGGCAGGCAACTGGGCCAGCTCCTCTGCGGGATATTGTCCCTTGAGCGCGAGGAAGCTGCCCTGTTCTGACGGCAGGTGGTGACACCAGCTCAGCATGTCCTCCAGCGAAGCGAACGCTCTGCTGAGTACACCATCAAACCCGACTTCGGGTTGATACTCTTCAACCCGGGATTTGATCGGCGTCACATTGGTCAACCCCAGCTCCAGAATGACCTGGCGGATGAAGTTGATCCGTTTACCCAGACTGTCCAGCAGAACGAACTGCTTGTCCGGGTTGATGATGGCCAGCGGCAGTCCAGGCAAGCCGGGCCAGCACCACATCGATGAAGCGCTCCCCGTGCAAGTGGGGGCTTACCACCAGACTGTCGAGGATATGCTTGACCAGCATGGCGTCCGGATCACGAACCGAGGTGAGATTGTAAGCCTTGTTCCACTTGTGCAGCAACTCGACCAGCTGCACCAGTTGGCTCTTTTGGGTATCAGTGATAACAATTCCGGCCTGCATGAGCAGGCCGTTCAATCTTTCCAGCATATTTTCCAACGGTAAGAATCCTCAGGCGGTTTTACGCAGCAGGCCGTGCTTTTTCAGGTGCACCAGCAGAATGGAGATGGCCGCCGGGGTGATGCCGGAGATGCGGGAAGCCTGACCGATGGTCTGCGGCTTGGCATCGTTGAGCTTGGCTTTCACCTCGTTGGAGAGGCCATTCACATCGCGATAGTCGAGATCCAGCGGCAACAGGGTGTTCTCGTTGCGCAGCTGCTTCTCAACTTCGTCCTGCTGACGATCGATGTAACCGGCGTACTTGATCTGGATTTCCACCTGCTCGGCAGCGGCAGGATCCGCCACAGCAGGGCCGATCCCGTCGATTGTCATCAGGGCATCGTAGGTCACTTCCGGACGGCGCAGCAGCTCTTCCAGGCTCTGTTCGCGCGTCAGCGGGGTGTTGACCAAGGCGTTGACCGCCTCCAGTGACGGATGCTGCGGGTGGATCCAGGTCGAGCGCATGCGCTGACGCTCCAATTCTACCTGTTCCATCTTGGCGTTGAACTTGCTCCAGCGCTCGTCATCCACCAGACCCAGCTCGCGACCAATAGTGGTCAGGCGGATATCGGCGTTGTCTTCACGCAGCAGCAGGCGATATTCGGCACGACTGGTGAACATGCGATAGGGCTCGCGGGTACCCAGGGTGGAGAGATCGTCCATCATCACGCCCATGTAGGCCTGATCCCGACGCGGATTCCAGGGATCCTTGTCCTGCGCACGCAGGGCCGCGTTCAGACCAGCCATCAGGCCTTGTGCCGCCGCCTCTTCGTAACCGGTCGTCCCGTTGATCTGGCCAGCGAAGAACAGGTTTGGAATGCACTTGCTCTCCATGTTGGCCTTGAGATCCCGCGGATCGAAGAAATCGTACTCGATGGCATAACCCGGGCGGGTGATGTGGGCATTCTCGAAGCCACGTACGGAGCGAACGATCTGCACCTGCACGTCAAACGGCAAGCTGGTGGAGATCCCGTTCGGGTAAAGCTCGTGGGTGGTCAGTCCTTCCGGCTCGACGAAGATCTGGTGCGCAGTCTTGTCGGCAAAGCGGGTGATCTTGTCCTCGATCGACGGGCAGTAGCGCGGGCCGATCCCTTCGATCACCCCGGCGTACATGGGGCTGCGATCCAGGTTATTGCGGATCACATCGTGGGTGCGCTCGTTGGTATGAGTTACGTAGCAAGGCACCTGACGGGGATGCTGGCTGGCATCACCGATGAAAGAGAATACCGGACGTGGATCGTCACCGTGCTGCTCCTGCATTACGGAGAAATCGACGCTGCGGGCATCGATACGGGGCGGTGTGCCGGTCTTGAGGCGATCGATGCGCAGCGGCAGTTCGCGCAGGCGCTGGGCGAGGGCGATCGAGGGAGGATCCCCGGCACGGCCGCCCTTGTAGTTCTCCATCCCGATATGGATCAAACCATTCAGGAAGGTGCCTACGGTCAGCACCACAGTCTTGCCGCTAATGCGGATCCCGCTCTGGGTCACCACACCGGCAACACGATCCCCGTCCATGATGAGATCGTCACAGGCTTGCTGGAAGATCTTCAGGTTGGGGTAGTTCTCCAGCATCTGGCGCACGACAGCCTTGTAAAGCAGGCGATCCGCCTGAGCGCGGGTAGCGCGTACTGCCGGCCCTTTGGATGAGTTGAGAGTGCGGAACTGGATCCCGCCAAGATCGATGGCACGCGCCATGATCCCGCCGAGAGCGTCAACTTCCTTGACCAGGTGTCCCTTGCCGATCCCGCCGATCGCCGGGTTGCAGGACATATGCCCCAGCGTATCGATATTGTGGGTCAGCAACAGGGTATTCATGCCCATACGGGCTGCCGCTGTTGCTGCTTCGGTTCCGGCATGACCGCCACCGACGACGATCACATCAAATTGTTCATGGTATTGCATTGGGATCACCTTGATCTGCACGCCTGAAGATCTGTATTTGCCTGGGCTAAAAGGCGGAACATTCTATCTGTTTCACGCCCTGAGGGGAACGTCTACTTAACGTTCAGTATGAAGAGAGGATCCACTAAATAGATCTTAAGGATCTTTAGATCGATCTTTTACTGGATCTTTTATTAGGATCAGCCAGATCTGTTGATAAGCACTTTTTGATCATAAAGATCATTCAGTTAAAGGCGATCCCAGCTTGTGGAAAAGCTTGGATCCTGGCTCCTTGAACCGTGGGACAACCCTGACTTTTATGCACAGTGCAAACCTGCACAAGATCTCATTCATAGGATAACTATAGGTTTTACAGAGGTTAAACCTGTAGTTATGCACATTTATATGGATTGCTGTGGGTAACCGTGTAGAACAACTTGGCAAGATCCAGCTGTTAATAACCTGGTGGATAGCCGATCTGGGGATAAGTCGGGAGATCGCACTTTTATTGCGGATCTCCCGTGAGTGATCAGGCGATCATGGTCATCCAGTTATGGATCCAGGCTTCTGCGGCATCTTCCGGTATCTCGTAACGGGTTACATCGATGTCGAGTCGTTCGCCGATCCGGCTGGCTCCGCACTCGGCCAACAGCCGATCCACTGTCTTGCCGCCCTGACAAAAGGTGTCATAACTGCTGTCACCAAGGGCGATCACTCCATATTTCAGTGAGTTAAGATCCGGATGCTGCTCGGCAAGATCCTTGGCGAAGGGCTGCAGGTTGTCGGGCACATCCCCGGCACCATGGGTGGAAGTGACCACCAGCAGGATGGATCCGGGCTCATCCAGTACCTCGGTCAGCTTGGCCGGGTTGTGGATCCGGGTCTGGTGACCCGCCTGTTCCAGCAGATTGGCCACATGATCGGCGACATATTCGGCGGCCCCCAGCATGGAACCGACGACGATATTGAGTTTTGCCATGGAATGGATCCTGATTCAGAGAAAAGAGGCGAAGCCGGATTCTAACTCCAAAGGATGTGGATAAATATGGATAAAGCTTGGGGATAATGGATCCACTCAGAGATAGCTGTGGATCTTGTCTCTGTAAGATTCGCCGAGTGGCGTTGTTGAGCGGATGAAATAAAAGAGGCTTGTCAGGAGCCTTGGTTTCATTTCCCGATGGCATCTTAATGCGGCTGGGCTCTTTCTACTTCTTTTTCAGCAAGTGCTTGAGGATGTGAAATGGTGGGAATTTTCCTTTATTGCACGATATAAAGCGGCGGTTAGGGGGCGCTTACTTCATGTGGTGCCTGCGTCGCCTCTAGGTTTGTGGACGAAAAATGCACAAAAAAGCCCGGGACGAACCCGGGCTTTTTGTTGTCTGCGGTACCAGCTTACTTGCCGATGCAGAAGCTGGAGAAGATGCGGCCCAGCAGATCGTCGGAGCTGAATTCGCCGGTAATCTCGGAGAGGGACTCCTGCGCCAGGCGCAGCTCTTCGGCCACCAGCTCGCCAGCCACGAACACTTCCAGCTGCTCCTTGGCCACCAGCAGGCGCTCGGCGGCGCGCTCCAGCGCATCCAGATGGCGACGGCGGGCCATAAAGCCCCCTTCGGTGTTGCCCTGGAAGCCCATGCAGGCTTTCAGGTGCTCGCGCAGGGCGGGCAGCCCCAGCTCGGTCTTGGCGGAGATGCGATAGACGGCGTGGCCCTGCTCCTGGCTCGGTGCCAGATCCTCGCCGGTCAGGTCGGCCTTGTTGCGAATGACGGTGAGGCCGATGTTTTTTGGCAACCGATCAACAAATTCTGGCCAGATTTCGCGCGGGTCGACCGCATCCGTGGTAGTGCCATCCACCATGAACAGCACCCGATCGGCCTGTTCGATCTCGGCCCAGGCGCGCTCGATACCGATCTGCTCCACCTTGTCTTGGGTGTCGCGCAGGCCGGCTGTGTCGATGATATGCAGCGGCATACCATCGAGATGGATGTGCTCGCGCAACACGTCGCGGGTGGTACCGGCAATCTCGGTAACGATGGCTGACTCACGGCCTGCCAGGGCGTTGAGCAGGCTCGATTTGCCGGCGTTGGGACGACCGGCGATCACCACCTTCATCCCTTCCCGCAGCAGGGCGCCCTGCTTGGCTTCACCACGCACGTCGTCCAGCTCGGACATGATGGCGTAGAGGTCGCCCGCCACTTTGCCATCGGAGAGGAAGTCGATCTCCTCGTCCGGGAAGTCGATGGCCGCTTCCACATAGATGCGCAGCCGGGTCAGGTTTTCCACCAGCTGCTGGATCTTGCTGGAGAACTGCCCCTGCAGGGAGTGCATGGCGCTGCGGGCAGCCTGTTCGTTGGAGGCTTCGATCAGGTCGGCAATCGCCTCGGCCTGGGCCAGATCCAGCTTGTCGTTGATGAAGGCGCGCTCGCTGAACTCGCCGGGGCGGGCAGGGCGGATCCCTTCAATTTGCAGAATCCGGCGGATCAGCATGTCCATGATGACGGGGCCGCCGTGGCCCTGCAGCTCCAGCACATCTTCGCCGGTAAAGCTGTTGGGGGCCTTGAACAGCAGGGCTATGCCCTGATCCAGTACTTCGCCTTGCTCATCCCTGAACGGCAGATATTCGGCGTAGCGTACCCGCGGGCACTTGCCGAGCACTATCTCGGCAACCTGTTCGGCGGCGGGGCCGGATACCCGGACTATGCCGACGCCACCACGGCCGGGGGCGGTGGCCTGGGCCACGATCGTATCTGTAGTCATCTTGCTTGGCTCGTTTGTTCGCTGATAGGAAAACGTAGTGGGAGACATTGTAATAAAAAAGGCGGCCAGAAGGCCGCCTCTTTTGTCATCACGGGAAGATTAGCTGCGCATCAGTTGCGAGTGTGCAGGCCTTTCTTCTCCAGCTGACGATAGATGATGGTCTGCTGGGTGATGGAGATAACGTTGCTCACCAGCCAGTAGAGAGTCAGGCCTGCCGGGAACCAGAGGAACATGAAAGTGAAGATGATCGGCATGAACTGCATCACTTTCTGCTGCATCGGGTCGGTCACGGTGGTCGGGCTCATCTTCTGCAGATACCACATGGAGGCACCCATGAGGATTGGCAGCACGAAGAAGGGATCCTTCACTGACAGGTCGGTGATCCACAGGGCGAACGGCGCGTGGCGCAGCTCAACAGACTCCATCAGTGCCCAGTAGAGGGCAATGAAGATGGGCATCTGAACCAGGATCGGCAGACAGCCACCCAGCGGGTTGACCTTCTCCTTCTTGTACAGCTCCATCATGCCTTGAGACATCTTCTGGCGATCGTCGCCGAAGCGCTCGCGCAGGGCCGCAATCTTGGGTTGCAGCATGCGCATCTTGGCCATGGAGGTGTACTGGGCCTTGGTCAGCGGGAACATGATTCCGCGCACCAGCAGGGTCAGCATGATGATGGCCACACCCCAGTTCTGGACGAAACCGTGGAACACGGTCAGCAGCCAGTGCAGCGGTTGGGCGATAAACCACAGCCAGCCGTAATCGACGGTCAGGTCGAGGTGGTTTGCCACCTTGGCCATCTGGTCTTGCAGCTTGGGACCAACCCACAGTTTGCTGGTCACTTCGGCCTGTTGACCGGCGGCCACGTCAACCATCGGTGCCTTGTAACCGATGATGGCCTGGCCTTTGCCCGGGATCACACGGCTGTAGAAGCTGTTGGTATCGTTTGCGTTCGGAGCCCAAGCAGAGACGAAGTAGTGTTGCAGCATGGCGACCCAACCACCCTTGGTGGTCTTGCTCAGGTCGGCATCCTTCATCTCGTCGAAGGTGTACTTCTTGTAGCGGGTATCTTCAGTGGAGAAGGCTCCGCCGCGGTAAGCACTGGCTACCATGGCATGGCCTTGCTGGTCTTTCGGAGTCGCCACGGTCTGCTTCAGCTGACCGTAGAACTGCACCTGTACCGGCTCGGCGGATTTGTTGTCGATCTTGTAGTCGACGCCAACGGCATAGTCACCACGCTTGAGGATGAACTCCTTGGTGAAGACAACGCCCTTGCTGTCGGTCCAGGTCATCGGTACGACGACTTGATCCTGACCATCGGCCAGCTGGTAGCTGGTCTGGGCGGCTTCATAGGTGGGACGACCCTGGGCCTGGCTGTCAGGACCATCGCGACCAACCAGACCGCTCTGGGCAACATAAAGATGCTCAGGCTGGCTGGTCAGCAGTACGAACGGTTGATCCTTGCCTTCTTCCAGCTTGTGGGCCAGCAGTTCAGCAGAGACGATGTCGCCACCCTGGGTATCCAGAGTCAGCTTGAGCACGTCGGAGGAGACGGTGATCAGCTTGCGTGCGGCAGTCGCATTGGCTTGCTCGGAAACCTGAGGAATATCACCGGATTGACCGGCTTCAGGTACGAAATGTTCGGTTTGGGCCACGGTAGTCGGGGCCGGCTTGGGAGCCTTGTCGGACTCCCACTGTTGCCAGAGCAAAAAGCTCACGAACAGCAAACCGATCAGGAGTAGATTGCGTTGTGATTCCATAGTCTTCAGTTTCTTCGCTTTGGTTGCGGAACCGGGTCATAACCACCCTCGGATAAGGGATGGCATTTTAATAGACGTTTGCTGGCTAACCAAACGCCTTTTATGAAACCGTGAAGTCGGATTGCTTCTATCGCAAATTGGGAACAAGTCGGGGTAAAACGGCAGCGCGGCCCCAGCAGGGGACTAATGATTAGCTGATACAGACGTATCAGTTTGATAGCTACCCATTGCAACGGCGTGACAGAGTGCGCCATAGCTTTTCCAGTAACTTGAACAGTTCCTCGTTATCCATCTCTTTCACACCGGCCTTGGCGATCACCACGATGTCGATAGCGGGCAGCTGATGTTGTTTGAGGCGGAAACTTTCCCGAACCACCCGTTTGACACGGTTACGCCAAACGGCACGCTTGAGTGCTTTTTTGGGCACAGCGAGACCAAGACGAGGGTGTTCGAGCGAATTGGGAGAGGCGAGAAGAGTAATCTGCGGAGAGGCGGCCCGGACAGGCTCGGCGAAAACGCGTTTGAAGTGTTCGGGAGTTAACAGACGTAACTCCCGAGAGAAGGTGTGCTGGGTAGGCATTAGACTACCAGGCGGGCACGACCCTTGGCACGACGAGCGGCCAGAACTTTACGACCGTTGGCAGTTGCCATGCGGGCGCGGAAACCGTGAGAGCGCTTGCGCTTCAGGTTGGACGGTTGAAAAGTACGTTTCATGATTCGATTCCGTATTACTGTACAGTTTTGATTGTCACACTTAGCCGACGCGCCAGCTATAGCGTGTGACGACTAGCAAAAGAGGCCGAATTCTAAACAGAGTTCGGCTTTTAGTCAATCCGCCGTTCCCTCTCATCCTGCGGTGGCCCTGAAAAGGCTACTGCCGAGCGTGAGGATCCAGAGGATCGAGGGCTCCGGATTATACTGGCAACCCGGGGTTAAACAAGGGATCCCTCAATAAAAAAGGCGGCCAGGCCGCCAAAGAGAGAGCTATTTAAGGACTTTCCGCAAGAACTCCCGGGTACGGGGATCCTTGGGATCGACCAATATCTGATCCGGCGGGCCCTGCTCGACGATCCGGCCACCTTCCATGAAGATCACCCTATCGGCCACATCCCGTGCGAATTCAATCTCGTGGGTCACCACCACCATGGTCTGGTGCTGGCTAGCCAGCTTTTTCATCAGCCCGAGCACTTCATCGACCCATTCCGGATCGAGCGCCGAGGTGGGCTCGTCAAACAGGATTACCTTGGAGTGGGCCGCCATGGCCCGACCGATGCCTACCCGTTGCTGCTGGCCGCCGGAGAGGGAGGCCGGATAGGCGTCCCGCTTGTCGGCAAGACCTATATCCTCAAGGATGCCGAGGGCGGTAGCACGGGCTTCCGCTTTTGGCTGTTTCCAGACAGTGATCAGCCCTTCGGCGATGTTGTCCAGCGCCGTCTTGTTGGCAAACAGGGCGTAGTTCTGGAACACGAAGGAGGCGCGCTTGCGCAGCTCGATGGCCTGCTGCTCGCTGGCATTTGCCAGATTGAGCTGCAGATCGTCGATGGCAAGCGAACCCGCATCCGGGGTCTCCAGCAGGTTCAGGCAGCGCAGCAGAGTCGACTTGCCGGTGCCGGAGGGGCCGATAATGACCACTATCTCCCCCTTCTTTACCTCCAGATCGATACCGTTGAGCACCTGATTGCCGTGATATGCCTTGGAGAGGCCGGTTAGCTTGATCATGAGAGCCCTCCTTTAATAGGCACGGTTGAGACGAATTTCCAGCAGGTGCTGCAAGCGGGTGAAGAAGATGACCACAACCCAGTAGATAAGCGCCACCGCCATAAAGCTCTCGAAGAACTTGAAGGAGGAGGAGGCTTCCATCTGCGCCTTGCCCATGATCTCGGCCACACCGAGGGTAAAGGCCAGCGAGGTGCTCTTGATCATGTCGATGAAGTAGTTCATCAGCGACGGGGTGGCTATGCGTGCCGCCTGCGGCAGAATGATCCGCTGCATCGCCTGTAGCCGGCTCATGCCGATGCTGAGCGCCGCCTCCATCTGACTTTTATGGATACCCAGGATCGACGCTCTGATCGACTCGGCCATGTAGGCGGCAAAGTGGAGGGTCAGACCTATGATGGCGGCGGTAAAGGCATCCATCCCGGAAAATACGTGGAACAGTTGTGGCAGCCCGTAATAGAGCAGGAACAGCTGGACGAGCAGCGGTGTACCCCGAAAGAACGAGATATATAGCATCGCCAGCCAGTGGATCACGGGGATGCGAAAGACCCGTACTATCGCCAGGGCCAGCGACAGTACGAGTGCCAACGCGAATCCCCACAGGGCCATCTCCATCGTGGTGCCCAGATATTTGAGCAGGATGGGAAACAGCCCCAGGGTGTACTCGATATCGAAGTGCATCATTTATTTGTCGGTGATGTCGGACGCGAACCATTTCTCGGAGATTTGACGCAGGGAGCCATCCTTGCGCATGGCGGTCAGAGCCTCATCGACCTTTTTCAGCAGCGCCTGCTTCTCTGGGGTCTTCAGGAAGGGCAGGGCGTTCTCGATGGTTTCGAACGGTGCGCCAGCCTGTTGCAGCGGCAGCTTGGACTCCTTGATCAGCTGGGCGGTGGAGACGCGGTCCATCACGAAGGCGTCGATGCGGCCCAGCGCGACATCCTGTTCGAAGGCGGAGTCATAGGTGCGGATATCGATCTTGTGGTTCGGATCGTTCTTGCGCAGCAGCTCTTCAAAGTTGGAGCCAAGGTTGACCGCGACCTTCTTGCCTTCCAGATCCTTGATGCCGTGGATGGTGTTGTTGCCCTGACGGACCACGATCTGGGCGCCGTCATAGACGTAGGGCTGGGAAAAGTCGTACTTCGCTTTGCGCTCGTCGGTGATGGTGATCTGGTTGGAGATGGTATCGACACGGCCGGTTTCCAGCATGCCGAACAGGCCGGAGAAGCTGGCGGTCACGAACTCGACCTTGTAGCCGGTGCGTTCGCCGATCTGGTTCCACATATCCACTTCAAAGCCCTGCAGCTTGTCCTGCTTGACGAAAGTGAACGGGAAGTACTTGCCGGACATGCCGACCTTGATGGTCTCCTGGGCGATGGCCTGACCAGACAGGGTAGCTAACAGGATGGCTGCGCCGGAAATAAGCTTGATGGAAGTTTTCATGGGGGTTCTCTCTCTAAATGTCTTGTATTTGTAGTTGTAATAACTGCTTTGGCGCTGATGTTATTGGAATAAAATTTAAAAAATAAATGACATTTGGTTATATGAAATAACAGGAGTGCAGCACGAGATCCGCCAGTTGCAGCAGTGGATCAAGCTGTGGGTAACTTTGGGGATGAAAGATGATCCGGAGGCGCTGGATCCTTGAAAGTCAAGGATCTTATTTGCTGGATCCGTGGGGGCACGGCTGGAGATCCGGCGGCTAAAAACGTAGAATAGCCGGTCTTTAGTTAATCAATCGACAGGAGTTTAGAGTGACTGCTTCGCTATGGCAGCAGTGCCTTAACCGGCTGCAAGATGAGTTGCCCTCGGCAGAATTCAGCATGTGGATCCGGCCGCTTCAAGCGGAGTTGAGTGACAATACTCTGACCCTGTATGCACCGAATCGCTTCGTTCTGGACTGGGTACGAGACAAGTACCTCATCCGGGTGAACGGCATCATTAACGAACTTTGCGGGGTCGATGGCCCCGCCCTGCGTTTTGATATTGGCAATCGTCCCCACCCCGTCACCGTCGCTGCAAGCAGAGCGCCGGCGCAGGGTGCTGCGCCTGTGAATAACTTGCAGAAGAGCTGGGAAAGCAAGCCCGAAACCAAGCCCGAGCCGAATCACAAGAGCAACACCAACGTGAACTATACCTTCGAGAATTTCGTCGAGGGTAAGTCCAACCAGTTGGCTCGTGCGGCGGCCCGTCAGGTGGCGGACAATCCGGGTGGCGCTTACAACCCGCTGTTCCTCTATGGCGGTACCGGTTTGGGTAAAACCCACCTGCTGCACGCCGTTGGCAATGCCATCAAGGAGAGCAAAAAAGATGCGAAAGTCATCTATATGCACTCCGAGCGGTTCGTGCAGGACATGGTGAAAGCGCTGCAAAACAACGCCATTGAAGAGTTCAAGCGTTACTACCGCAGCGTCGATGCCCTGCTCATCGATGACATCCAGTTCTTCGCCAACAAGGAGCGCTCCCAGGAGGAGTTCTTCCATACCTTCAACGCCTTGCTCGAAGGCAACCAGCAGATCATCCTCACCTCGGATCGCTATCCGAAAGAGATCAACGGTGTCGAGGATCGCCTCAAGTCCCGCTTCGGCTGGGGCCTGACCGTGGCGATCGAACCGCCGGAGCTGGAGACTCGCGTCGCCATCCTGATGCGCAAGGCGGACGAGAACCAGATCCACCTGCCGGACGAAGTGGCTTTCTTCATTGCCAAACGGCTGCGCTCCAACGTCCGTGAACTGGAAGGGGCTCTCAACCGGGTAATCGCCAACGCCAACTTTACCGGTCGCGCCATCAATATCGACTTCGTACGCGAAGCGCTGCGCGATCTGCTGGCGTTGCAGGAGAAGCTGGTCACCATCGACAATATCCAGAAGACGGTGGCGGAGTACTACAAGATCAAGCTTGCGGATCTGCTCTCCAAGCGCCGTTCCCGCTCCGTGGCCCGCCCGCGCCAGCTGGCGATGGCTCTGGCCAAGGAGCTGACCAATCACAGTTTGCCGGAGATAGGTGATGCCTTTGGTGGCCGTGACCATACCACCGTTCTTCATGCCTGCCGCAAGATCGAGCAGCTGAAGGAGGAGAGTCACGACATCAAGGAGGACTACTCCAACCTGATCCGTACCCTTTCTTCCTGATAACGGAGAGCACAGATGCAGCTCGAAATTAGCCGTGAGGCCCTGTTACGTCCTCTGCAACTGGTGTCCGGTGCCCTGGGTGGCCGACCGACCCTGCCGATCCTCGGCAACGTGCTGCTTGATGTCAGCAACGGTCTGCTGTCGCTGACCGGTACCGATCTCGAAGTAGAGATGATCGGTCAGGTCTATCTGAATGGTGCCAGTGAAGATGGCCGCACCACTGTGCCGGCGCGCAAGTTGCTGGACATCTGCCGTGGTCTGCCGGAAGGCGCCGAGATCCGTCTCAATACCGAAGGCGATCGCCTGATCATCCGTTCCGGCCGTTCCCGTTTCAATTTGTCGACCCTGCCGGCGACCGAGTATCCGAACATCGAGGATTGGGAGTCCGTGCTCGAGTTCGATATCAGCCAGCTGGAGCTGAAGAAGCTGATCGACGCAACCCAGTTCTCCATGGCCAGCCAGGATGTGCGTTACTACCTGAACGGCATGCTGTTCGAGAGCGAAGGTCACGGTCTGCGTACCGTAGCGACCGACGGTCACCGTCTGGCCACCTGCCGCCGCGAGGTAGTGGGGGAATCGCTGCCCGATCATCAGGTTATCCTGCCGCGCAAAGGGGTGCTGGAGCTGGTGCGTCTGCTGGAAGCGGAAGAGAAGCCGGTGCGACTGCAGATCGGTCGCAGCAACTTGCGTGCCGCTCTCGACGGCTTCATCTTCACCTCCAAGCTGGTGGATGGCCGTTTCCCGGACTGGCGTCGGGTCATTCCGCGCAACAGCGACAAGGCCCTGATTGCCGGCCGTGAGGATCTGCGTCAGGCGTTTGCCCGCGCTGCGATTCTCTCCAACGAAAAATTCCGTGGGGTGCGTCTCAATCTGCAGGAAAACCTGCTGCGCATCACCGCCAACAACCCGGAACAGGAAGAAGCGGAAGAGCTGCTTGACGTACAATACGCTGCTGGCGAGATGGAGATCGGATTCAACGTCTCTTATGTGCTGGACGTGCTGAATACGTTAAAATGTGAGCAAATCCGGGTTAGCCTGAGCGATTCCGTCAGCAGCGCCATTATTGAGGATTTTGAAAATCAGGATGCTCAGTACGTGGTAATGCCGATGCGGATCTAGTCGTGTCTCTGGTCAAACTCCAGCTCAGCGACTTTCGCAATATCCAGCAAGCCAGTCTCGCGTTGTCACCCGGCCTCAATATTCTGGTCGGGTGCAATGGCAGCGGCAAGACCAGCGTGCTGGAAGCCATTCACTACCTTGGTCTGGGGCGCTCCTTTCGCACTCATCTGACCGGGCGGGTTATCCGCCAGGGGGAGAGGGCGTTTACCCTGTTTGCCCAGTGCGAACTGGATGGGCGTCAGGTGCCTATCGGTCTTGCCAAGGACAAGAGTGGCGAGACCCAGCTCAAGATTGCCGGAGCACAGGCGCAGCGATTGGCCGATCTGGCCGAACTGCTGCCGGTGCAACTCATCCATCCGGATGGCTTCAATCTGCTGACCGGGGGGCCGCAGGCTCGTCGGGCCTGGCTCGATTGGGGGGTGTTTCATCAGGAACCCACCTTCTTCGCCCTCTGGGGTCGGGTGCGGCGGCTGCTGAAACAGCGCAATGCGCTGCTGCGCCAGAGCACCCAATATCGCCAGCTGGCGTTCTGGGATCAGGAGCTGGTGCGGTTGGGTGGTGAACTGGCAGGCTTTCGCGCCAGTTATTGTCAGGCCATTACGCCCCTGATCAAGGATATGACGGCGGATTTCCTGCCGGAATTCGATATCAGTCTTGGTTTTTTCCGGGGCTGGGAGAAAGATACCCCCCTCAACGAACTGCTGGAGGCGGGGTTTGAGCGGGATCGGGCGCTGGGCTACACCGGTGTCGGTCCGCAGAAAGCCGATGTTCGCCTCAAGGCGAACGGGGTGCCTGCTCAGGATATTTTGTCCCGGGGTCAGCTCAAGCTGCTGGTTTGTGCCATGCGCTTGGCCCAAGGGCTCTATTTGAATCAACATAGCAGCCGTGGCTGTATTTTTTTAATTGACGATTTTGCCTCTGAACTGGATGTCGAGAAGCGTCGCCTCCTGGCCGCAAGGCTGAAGCAGTGCGCGTCCCAGGTGTTTATCACCGCCATCGATACCGGTCAGCTCGCAGACATGATGGATGCGAATGACTGCAAGTTGTTCCACGTGGAACAAGGCAAGATCTCCGAAACGTTAGAGAAGGCAGAGAGTAAGCTATGAGTGAAAATACTTACGACTCCTCGAATATCAAGGTGCTGAAGGGCCTGGATGCGGTCCGCAAGCGCCCGGGGATGTATATCGGCGATACGGATGATGGCTCGGGTCTGCACCACATGGTGTTCGAAGTCGTCGATAACTCCATTGACGAGGCGCTCGCTGGCTACTGCTCCGATATTCAGGTCAAGATCCATTCCGATGGCTCCGTCTCCGTGCGCGATAACGGCCGTGGTATTCCGGTCGATATTCACCCGGAAGAGGGCCGCTCCGCTGCCGAAGTCATCATGACCGTGCTGCACGCTGGCGGTAAGTTCGATGACAACTCCTACAAGGTTTCCGGTGGTCTGCACGGCGTCGGCGTCTCCGTTGTTAACGCGCTCTCTGACAAGCTGCTGCTGACCATTCGTCGTAATGGCCACGTCTACGAACAGACCTATCATCTGGGTGAGCCGCAGGCTCCGCTCAAGCAGATCGGTGACAGCACTGGCACCGGTACCGAAGTACGCTTCTGGCCGAGCCCGACTATCTTCAGCGACACCCTGTTCCACTACGAGATCCTGGCCAAGCGCCTGCGCGAACTCTCCTTCCTCAACTCCGGCGTTTCCATCCGTCTGATGGATGAGCGTGATGGCCGCGAGGCGCACTTCTGCTACGAAGGCGGTATCAAGGCGTTCGTTGAGTACCTGAACCAGAACAAAACCCCGATCCACCCGAAGGTGTTCCACTTCACCACCGAACAGGATGGCATCGGTGTGGAAGTCGCGATGCAGTGGAATGACGCCTATCAGGAAGGGGTCTACTGCTTCACCAACAACATTCCGCAGCGCGATGGTGGTACCCACCTCGTTGGTTTCCGTACCGCGCTGACCCGTACCCTCAACTCCTACATGGAGAAAGAGGACTACAGCAAGAAGGCCAAATCTGCCGCCAGCGGTGATGACGTGCGTGAAGGTCTGATTGCCGTTATCTCCGTCAAGGTGCCGGATCCCAAGTTTTCCTCCCAGACCAAGGACAAGCTGGTCTCTTCCGAAGTGAAGACTGCTGTCGAGCAGGCGATGGGTGAGAAGCTGGCCGACTTCCTGCTGGAAAACCCGGGCGATGCCAAGATCGTGGTCAACAAGATCATCGATGCGGCCCGTGCCCGTGAAGCAGCCCGCAAGGCCCGCGAACTGACCCGCCGCAAAGGCGCGCTGGATATCGCCGGTCTGCCCGGCAAGCTGGCTGACTGTCAGGAAAAAGACCCGGCTCTCTCCGAACTCTACATAGTGGAAGGGGACTCTGCTGGCGGTTCCGCCAAGCAGGGTCGCAACCGTAAGAACCAGGCCATTCTGCCGCTCAAGGGCAAGATCCTGAACGTGGAGAAGGCCCGTTTCGACAAGATGATCTCCTCGCAAGAGGTGGGCACCCTGATCACCGCACTGGGCTGCGGTATCGGTCGCGACGAGTACAACCCGGACAAGCTGCGTTATCACAACATCATCATCATGACCGATGCGGACGTCGATGGTGCGCACATCCGAACCCTGCTGCTGACCTTCTTCTATCGTCAGATGCCGGAAATCATCGAACGTGGCTATGTCTACATTGCCCAGCCGCCGCTCTACAAGGTGAAGAAGGGCAAGCAGGAGCAGTATCTGAAAGACGAAGATGCGCTGCTGCAATACCAGACCGCCATGGCGCTGGATGGTGCGACCCTGCACGTCAACGAGTCTGCCCCGGCCATCGGTGGCGAGGCGCTGGAGCGTCTGGTCAACCAGCATCGCTCGGTGACTCACCTGATCACCCGAATGTCTCGTCGTGCGCCGGAAGCGGTTCTGACCCAGCTGATCTATCAGCCGGAGCTGAACGAAGCGCTGCTGAACAGCGAGAGCGATCTGCTGGCCTGGTGTCAGGGTATGGAAGCCGTGCTCAACGAGAGCAACCAGGGTATCCAGTATCAGATGCAGGTTCGCCGCGATGAAGAGCGCCGCCTGTTCGTGCCGCATGCCGTGGTACGTCAGCACGGTGTCGACCGCGAATATCCGATCAGCTACGACTTCCTGCAATCCTCCGAGTACCGTCAGCTGGTCTCGCTGGGCAAGGAGATCGCCAACCTGATCGAGGAAGGTGGTTACATCAAGCGTGGCGAGAAGGTGAAGCCGGTCTCCAGCTTCGTCGAAGCGGTCGAGTGGCTGATGGGCGAAGGCAAACGCGGCATCTACATCCAGCGCTACAAAGGGCTGGGCGAGATGAACCCAGACCAGCTGTGGGAAACCACCATGGATCCGGAAGCCCGTCGCATGCTGCGCGTCACCATCGACGACGCCGTCGGTGCCGACCAGCTCTTCTCCACCCTGATGGGTGATGCAGTAGAGCCACGTCGCGACTTTATCGAGACCAACGCCCTGCGCGTAGCCAACCTCGACGTCTAATCAGACTCGCTGATTGCAATAAAAAGCCGCTCACAAGAGCGGCTTTTTTACATCTGTAGTCTGCTTTATCAGAGCATTTTGCTCATGATGACCAGATTGTGGGTTAGCACTGCGCCATCGCTAGCCGTGCGGTGACGCAACGCTGGCACTATGTGGTGGATGACCCTGAACCCCAGCTTGGTATAGAAAGGCTCGGCGGTCTGGGTACCGAGATTGACCTCGTAAACCCCTTGCTGCGTCAGGTACTCCAGCACGGTATTGGCGAGCAGGGTGCCTGTTCCTGCGGGTTGCCCAGGTTGCACCACCACAGTGCCGATATAGGCGTATCGCCGATTGTCTGTGGAGTAGATAGACCCGGACATACCTCCCTGCAGTTCACCATTCTCATCATGCAGCATCAAGACAAAGGTCGGCCGGATTTTGGGATCCTGCTCGTTGACCGCTTCGATATAGAGGATTTTGCCTGCTGGCTGAGAACCGCAATGCGCTCTGAATATTGCAGTGTGATCCGGGCCTGCGGGCATATGAACGGCTTCGTGCAGATAACCGCTTTGAGTTAGAGGGGTATAGAGCTCCTGATACGTGGTGAGTATCACCACCTCATTAATGAGGTGGCCCTGCTGCCGTTGTTCATCGATCAGCTGATCCAGATAATCGAGCGGAGTACCGAGAAAGCTCGCTTCCGGGTAGTGGACGATGACGTTGGGGTTGAAGCCAAACTCCTGCTCACGCAGTTGCAGCAGGGCAAAAAGTGCCAACTGCTTCTCGCTCAGTTCATCGGCTGTGCAGTTATCTGGCTGATACAGTTTGAGTGGATTATGTCGAGTGGTCATTGTTTATCCATAAAATGATGCGCGCAGATGATAACACAGCCGATCGGATAGGGTCGTTCCACGTGGAACATTGAACCGGATTACCTCAGCTCAGGTGCCGGGCAGTAGAGGCGCAGACGATGGCCATCCGGATCGAGGGCCATGCAGGTGTAGCCAAACTCCATCTTGGTCGGCGCCTGGATCAGGGTGAGCCCGCGCGCCAGCCACTCGGCAGATAGGCGATCGACGGCATCATCATCGGGGAGGGCGAAGGCCAGCTCCATCGCTCCGGCCGTTTGGGTCACGGCAGGTTCAACTGTGGCGCTGGACCAGAGTGCCAGTCTGGCGCCCGATTCGAACACGAACATGGCAAAGGTAGGTGACTCCTCCACTGGTTCACGCCCGAACAATTCGCGGTAGAAGAGCGCGCTGCGGGTCGGATTGGTAACGTAGAGGATGGTGAACTGGGGGACTAACATGGTGATGCTCCTTGCTGATGAGATGGCGCATCGGCGCCGACCCCGTCAGCATGGCGCTACCTGCTGTCAGTTTCTGTCAGCAATGAATTTAGGCTGTGGGATCTGCTGGGTGGCGCGCCACTCCTTCAGCAGGCTCTCTCTGCTTTTTGGATAGCGGCAATCTTGCTGCTGCATCCGGGTGATGCGATCGACCCGAAAGTGGCGAAAGCCCTGACGCAGTTCGCACCAGGCCACCAGTACCCGTACCTGTTCGAAGTAGCCGAGGGCAAATGGCCAGACGGTACGCTCAGAGGCCTCATCTTTGAGATCGCGATAGCCCAGGATCACCTTGCGTTGCTGGCGGATGGCACTGCGCAGCGGGGCTTCATCGGTGAGGCTGTCGCTGCGGGAGGTGCCGATCAGCAGGGCATTGCTCTGGAGCTGCAGGCGATAGTCGGCGGGCAGCACGGCTTCTATCTTGGCCAGCGCACTGCTAGCCGATGCACTCAAGGCACCGTCACCGTGGGCGACGACCCAACGCGACCCCAGCACCAGCGATTCCAGCTCCTCTTCGCTGAACATCAATGGCGGCAGCATGAAGCCAGGACGCAACACATAGCCGATCCCCGGTTCACCCTCAATATGGGCACCTTGCGCCTGCAGGGTGGCGATATCCCGATAGAGGGTGCGCAGGCTGATGCCAAGCTGGCTGGCCAGCTCCGCGCCTGTGATGGCGTAGCGGTGGCCGCGCAGCAGCTGGAGCAGGGTCAGCAGGCGTTCGGAACGGGACATGGTATGACTCCTCGGGGTCTCTGGTTAGCCTGCCATAGCGGAGTGAGCGGGTACAGCGGGCATCATCAGGAGTTATGGCCACGAAAAGAGCGTCGCCACTCGCTGGGGGATATGGCAAAGCGGGCGCGGAAGTGGTTGCGCAGGGAGGTGGCACTCTTGAAGCCGACCAGCTCGGCGATGCGATCGATGGAATGGCCGCTTACCTCCAGCAGCTCCTGACTGCGCCTGAGCCGCTCCGCCAGCAGCCATTCACCCACCGAGAGGCCGGTTGCCTGATGAAAACGGCGAGTAAAGGTGCGTCGACTCATCAGGGTGAGATCTGCCAGAGAGTCCAGCGTATGGGGCTCTGCCAGATGGGCACGCAGGTGGTCCAGCAACTGGTTCATCCGGACATCGCGGGTGGAGGCGGGCACCGGCTGCTCGATAAACTGGGCCTGACCCCCTTCCCGGTGGGGCGGGATCACCAGCCGTCGCGCCACCTTGTTGGCGATGGCCGAGCCGTGGTACTGGCGTACCAGATAGAGGCAGCAGTCCAGCCCGGCGGCAGTGCCTGCCGAGGTGACCAGCCCTTCGTCATCCACATAGAGGGCGTTGGTATCGAGCTGCACGCAGGGAAAGCGGCGGCAGAAATCCTGTTCGTACTCCCAGTGGGTCGATGCCTTGTGACCATTGAGCAGCCCGGCGTAGGCGAGCACATAGGTGCCGAGGCAGAGTCCGACCAGCCGGGCACCTCTGGCTCTGGCGGCAATCAGGGCATCGAGCAGCTGTGCTGGTGGTCGTGCGGCCGGGTCGTGCCAGAAGGGGATGACGATGATCTCCGCCTCGGTCAGCACCTCCATCCCATGGGGAGCCTGAATGGTGAAGCCTTGCGCTGAGTGTGAATGAGGGTTGCCATCGCCGCAGCAGATCTTGAGCTCGAACAGTGGCTGGCCCGGCAGGATATCGCCGAAGATGAGACAGGGGACGGCGCAGTGAAAAGGGCTGAAGTGATCGAAGGTCACCACGGCAACGATCGGGGTGGTCATGGTGTTGGCTCCTCTCTGCGCGCAGACCCCTCATCATAAGCGTTCGGCAGTGAAAGCCGAAGGGCCATCTCTGGCATGGCCCTTTTGTGGGTCACAGTGATATCGCCTCGCCATCTTGCGGCACCCGTACCCGATCCATCATGCCCCGTTCCGCCAGATAGTCGCGCAGCTCTTGGCGTGACAGCACTGCGTGGTTGACCGCCTCCATATGGCTGGCGATCAGCGTGGCTTGCGGTGCGGCCTGATAAACGGCGGCGACATCCTCCTTGCCCATGATGATGGAACCTAGCCCGGGCACCTGTGCATCGCCACAGTTGAGGATGATGATCTCGGGTTGATGCTGTTGCAGGGCTTGCTCGACCCGGGGATGCCAGATGGTATCACCGGCCAGATAGAGGCACTGCTCATCAGGGTGGGAGAAGACCACGCCGCACACTTCTCCCATGCGCTCGCCCAGTACCGCCATCAACTGGTCGCTGCCGTGCTGGCCACCGGTCTGCTGCAGGCGAATGCCAGCAAACTCGGGCTGGTCGCTCAGCAGGCGCACATCCTCAAAGCCGCTGGCACGAATGGCATCGGCATCTTTCTGGTGTTGTACCAAGAGCGGCAGATGTTTGGGGATTAGCGCTCTGGCGGCGTCATCCCAGTGGTCGGGATGGTCGTGGGTGACGATAACGGCGTCCACATCGACCAGCTCATCGATCGGCAGCGGCAGCTCGACCAGTGGATTGCGCAGCTGGCTGTTGGCGGTGCCCTCAAAGCCGGGGAAAGCCCCCTTGGCCGAGAGCATGGGGTCGATCAGAAAGCGGGTGCCGGCATAGTCGAGCAGCAAGGTGGCGTTGCGAACCTGGGTAATCTTCATGGGATAGCTCCATGTTGGCTGGTGGATATGCAACCAATTATGGGAGACGGAGCGAGTTGCCATCAGTGGCCCACGGGTCGATTATCATCACTATCGGGCCAACAGGTTGATGTTCTACAGATCGGCGCAGCCATTTAAAAAATTTGAAAAAATCCCCTTGAAAGGAAAAAGTGAGCCCCTATATAGGTAACAAGGCCGGAACGCTCGACAGAGGTTTCGACCAGGCGCCCGTCCATAAGGAGGGCAAACAATCCGTTATCGCTCACAAGAGGGTAATACTATGCGTTCTATCGACTTTTCTCCGCTCTATCGTTCTGCCATCGGTTTCGATCGTCTGGCCAATCTCATCGAATCTGCGGCCAGCAATGGCAATGCCGGTTACCCCCCCTACAACATCGAGCAGTTGGGTGACAACGACTACCGCATCAGCATGGCGGTAGCGGGCTTTACCCAGGAAGAGCTGGAGCTGAGCTTCCAGGAAAATCTGTTGACGGTGAAGGGCAACAAGCAGGCCGATACCGAGCGCAACTATCTCTATCAGGGGATTGCCGAACGTGGTTTCGAGCGCCGCTTCCAGCTGGCCGACTATGTGCGGGTGAAAGGGGCCGATCTGAAAAACGGCTTGCTGCACATCGAGCTGGTGCGTGAAGTGCCTGAGGCGATGAAGCCGCGCAAGATCGAGATCAACGGCTGATAGCCTGAATTCACTGAAATTTTAAAATTTCCCGGGTGCCGATAACGGGCCTGTGGAGAGTTGAACCTGTTGCTTATTAGAAGGATAGGATTATGCGTAACCTCGATTTTTCTCATCTCTATTCCAACGCCGTCGGCTTCGAGCGGATGGCCCGTGAGCTGGAAGGTCTGTTTGAGCAGAAGACCGCCGCTTACCCCCCGTACAACATTGAGAAGCGCGATCAGGATGGCTATCGCATCACGGTCGCCGTGGCTGGCTTCGAGCGCGAAGAGCTGGAGCTGGAGACCGAAAACGGCACCCTCAAGGTGAAGGGGCGCAAAGGGGCTGCAGCCGGTGAGCGTCAGTTCCTCCATCAGGGGATTGCCGAGCGTGACTTCGAGCTCGCCTTCAAGCTGAGCCAGCACGTGGAAGTGCAGGGCGCCAAGCTGGAGCATGGTCTGCTGACCATCGATCTGGCACGCGAACTGCCGGAGGCGCTCAAGCCCCGCGCCATCCCGATCGGCAAGCCCGAGCAGCTGGCGCTGCCCGGCTAAGCAAACCGGATCGCGACAAACAACAAAGGCCTGCATCTGCAGGCCTTTCTGTTTTTGGCTGGCCGGACTGACTTAGCCGGCGTAGAGGGCATTGATTTCGTCGGCCAGAATGGCGATGCCGCGGCGAACCAGCTCCTCGCTCTGGGAGTAGTTGAGGCGGATGCACTCTTGGCTGTGGCGCCACTCGGGGTCGTCGATGCCGGGGAAGAAGTAGTGACCCGGCACGATCAGCAGGTTCTTCGCCTTCAGTCGCTCATAGAGTTCCTGACTATGGATTGGCAAATCTTCAAACCAGAGCCAGAGGAAGAGGGCGCCTTCCGGCTTGTGGATATGGAAGCGCGGGTCGGGGATCGCTTCGCGCAACAGCTGCACCGCCAGCTCCGCCTTCTGCTGATAGAAGGGCTTCACCACCTGTTCGCTGAGGGCGATGATCTCGCCGCTCTCGATCATCGGGATGGTGATAGCAGGCCCCAGACTGCCCGGCGCCAGATTGATGATGCCGCTCAGGTTGGTGATGGCCTGAATGATCTTCTCGTCAGCGATGACGATGCCGCAGCGGGTGCCCGGCAAGCCGAGCTTGGAGAGGCTCATGCAGAGGATGGTGTTGGTGTTCCAGAATGGCTTGGCTTCGCTGAAGATGATGCCTGGGAAGGGGACGCCGTAGGCGTTGTCGATCAGCAGCGGAATCCCCTTGTCGCGGGCGATCTGATCGAGGTGTTCGATCTCTTCGTCGGTCAGCACGTTGCCGGTGGGATTGGTCGGGCGGGAGACGCAGATCACCCCGATATTGTCACCCACCTGGAGGCTCTCGAAATCCACATGGTATTTGAACTGGCCATCGGGCAGCTTCTCGATGGTGGGCTTGTAAGCCACAAAGTAGTCGTCTGCCAGCGCCGAGTCGGCATAGCCGATGTATTCGGGGGCGAGCGGGAACAGCACCTTCTTCTTGCGGCCATCGGCAAATTCACCGGCCAGCAGGTTGAACAGGTAGAAGAAGGCATTCTGGCTGCCGTTGGTCAGGGCGATATTGCGGGCCGAGATATCCCAGCCCAGCTCCTTGCTGAGCAGTCCGGCTAGCGCCCTGGTGAACCTGTCTTTGCCTTGCGGGCCATCGTAGTTGGCCATCGCTTTGACCAGCTCGCCGTTGTCGAGCAGGGTTTTGGCCTCGGCCTGAAAGCGCTCCAGCATGGCGGGGATCGGGGCCGGATTGCCGCCACCCAGCATGATGGCGTCCGGATTGGTCAGCCCCTGATTGAGGTCATCCATGAGTTGGGTAATACCGGCGTGGCGAGTGAACTTCTCGCCGAACAAGGAAAATTCCATTCGGTGACAGATCCAGAGTCAGTTACGAAGATGTAGCACCATAGCTCAGTTTAAAAGCGGGTGTCGATCAAAAAGATGGGACGTTCCACGTGGAACATGGTGCAAAAATCAAGCGTGGTTAAAAGCACCAACTGTTGGTTTAAAAATGACCGAGCGGGATGCGTTTTGCGACTCAATTTGGTATCGAGATATAGTTAATTTAAACAAAATCATCATGTTATGAATTGCGTGAGGATTGGCACAACTATTGGAATAGCTATCTGGTCATCTCAACCATACCGGAGCAAGCCAGATGAAAAGCCTGATCGCTACCCTGATTGTGAGTGCCCTGAGCCTGAACGTGATGGCCAACGAAAACCCGCGGCCCGAGCTGGAGAGTGCCCAGTTGGAGCAGGATGTGCAGAGCGAGTTGCAACAGGCATCCCATGCCGTAGTGCAGGATGCGTTGCATAACCTCAAACCGCTGGCGCTGGATACCCAGGTGGTGGAGGCGAGTCAGGCTGTGGCGACTCACCCCGAGAGTTGAGGTAGCGCAGGGGGGTCTGTCCCGTATGTTGTTTGAAGAAGCTGATAAAGGCGCTGTCGCTGGAAAACTCCAGAGCTGAGGATATGCGACTGATGGACTGCCCCTCTGCCAACAGCTCCATCCCCCGCAGCAGTCGCCACTGCTGACGCCAGGCTTGGTAGCTCATGCCGGTCTCCCGCATAAAGATACGGCCAATGGTCTTGTCGCTGGCACCAATCTGTCCGGCTAACCGATTGAGCCGCTCCGGCAGGGCATCCCCCCGTTTCAACTGCTGTAGCCAGCCGCCCAGTCTGGGATCGGTTGGCAGCGGCAGCTGCCATGACTCCCGCGGCGCCTGCCCCAACTCCTCCATAAACAGTACCACCGTCCGTTGTTGCTGCTCTTGCGGTTTGTCCCACGGCCAGAGCGCCATCCGTTCGATCAGTTCGTGTAGCAGCGGATTGACCGCCAGCACCTCCACCGTGCCGGGCAACTCGGGGTGCGGCTGGAAGTAGAGGGAGCGGTAGGCCACCACACCACGCATCAGTACCCGGTGGGCTGTGCCCGCCGGCAGCCAGGCGGCGCGGGTGGGCGGTAGCAGGCAGACCCGACCTTCCAGCTCCATGGTCATGCAGCCGGATTGGGCGAACAGCAGCTGATGGCGTTGATGTTGATGCAGGCCCGAGTCGTGCCAGCCGAGGGCGGAGGCAATGCCGATCACGCTGCCCGTCAGCTGGTCAGGGTCAAAAGGGTGATCGGGAAGAATAAAGGCCATATGTCCGATTTTTGATGTTTATAGTCCTGCTTATTGTAATCAGACAATTGGCATCTCTCTAGAATGGCGACCTCTCTTGTGAAGGAGGTTTGTCATGAACAACAAGTTGCCACCGCTCTGGCTGGTGGTGGGATTGATGATGTTTCCCCAAATTGTGGAGACCATCTACAGCCCGGTCCTGACCCACATCGCTACCCAGTTTCAGGTGAGCGAAGGGCAGGCATCCCAGACCCTGTCGGTCTATTTTCTGGCGTTTGCGGTGGGCGTGGTCTGCTGGGGACGGCTCTGCGATCTGATTGGGCGGCGTCCCGCCATGCTGGCGGGTCTGCTCACCTATGGCGTCGGCACCTTGCTGGCGCTGCTGGCCAACCAGTTTGAAACCCTGCTGCTGGCCCGGGTTATCTCGGCTTTTGGCGCCGCGGTGGGATCCGTGGTGACCCAGACCATGCTGCGCGACAGTTATCAGGGCAGCGATCTGGCGCGGGTCTTCTCGGTGATGGGCATAGCGCTCTCACTCAGCCCGGTGTTGGGGTTGCTCAGTGGCGGGCAGCTGGCGAGCGGGTTTGGCTATCTCGGGGTGTTCAGCGGTCTGCTGATACTGGCGGCTCTCTTGCTGCTGGTTGCCTGCTGGCAGCTGCCGGAAACCCGTCCGGCCACCACACGGCAAGTCGCACTCTGGCCGCTGGCGTGCCGGATGATGAAGGATGGTGGGCTCTGGCGCAGTGCCATGCTGGTCGCCCTGTTCAACACCATGCTGTTTGGTTACTACAGTCTGGCGCCGTTCCTGTTTGCCGGATTGGGATTGAGCACCAGCGAGTTTGGTTATTCGGGGATCTTGCTGGCGCTGGCGACTCTGCTTGGCAGCCTGCTCAACAAGCATCTGCTGGGGAGGGGATGGCTGCCGTCCTCTCTGATCAGACTGGCTTGCGTTTTGGCACTGGTCACCGGGCTGCTGGTCTGGACGACTCAGGCCAGCCTCTGGTTCCTGCTGCCCATGATGGGAATCGTGGTGGCCTTCGGACTGGCGATCCCCAACGTGCTGAGTCAGGCGCTGCTGGCCTATCGCGAGGTAGCAGGCAGTGCAGGCGCCCTGTTCGGGCTTGGTTACTACCTGCTGCTCAGTCTGGGATTGGCGGTGGCGGCCGGATTGCAGGATCTTGGCCTGTTGCTCAGTGGCTGCGGTCTGCTGGCACTGCTTTGCTGCGGGCGTCGTCGTTCCACGTGAAACGTCAGTTGCCGATAAAGCGGTAGCCTATACCAGATTCGGTCTCGATAAGCGTCGGTTGCTGGGGGTTATCCCCCAGTTTTTTGCGCAGGCTGGCGATGACGATGCGCAGGTAGTGGGTGTCCTCCTTGTGGCTCGGTCCCCAGATGTCGTTGAGCAGCTGGGTCTGCATCACCAGCTTGCCGGGGTGGCATACCAGCGCCTGCAGCAGGGCGAACTCTTTGCGGGAGAGGGGGATCTCCTCCTCCTTCATGGTCACCTTGTGGCTGCTGATATCGAGCGTCAGGCCGCATTGGGGGAAGTGGCGCCGCTCGCCACTGCTGACCCCAGCCCGCTGGCGCAAGAGCACGCGAATGCGGGCCATCATCTCGCCGATGCCAAACGGCTTGCTCATGTAGTCGTTGGCACCGGCATCCAGCAAGCGCACCTTCTCCTGCTCCGAATCACGGGCCGACAGCACCAGCACCGGGTTGGGGTGGTGTTCGCGAATGGCCTGCAATACCTGAATACCATCGCCATCCGGCAGGCCGAGATCGAGGATCACCAGATCGGGGTTGAGATGGCGATATTGCTCCAGCCCCTCGGTGACGCTGACCGCTTCGCTCACCTGATGCCCCTCGGCAATCAGGCTGATCCGCAGAAAGCGACGGATCGCCGCTTCATCATCTATGACCAGAATGTGCGCCATCAAACCTCCGGTGAATTGAGCGCGAGCGGCAGGGAGATACGCATGCAGGTGCCGTTGCCATTGGGGCCGGAGAAGGCCCAAATCTTGCCGCCGTGGGCCTCTATCATAGCGCGGGAAATGGCGAGGCCAAGCCCGGTGCCACGGCTGCCGCAATCGCCCACCGGCTGGGTGTAGAAGAGATTGAAGATCTTCTCCCGATCCGACTCGGCGATGCCGACCCCGATATCGATGATATCGATGATAAGGTCGGGCTCGGCCACCATCACCTTGAACTCGATGGGGGTGCCTGCCGGCGAGTAGCGGGAGGCGTTGTCGAGGATGTTGACCAGTACCTGCTCGATCAGGGCGCCATGGACATAGAGCTGGGGTACATGCTGATCGATGTGTACCAGCAGCTTGTGCTGGCGCCAGGAGGAGTCGAGTCGCTTGCGGGCGCTCTCCACCAGATCGGTCAGGTCGACCCAGTCCCGCTTCAACTGGAAGTCGGGGGAGCCGATACGGGTCATATCCAGCAGGTTCTGTACATAGCTGTGCAGACGGCGCGCCTCGTCCTGTACCGAGTGGAGCAGTTCGTTGCGATCATCCGGCGGGATCCGGTCACCATATTCCAGCAGGGTGCTGCCGGCACCCATGATGGTGGCCAGCGGCGTCTTCAAGTCGTGGGAGACCGAGGAGAGCAGGGCGGCCCGCATCCGGTCTGTTTCCGCCTGCAGCTGGCTGTCGGCCAGCCGCTCGTTGAGGTCGATCCGCGCCAGCGCGGCGCGAATGTCGGTGAGCAGCGCCTGAAGTTGATGCTCGGCGGAGGAGGAGAGCGGATTGGCCAGTGTTATGCCGATCACCAGATCATCGCTGAGGTGGTGATACTGCGCCTCGGCGGCATTGAGGGTGGCGGTGTGGGCTCCGGCACTCTGCTTCTGGGCCAGACACCAGTCGATGGCCGCCTTGTCGGTCTGGCCGGGTCTGTGCTTCTCGTTGCCGAGGCGGTCGTGAAAATCCTTGTCGATCACTACGGTCGGCTGGCCAAGCGCCAGCGAGATCGCTTGTGCCCCTTGTCTCAGGCACCTCCTCCGGGCTGTTGGCGGTCGCCAGCCCCTGACTGAGGGAGAGCAGGGCATTGCCCAGCTGCTGGGTCTCGCGCAGGCCGATCAGCTGCTGGCGCTGGCGGGAGGCGAGGCGTCCCGCCGTCATGCCGACGATCAGCAGCACGAACAGGGTGAGCAGGTCGCTGTGGTTGGCGACGCTCAGGGAGAAGTAGGGGGCGGTGAAGAGCAGATTGTGGGCGATAAAGCCCAGCACTGCTGCCAGCGTGGCGGGCACCAGACTGGTGGTAAGGGCAGTCGCCAGCACCCCCAGCACGAAGATGAGCGGCAACGCTGCGGGGGGCAGCCAGTAGGATAGCCCCCATGCGATGGCCGAGGTGATCCCCATGATGGCCACCGCCAGCAGGCTGTGGTGAATATCCTTCGGCGTCGGGGATCGCATCCCCACTCTGTGTTTCTGCTTCTCGGTATCGACCAGGGTGATCTCCAGCCCCTGTGCCTGCTTGAGCAGGTGCTGCACCAGCGAGCGACGCCACGGCGCCTTGTGCGGTTTGCCGAGCAGTAGCTGGGATACTTGCTGCTGCTCGGCAGTCTCCAGCAGGGTGTTGGCGACCGCCGGACTGGAGAGGGTCAGCACCTTGGCCCCCAACTGGGAGGCGAGTGCCAGCGCCTGCTCCACGTCGGCCGAGCTGCGGCCATTGCTGTCCACGTGAACCACCAGCCAGGGCAGCTGGCGCCGCTGGGCAAAGCGGTGGCCATAGCGCACCAGCGCAGCCCCGTGCTGGTTGCCGAGGCAGACCATCAGCTTGCCCCGCAGCGGCAATGTGGTCTTGCCCGCCGCCTGCCATTGCAGTTGCAGATCGCCCTCCACATGGCTGGCTGCGGTCTGCATCGCCAGTTCCCGCAATGCGGTGAGGTTGTTGAGGGAGAAGAAGGATTGCAGGGCGGCCTTGGCCTGATGGGGTACATAAACCTTCCCCTCGCGCAGGCGGCCGAGCAGCTCCTTGGGGGGGAGGTCGATAAGAATAATGCTGTCTGCATCGAGCAGAACCTGATCGGGCAGGGTCTCTTTGACCCTGACCCCGGTCAGCTGCCACACCAGATCGTTGAGGCTCTCCAGATGCTGGACGTTGAGGGTGCTGTAGACGTCGATACCGGCGTTGAGCAGCTCCTCCACATCCTGCCAGCGCTTCTCGTGGCGGCTGCCGGGGGCGTTGCTGTGGGCCAGCTCATCCACGACCGCGATGGCCGGTTTGCGTGCCAGCAGGCCGTCGAGGTCCATCTCCTCCAGCCGCTGCTGACGGTGCATGTGGATCTTGCGCGGCTGGATGGCGAGTTTGTCGAGCAGGGCCAGCGTCTCCTGCCGGCCGTGGGTCTCCACCACGCCGATCAGGATGTCGACCCCCTCTTTGGCCTGTTCCCGTACAGCCTGCAACATGGCGTAGGTCTTGCCCACGCCGGGGGCGGCCCCGAGAAAGACTTTCAGCTTGCCCTTGTGCTCTTGCTCCAGACTTGCCAGCAGGGCGTCAGCCCTTACCTCATCACGCATGCTTATCCCTATCGAGCCAACTGCCCGCGTCGAAAATGGAGGTCAACGCCAGATCGGCAAGGAGCGCCCTCAGGCGCCCTTTTGATGATCCAGTTGCAGGTTCAGCTGGAGAATGTTGACCACCTGCGGGCCAAGGATACCAGCTTGTGCGGCCGACTTGACCTGCTCCGTCAGTTGGGCGGGATCCAGTCCACGTTCTCTGGCGACGCGATCCACCTGCGCCAGCACCGCATCGAGTGGCAGGTGGGGATCGAGGCCAGAGGCGGAACGGGTCAGCATGGCGGGAGAGCTGGTTTCAGGCTGTGCCTTGGCGGCCTGTTCGGCGAACTCTGCCCGCAGCGGTGAGCTCATCCCCAGATTGCTGGCACTACCGCCAATGGTGTTGAAATCACTGGCGGAGGGGCGGGGGTGGAAGTAGTCAGCCCGCTCGAATTTCTGTGCCAGCAGGGCGCTACCGATGAGTTGCTGCTTGCTGTCGGTCAGCTGGCTGCCGTTGGCCTGCCAGGGGAAGAGCAGCTGGGCCAGTCCGGTGACGGCCAGCGGATAACCCACGCCCAGCAGCAGGGTCAGGGTCAACAGGGTTCTGATTGCGATCATGATGGATATGCTCCGAATTCGTTGTGTGGATGCGGGCTGACCCGCATCCCGGTTATGTCGTTACACCAGACCCAGGCCGGTAATGACCAGGTCGATCAGCTTGATGCCGATAAAAGGCACCAGCAGGCCGCCGACACCGTAGATCAGCAGGTTGCGGCGCAGCAGGCTGGCGGCCGATCCCTTCAGGTCGACACCGCGCAGGGCCAGCGGCACCAGCGCTACGATGATCAGGGCGTTGAAGATGATGGCCGACAGGATGGCGCTCTGCGGGCTGCCCAGCTGCATCAGGTTCAGTACCCCCAGTTGCGGGTAGGCGGCGATGAACAGGGCCGGCAGGATGGCGAAATACTTGGCCACATCGTTGGCGATGGAGAAGGTGGTCAGGGCGCCACGGGTCACCAGCAGCTGTTTACCGACCAGCACCACGTCCAGCAGCTTGGTGGGGTTGGAGTCGAGATCCACCAGATTGCCTGCCTCCTTGGCGGCCTGGGTACCCTCGTTCATGGCCAGACCCACATCAGCCTGTGCCAGCGCCGGTGCGTCGTTGGCTCCGTCACCGCACATGGCGACCAGACGGCCATCGGCCTGCTCCTGCCGGATATAGGCCAGCTTCTTCTCCGGCGTCGCTTCGGCGATGAAGTCATCCACCCCGGCTTCGGCGGCGATGGCGGCAGCCGTTTTCGGGTTGTCACCGGTGATCATCACGGTACGGATCCCCATGTGGCGCAGGATCTGGAAGCGGGCCTTGATGCCGGGCTTGATGATGTCCTTGAGGTAGACCACCCCCAGCAACTGCTCATGGGTACAGACCAGCAGCGGAGTACCACCCTGACGAGCGATGTTGTCGACAGACTTGAGCACCAGCTCCGGTACCGCTTTACGGTCGAGGGAGAGGTAGTTCAGCACCGCATCGACAGCCCCCTTGCGATATTGGTGACCGTTGCGATCCAGTCCGCTCAGACGGGTCTCGGCACTGAAGGGGATCACCTTGTCATCATCCAGCTGGCTCGGTTTGGTGTGGCTCTTGCCCGCCAGGGTCAGGATAGATTTACCCTCGGGAGTGTTGTCACCCAGCGAGGCCAGCATAGCCGCTTGTGCCAGCAGGGCCGGGTCGACGCCGGGGGCCGGGATCAGTTCGTCAGCCATCCGGTTGCCGAAGGTGATGGTGCCGGTCTTGTCCAGCAGCAGGGTGCGCACGTCACCGGCCGCTTCGACGGCCCGGCCCGACTTGGCAATCACGTTCAGTTTCACCAGTCGATCCATACCGGCAATGCCGATGGCGGAGAGCAGGCCGCCAATGGTGGTCGGGATCAGAGTGATAAAGAGCGCGATCAGGTAGAGGCGCGGTACCTGGGTGCCGTTGTAGTCGAGGAACCAGGGCAGGGTGGCGACCACCAGCAGGAAGATGAGGGTCAGCCCGACCAGCAGGGCATCCAGCGCCATCTCGTTGGGTGTTTTCTGGCGCTTGGCCCCTTCCACCAGTGCAATCATGCGATCCAGCGTGCTTTCGCCCGGATTGTTGCTGACGCGTACCCAGATCTCGTCTGAAACGACGGTGGTATTGCCGGTTACACCGCTGCGATCGGTACCCGATTCGCGGATGACGGGGGCGGATTCACCGGTGATGGCGGCCTCGTTGACCGAGGCGATACCGGCGATCACCTCGCCGTCGGCTGGGATCATCTCGCCGCTGCGTACCAGCACCAGATCACCCTTCATCAGGCTGGTGGCGGGGCACCATTCGCCCTGACCATCTTTTGCATTAGCCACCCGACGGGCCTTGAGCTGGCTCATGCCAGCCTTGAGGCTGTCGGCTCGCGCCTTGCCGCGACCTTCGGCCAGCGTCTCGGCGAAGTTGGCAAACCAGAGGGTGAGCCAGAGCCAGGCAGTCAGCTGCCAGGCCAGCGAGGGGGCGACCCCGGAGAACGGCTGCCCCAGCAGTGACTCCACCGTCGCCATGACTGCTGCCAGCCAGAGGGTGAACAGAATGGGGCTGCCAAACAGCGCCTTGGGATTGAAGCGATAGATGGCTTCAACCATGGCCTGCAGGATCTGCGATTGCTGTTTTTTGCCCTTCACCAGCATGGTGTCGGGACTCATTGAAGTGGACTTGCTCATTTAGAAAGCTCCCAGCATCAGATGTTCTGCCACGGGGCCCAGTGCCAGCACCGGCAGGAAGGAGAGGCCGCCAATCAGCAATACGGTGATGATCAGCAGGGTAATGAAGAGCGGGCCGCGGATCGGGAAATCCCCCTCGCTTATCTCCTGACGCGGAGCGCGGGCGAGCTGGCCGGCAATGGCCATGATGGGGATGATGTAGCCGAAGCGACCGAGCAGCATGGCCAGGCCGATGGTAACGCACTGCCAGTTGTCACCGGCAGCAAAGCCGGCAAAGGCTGAGCCGTTGTTACCGGCAGCCGAGGCGTAGGCATAGATGAGGCGTGACAGGCCGTGGGGGCCATCGTGACCTATGATAGTGGCCGCATCCGGCATCAGCAGAGTGACACCGCCGATCACCAAAACCCCCACCGGCATCACCAGCATGCTGGCGACGACCCACTTCATCTCGGTGATACCGAGGCGCTTGCCCAGATAGGTCGGGGTACGACCCACCATCAGACCGCACAGGAAGACGGTGAGCAGCACGAACAGCATCATGCCGTAGATGCCGGCACCCACACCGCCGAACACCACTTCACCCAGCAGCATGTTTATCATGGCTACCATGCCGGAGAGAGGAGCGAAGCTGTCGTGCATTGAGTTGACCGAGCCGTTGGAGGCAGCGGTGGTCGCCACTTCCCAGATACTGGAGAGCACCGGGCCGAAGCGGCTCTCCTTACCCTCCCAGTTGCCCGCTTCGCTGGCAAGATGAGTCAGGGCCGGATCCAGTTTCATCTCCTGAGTGATGGAAACGAAGAGTCCCAGTGCCAGCATGATGGTCATGGCAATGACGATAGCGCGGCTGTGGGCCATGTCCTTCACATAGCGACCCAGGGTAAAGACCATGGCGGCAGCCAGGGTCAGCAGGGTGACCATCTCCAGCCAGTTGGAGAGGGCGGTCGGGTTCTCGAACGGGTGGGCGGAGTTGATGCCGAAGAAGCCGCCGCCGTTGGAGCCGAGCTGCTTGATGGCAATTTGCGAAGCTGCCGGGCCGAGCGGCAGCAGCTGCTCCTGACCTTCCAGAGTGTGGAACGGCAGATAGGCTGACAGGCTCTGCGGAACCCCCTGCCATACCAGCAGCAGCGCCAGGATCAGCGACATCGGCAGCAGCACGTAGAGGCAAAAACGCACCAGATCCAGCCAGAAGTTGCCAAGGTGGGTTGTCTGCTGGCGGGCGATACCGCGGAACATCGCAACCGCTACGGCAGCACCTGTGGCGGCAGAGACGAAGTTCTGGGTGGTCAGGCCCACCATCTGGCTGAAGTAGGAGAGGCTGGCCTCACCGGAATAGGCTTGCCAGTTGGTGTTGGTCATAAAGCTGACCGCAGTGTTGAAGGCGAGTTGCCAGTTCAGGCCGGGCAACTGCTGCGGGTTGAGAGGCAGCAGACCCTGCGCCATCAGGATCAGGAACAGCAGGCCGAAGCCGGCGCCATTGAAGGCCAGCAGGCTGAGGGTATAGGACTTCCAGTCCTGTTCCCGTCCGTCCGTGCCGCAACATAACAGGGTGGCACGCTCCACGGGGGCCAGCCAGCGGCACTGGCCTTCAAATACCCGGTAGAGATAATTGCCAAGCAGCGGTGCTGGCAGCAGTACCAGCAGCACAAATGCGACGGGATAGATCATTTCTTGCCACATAGCGGATTCCTCACTCGTGACTGCGCGTGAGTGCGCGCAGCAGATAGGCCATCAAGGCGAGGACCAGCAGCAGATATAGCCAATTCATATCGACTCCATTGAGATAATTAGCTGCGAGAGCCGATGTAAAACCATATCGACTCTGTTAGTGTCATTGACGCTGAAATGGTAAGAAGAACTGGCGTAAAGGCGCCATAAAGCGCCATGTGGCAGGCGTAAAATCGGCGTAAAGAACGACGCTTTTACGAGGGTTCTGGTGGCGAGGCGGGATCAAAAAACCCGGCCTGAGCCGGGTTTGAACGCTGGTGAATGAAGATGACCTGATAGGGACAGTTCAGCTTCAAACGTGCTTATCGCATTGTTACAAACTCTCCTGCGCTGGTGGGATGAGGAATGGGCACGCAGTTGTTGTAGCTGGCCTGATAGTGACAGTTCAGCTTCAAACACGCTTATCGCATAGTCACAAACTCTTCCGCACTGGTGGGGTGGATTGCGACACAGTTGTCGAAGTCCGCCTTGGTGGCCCCCATCTTCATGGCGACGCCAAAGCCTTGCAGGATCTCGTCCATGGCAAAGCCGATGCCATGCAGACCTACCACCTTCTCTTCAGGGCCGACGCAGACCAGTTTCATCCGGGTGGGCTGGCGATGCTTGGTCAGCGCTGAATACATGGCGGTGAACTGGCTACGGTAGACCTTCACCTGATCCTCGCCATATTCGGCGATGGCTTCCGGCTCGGTCAGGCCAATGGTGCCGATGGGGGGGTGGCTGAAGACCACGGTCGGCACCAGATCGTAGTTGAGATGTTCGTTCGGCTTGTTGTTGAACAGCCGTTCGGAGAGGCGACGGCCCGCTGCGACGGCTACCGGCGTGAGCTGGATGCGACCTGTGTTGTCACCTACTGCATAGATGTTGGCAACGGCAGTATTCTGGAACTTGTCGGTCGGGATAAAGCCCTTCTCGTCCAGTTCGATACCGGCAGCGGCCAGATTGAGGTTGTCGGTGGCCGGGACGCGGCCGATGGCCCAGATCAGGCAGTCGACGGTGAGGTGGCGACCATCTTCCAGCTGCAGGGTCAGGCTGTTGTCAGCGTTCTTGAGCACGGCCTTGGGAATGGCGTGGGTGTGCAGCTTGGGCCCTTCCTGCGCCATGATCTCCACCAAAGTCTCGTGGATCATGGGGTCAAAGTTGCGCAGCGGCGCGTGCTTGCGCACCACCAGATGGGTCTCGGAGCCCAGTGCCTGCATCACCCCGGCGATCTCGACGGCGATATAGCCGGCACCCACTACGGCAACCCGTTTCGGTTGTACCTGCAGCTCGAAGAAGCCGTCGGAGTCGATACCCAGCTCGGCACCCGGGATGGCCGGAATTTCCGGACGGCCACCGGTAGCGATCAGGATGTGATCTGCGCTGTACTGCTCGCCATTGACCTCGATCGTGTTGCTATTGACGAAGCGAGCGAATCCCTTGATGACGGTAATCTGGTTCTTGCCCAGCACATTCTGATAGGAGGTGTGGATACGGCCGATATAGGCCTGGCGGGACTCGACCAGCTTGGCCCAGTCGAAGTGGTTGAGAGTGGTGTCGAAGCCGTAATCGGCGCCATATTTCAGGGCATCGGCGAGCTGGCCGGCATACCACATGGCTTTCTTCGGGACGCAGCCTACGTTGACGCAGGTTCCACCCAACTCTTTGGCTTCAATCAGGGCAACTTTCTTACCGTACATGGCAGCCCGGTTGGCAGAGGCGATACCGCCGCTGCCGCCGCCGATGGCGATATAGTCAAAATGCTGTGCCATTGCGAGGTTCTCCGCTCATTAAGAATGCAATCACAGCATGATGGGGACAAAGCGGCTGGCTCACAAGAGCCAGCGCTCAGTTATGTTGGATCGGCAGGCGAATATGGAACTCGGCGCCGTTGCCCGGTTCGCTGGCACAGTGGATGCGGCCGCGCAGCAGTTGCACCACCAGGTTGTAGATGATGTGGGTACCGAGGCCGCTACCGCCCTGACCCCGCTTGGAGGTGACAAACGGATCGAAGATGCGCGGCAATATCTCCGGCGGAATGCCGCGACCGTTGTCGCTGTAGTCGATCAGCAGCTCTTCTCCCTGCTGCTCCACCTTGATGGTGATCTTCTTGGGTTTGTCCCAGTTGTCGAAACCATGGTTGATGGAGTTGAGGATCAGGTTTGAGTAGATTTGGGTAAAGCTGCCGGGGAAGGAGAAGATCGACAGCTTGGGATCGCATTGGATATCGACCTCGCACTGGGCCTTTTTCAGCTTGTGGCCGAGGGAGACGACCACCTGATGGAGGTTGTCGGCGAGGCTGAAGTTGTAGCGCGCTTCCGATGACTGATCGACAGCCACCTGCTTGAAGCTGGCAATCAGTTCGGAGGCGCGGCGCAGGTTGCCTTGCAGCAGTTGCATCGACTCGTCGAGGTTGACGGTGAACTCGTTGAGATAGGAGCGTGACAGCTGTTTTGACTCAATGTGCGATTTGAAGTCGGCAACCCGCTCCTGCAGATAGGAGGAGGCGGTCACACTGATACCGATCGGGGTGTTGATCTCGTGGGCCACACCGGCCACCAGTGAACCGAGGGACGCCATTTTTTCCGACTCTACCAGAGTCTGCTGAGCCTGCTTCAGATCGTCGTAAGCCTTGCCCAGCTGGGTGTTGGCTTCGCTCAGGCTGCGTGTCCGCTCGGCAACCTTACCTTCCAGCTGCTCGTTGAGCTGGATAATCTCCCGTTCGACTTTCTTCAGTTGGGTGATGTCGTAGCCAAACCCGATCTGGTACTTGAGGTTGGGCCCCTCGTAGAAGGGGACAAAGGTCCACTGCAGCACCAGTTCATGGGCCTGCTGGTCATGCATGATGACCACCTTGTCGGCGAGTGAACCCTCTGCCGAGAGGATGTTGCTCAGCTCCTGACGTTGGGCGTTGCTGACAAAGAGATCGAGCCAGTTGTGTTGCAGCAGCTCCTGCTGGTGGTAGCCGGTTAGCAGGATGGCTGCCGGGTTGATGCTGGCGATGGTGAGATCCGGCTCCATGCAGCAGATCACCATGTTGGCCGAATTGATCAGAGTGGCAGAGAAGTCGCGCTCCTGTTGCAACTGTTCCACGGCCTGATGGCGAGCCAGCAGCTCATCGCGCAGTCGGGTGCGCATCTGGTTGAGAGTGGCGACCAGGGTATCCAGTTCATCAGGCTTTTTGCGGGGCAGGGGGCGCCCCTCCAGCTCAAGCTCCATGTCGAGCCGATCCAGATTGAACTTCTGGGCATAGCTGGCGATGCGGTTGATGTGACGAACCACCAGATAGTAAATGATGATCAGGATGCAAAACGAGACCACCAGCGTCTTGATAGTCTGGCTGACCATGATCAGCACCGATTTCTCGATCAGGCGCTGGTAGATCTGCTCCAGCGAGGCTGCTACGAACAGCTTGCCCACCACTTCGCCTTGATAGGTGAGGTTGAATTCGCGGGAGATGTCGTAGCTTTCCCGCTCCACCCCCTGGGTCAGTAGTGGGACTTCGGAGTTGCCGAGCATCTCCTTGACCATCACGAACTGCATGTTGGGCAGGTTCATGATGCCCTCGATCTGTACCTTCACCTGCTCTTCATCCAGGTTCCATAAGCTGGCAGCGATAGGTTGCAGAAAAGAGGCCTCGATCTGGCCGATGCTGTCTTCGATAACGGCAACGTCCTTGCGGTAATCCCAGGCAAGCTGCAGTGCAGTGATGACCATCGCCAATACGGTACTGCACACCAGAATGTAGGAGAGCAGGCGGTATGAGAGTCCGTTACGGCCGACGGCCCTGGCGGTCTTGAAGAAATGTCCTGACATGGCGTCCTTGCGGTCTGGATGTGATGTTTTTTAGTTTAACTGCTTCATGGACTTATGTCGTCTTTCCTGCAAAGCATAAAAAAGGCCCCGTTACGGGGCCTTTTGCTTGAGATGAACGCTTAGTTTCCGCTGTTTGCCTTGGGCGGAATGGTCTCATCAAAGACCGGTAGCGGTTTGTGTTCGGACGCCAGGAAGGTGTAGATCACCGGCAGTACGAACAGGGTGAACAGGGTGCCGATAGCCAGACCGGCCACGATCACGATACCGATACTGAAGCGCTGGGCGGCCCCTGCGCCAGCTGCATAGAGCAGCGGGATCAGACCGGCAATCATGGCTGCTGTGGTCATCAGGATCGGACGCAGACGCACTTTGGCGGCCTGCATCACGGCTTCCATCCGGTTCATGCCGTGCAACAGCTGCTCCTCCTTGGCCACCTCGCAGATCAGAATACCGTGTTTGGTAATCAGACCCACCAGGGTGATGAGACCTACCTGGGAGTAGATGTTCATGGTCGCCAGACCCCATGCGAGCGCGATCAGGGCACCACTGATGGCCAGCGGAACCGAGACCATGATCACCAGCGGGTCACGTACCGATTCGAACTGGATGGCCAGCACCAGGAAGATGATGGCCAGTGCCAGCGCGAAGGTGGCGTAGAGCGCATTACCTTCGGTAACGAACTGGCGAGCTTCACCCATGAAGTCGTAGCGATAGCCTTGCGGCAGCTTCTCGTCGGCAGTGGTCTTGAACCAGTTGATGGCATCACCCATGGCAACCCCGGGGGCCGGAACCGCACCTATGGTGGCGGAGTTCAGCTGGTTGAAGTGCGGCAGGGCGCGCGGCTCACCGACCACTTCAATGCTGATCAGGCTGCCAAGCGGGATCGACTTGCCGTCAGCGGCTCGGACGTAGTAACCCTTCATGGATTCCGGGTTGAGGCGGTATTTACGCTCGACCTGCGGGATCACTTCATAAGAGCGGCCATCCAGGTCGATACGGTTGACGTAGCCGTCCGCCATCATGGTGCCCATGGTGATACCGATGTCCTGCATGGTGATGCCGTAGGCACCTGCCTTGTCCTTGTCGATCTTGATCTTCATGGTGGCAGAGTCGTAGTTCAGATCGAGATCCGAATAGACGAACTGACCATTGCTCTCGGCCGCGCTCAGCATCTCGCCAGCTACCAGGAACAGGCTTTCGAAGCTGTTCGGAGTGGTGATGACGAACTGGATCGGCAGACCGCTGGAAGCACCCGGCAGTTCAGGGAACTGGAAGGTGGTGATGGCCATGCCCGGGATGTCTTTCACCAGTTTGGCGACGCGATCCAGTACCTCTTTCTGGCTCGCTTCACGCTGGCTCCAGGGCACCATGGAGGCGATACCGAACGCCTGGTTGGAGTTGAACACACCAGAGAAGACCTGGGAGTAGGCGATTTCCGGCTGCTCGTCCAGGATCTTGTTCACATCGGCCATGGTGTTTTCGATGTAGTCCAGGTTGGCGTTGGAGGGGGCTGTCCCCAGTACCGCCATTACCCCTTTATCTTCCGACGGTGCCAGCTCGCTCGGGATGAACTTGAACAGTAGCGGCAGGCTGGCGAAGACGATGATGGCAAAGACCACTACCACGATGCGTTTTTGCATCACGGCGTGCAGCATGCGGTCATAGCGATCGGTCATCCGCTCCAGCAGGTGGTGGACAGTGCTCTCGAACTTGCTTGGCGTCTGGTTGGCTCTGAGCATCTTGGAGCACATCATCGGCGACAGGGTCAGGGCGATGATGCCCGAGACAAACACGGCGCCAGCCAGAGTCAGGGCAAACTCCTTGAATAGCGAGCCGGTGATACCGCCCATCAGGGCGATAGGCGCGTATACCGCCGCCAGCGTGACGGTCATGGCGATAACCGGCACGGCGATTTCGCGAGTACCGATAATGGCTGCCCGGAAGGGCTCTTCACCTTCCTTGATGTGACGGTTCACGTTCTCCAGTACCACGATGGCGTCATCCACCACCAGACCGATGGCCAGAACCATCGCCAGCAGGGTCATCAGGTTTATCGAGAAGCCGAACATGTCCATCATCATCACCACGCCGATAAGACTGAGCGGGATGGTGATGATCGGGATGATGACCGCGCGGAACGAGCCCAGGAACAGGGTAATCACCACCAGTACGATGGCGGCCGCTTCCAGAATGGTCTTGATAACCTCGCTGATCGATTCGTTGATGGCGATGGTGGAGTCATACAGCACGTTCACCTGCATGGTGCTCGGCATGTTGCGCTTCAGACTCGGCAGCAGCTCCAGTACATCGTGGGCGATGTTGATGGGGTTGGCTGTCGGCGCGGCGTTGACCGCCATAACCACGGCTTCACGGCCGTTGGCGCTGGCGCGGTAGACGTCGTGGCTCTTCTCCATCGTGACCTTGGCGATGTCGGAGAGACGGATCACCTTGCTGTCACGGCTGGCTACCACCAGACGCTTCAGCTCTTCGATATCACCGACCTGCGTTTCGGCATTGCCGTTGAAGAGGGTGAAGTAACCGGTCGCCTGACCCGTTGCAGACTGATAGTTGTTGCTATTGAGCACTGTCATCACGTCGCTGGCGGTCAGATTGAACGCCGCCATCTTGGCCGGATCCAGCCATACCCGCAGCGCAAACTTCACACCACCGTAGAGGTCAACCTTGGAGACCCCGCCGACGGTAAAGAGCTGCGGTTTGATAACCCGCTCCAGATAGTCGGTGATCTGGCTGGAGTTGAGCTCCGGGCTGGTGAAGCCGAGGTAGAGCACCGCTGTGGTTGAACCGGTGGAGGAGGTGACCGAGGGGTCTTCCGCCTCTTTGGGCAACTGGGAGCGCACCGAGTTGACCTTGGCCAGGATGTCGGACAGCGCGGCATTCGGGTCGGTGTTGAGCTTCATGTACGCGGTGACGGTGGAGCTGCCCAGCTGGCTGGAGGAGGTCATGAAGTCGATGTTGTCGGCTTGCGCGACCGCCTGTTCGAGCGGCTGGGTGATGAACCCCTGGATCAGGTCGGCACTGGCACCGTAATAGCTGGTGCTAACCGTGATCACCGTGTTGGTCACCTCGGGGTATTCCCGTACCTGCATCTTGAATACTGCCTGAAAGCCCAGCAGGGCAATCAGGAAGCTGAGCGAGATTGCCAGCACGGGTCGTTTTATGAATATGTCAGTAAATCGCATCGCAGATCTCCGCGCTTACAGCATCGGGGTTTGTGCCGGAACGGCCAGAGCATCGTTCTCGACCACATGCACCTTGGTGTCATTGCTCAGACGAACCTGGCCTGACAGTACGATCTCGTCGCCAGCCTGGATGCCGGAGAGCACGTGCACGTCATTGCCACGGCGCTCACCCGCCTTGACGACTACCTGCTTGGCGCGTTTGACCATCACCTTCTTGCCCTCTTTGTCGGTCTCTTCGCTCTCTTTGAGCACGTAGACGTTCTGACCGTAGAGAGTGAAGGAGATGGCAGACTGCGGCACCACGATCTGGTTCTGTACGGTAGGCAGGATGATGCTGGCGCGGGCAAACATGCCGGAGCGGAGCTGGCCATCGTTGTTCGGGATATCTGCCTGCACCTGGATCAGGCCGCTCTGGTAGTTGACGGCAGGCTCGATGGCGGTGATATGGCCATCAAACTGGGTCTGGGGATAGGCATCCACATTGATTTTGATGATCTGACCCAGCTTGATTTTGGAGATATCGGTCTGGGGTACGGTGAAACGCAGACGCATCACGCTGGTGTCTTCCAGACGCACGATATCGGTACCCGGTTGCAGGTACTGACCAAGGAAGACATTGCGTAGACCGACCACGCCGCTGAAGGGGGCGCGGACTTCACGACGGGCAATGGTCGCCTTCAGACTCTCGATATCCGCTTCCAGCGAACGATAGGCTGCTTCCGCCTCATCCAGCTGCTCTTTGGAGATGGAGCTGGTCTTGTAGAGGTTCTGGAAGCGGTCAAATTTGGCTTTTGCCGCCGGCAGCTTGGCCTGGGAGGCGCGCAGATTGGCCTTCTCCACGCTGGAGTCGAGGCTCAGCAGCAGCTGGTCAGCCTTGACCGGCTTGCCTGATTCGAAGGTGATGGCATCAATGGTGCCGGCCAGCTCGGTCGAGAGGGTAACCCCCTGATTCGGCTCGATGAAGCCGATCGCCTCGATGGTCGGGATCCAGTCTTGCGCCTTGGTGACCATCGCCGTTACCGGGAACTCGGGTTCCGGCCGGTTGGCCATGTATTTGGCGATCATCTTCTGTTTAAACAAGTTGAAGCCGATGACGCTGCCAAACAAGGCGATCGCTATCAGCAACATAATGGCCATCCACTTTTTCATGAACAGGCTCCTGAGGTGGAAGTATTGGGAGATAAAATTGCATTCCAGCTGGCACGAATAACAGTTTCCAACTGCGGTTCGGTCAGCGTGATCTTGTGAACCCCGCACTGCAGGGCCAGGTGTACCACACTGTCCAGGCTCAATACCTGGAGTGCTCGTATCGGTAAATCAATAAACAATTCTTGCTCAACACCTCGCTCAAAAAATCTGTCCAGTGGCTCCCATGCCGACAGCAGAACAGGATTGGTGGCCAGCTCGGCCCCGAGGGGCGAGCTCTCATACTGTAATTTGCATTTCAGAGCGTTGGGTTCGTTCACAAAAATGGCATGAATATTGAGCCATAATTGTCGAAATTGTTGAAATGAAACTTCATTGAAATTCACTTCTCTTATGACCAGCGGCACGCACTGCAATATCGTGTGCTGATGCAACTGTCGAATCAGGTCATCCTTGTCATTGAAGTAGCGATAGATGGTGCCGGCGGCGACGCCGGCTTTCTTGGCGACTTCGGCGATCGACAGGCCATGAAAACCCCGTTCACCCAGCACCTCATGGGCGGCATTGAAGATGATCTCTTTCTTGTCGTGACTCATCAGAATGAACTCGTGAATGAACGTTCATTCATTCTAGGTGGGGAAGAGATCAAGTCAAGGCGGCAACATGGTTAATACGGAAAATAGCGCCGGAAGCGATCATCCAGGCGAAGCAGCGGGTGTGTTGTAGGGGAAAAAATGAGCCAAAAACGCTCTGTTTGTTTGAAAAAACAACGCTTGGCGCAAAGGGACAAAAAAAGTGTAGACAAGCATGCCCCCCATCATTAATATTGCGCCCCGTTCGACAGCGTAGCGCCCGTAGCTCAGCTGGATAGAGCGCTGCCCTCCGGAGGCAGAGGTCACAGGTTCGAATCCTGTCGGGCGCACCATCCAAAGTGCGCCGGTTAAACGGGCGTTGTTGTAGAACGAAAACAGCTGTGGTGGCTGTAGCTCAGTTGGTAGAGTCCCGGATTGTGATTCCGGTTGTCGTGGGTTCGAGCCCCATCAGCCACCCCATTTTACAGCTTGTCAGGTACGCGAAGGTGGCGGAATTGGTAGACGCGCTAGCTTCAGGTGTTAGTGCCCCCCGGGTGTGAGGGTTCGAGTCCCTCTCTTCGCACCATACTTGCTGTATAACGAGGATGACCATCAGGTCGTCTTTGTTTTTTGTAAGACAAAATATTATCGGTGATTAGCGCAGCCCGGTAGCGCATCTGGTTTGGGACCAGAGGGTCAAAGGTTCGAATCCTTTATCACCGACCACATTCTGAAAAACCTCGCTTCGGCGAGGTTTTTTGCTTTCTGCCGCTCCCATCTTCGTTTTTCCACGTTGCTGTAACGTCTGTTTACACTCTATCCGGACAGTCTTGCCCTCTCTTCAGTTATCCTGCCAGCTGGAGTCCTTGGTGACCGGATGTCACAGACCTCTTTCAGGCTTGTTTTTATGCATAACAGAATTTCGATTTTCTCCCGCTACCCCGCACTTATGGCGGCCATGGTACTGGGCGGGTGTACCCTTAAACCGCCATCGACCGATGAGATGCTGAGCACGATCGTGGTTGCCCATCCGCAGAGCGAGTCAGCCCCCTCACTTTTACTGACCAACAACGGTTTTTGTGTCGGCATTGCCCGTCAGCAGGCGGTGACACAGGTTTGCACTGATAAAGATGCACAACCATTGGAGTGGGATCTTGGCGAGTTGAAGTTGCAGCAGACCTGCTTGCAGGCCAAGAACAGCAATGAGCTGATGCTGGCGCCCTGTGATGGCCATGCGCAGTGGGTGTGGCAGGAGGACAAACTCTTTAACAGCAAGGTCTCCCGTTGTCTGGACGTCGCTGGCCGACGTCACTCTGCGAATACGCCTCTGCGTCTGGCCGACTGTTACGGTGGGGCCAACCAGAGCTTTCTGGTCGGGGGGATTGAATGATTCGCCCGTCACCTCTGATTGCTGCATGTCTGTCGCTCTCTCTGGGAGGGTGCCAGAATCTCGACTCTTCTGATCTGCTGTTGGGCACTGTGGTGATTGGCGCCATCGGTGCCGCTGCGTATTACGGCCACAAGCAGGAAAAGAAAGAGGCTCGCGCCCGGGAAGATCATGGCGGGCAAATCGTGGCTGCCAATGGCAAATGTCTCGATATTGCCGGTGGTGTACGTAATGGTAACCGCTTGCAGCTATGGGATTGTCACGACGGGGATAACCAGCGTTTTCGTCTTGATGGCAATGCCATAAGGGTTGGCGACAAGTGTTTGGATGTTGCCGATGGTGGCCGCGATGCCGGTGCCAAGGTGATTGCCTGGGATTGCCATGGTGGCGACAACCAGCAGTGGCGCTGGGAGCGAGATCGGCTCATCAGCCGCAGCAGCAAGCTCTGTCTGGATGTTGCTCAGAGGGGAAGCGCCAATGGCACTTCCCTGATCCTCTGGCAGTGCCACGGCGGTGACAACCAGCGCTTTCGGCGGAAGTAATAAAAACGGGAACCCGATGGTTCCCGTTTTTATTTAGCTGGCGACCGGTTCCAGTTCGAAACAGCGCTCCAGATAGACGGCAACGCCATCTTCATCGGAGGTGAGTGTTTGCTCATGCTCCGGCAGCGCCATTTTCAGGCGGTCGTGGGCGTTACCCATGACGATGCCGCGACCCACCATGCTCAGCATTTCGAAGTCGTTCATACCGTCACCGAAGGCGATGGCCTGGGACATCTCCAGCCCGTGTTGCTCCAGTACGGCGCGCACGGCATTGCCCTTGTGGACGCCGGCGTGCATCACTTCGAGGCAATCCGGCAGGGAGAAGGTGACGTTGAGCTGGTCGCCGTAGCGCTGGTTGAGGTGTGCCTCGATCTTCAGCAGCTTCTCGTGCTCGCCGATGTAGAAGACCTTGTTGATCTGCTCCATCGACTCCTGTTTCAGGTCATCGACCAGACGATAGGTGAAGCCGGATTCGTCGTGGAATTGCAACAACCAGGGCAGCTCCTCCTCGACCACCCAGTCATCGCCCTGATAGACGTTGAGGTGGATGGAAGGGTCACGTTCGAGTGCAACCAGCTCGGCGGCGATGTCGGTCGGCAGAGGCTGGTTGAACACCAGTTTGCCCTGCTTGTCATGCACCACGGCACCGTTGGAGGTGATGAGGTAGATATCCAGACCCAGCGCATCGCGGAAGCTGCGTACATCGACGTGGTGACGGCCGGTGGCGACCACGAATTTCACGCCCTGCTCAACCAGACGGCGGACGGTCTCCCGGGTGCGGGAGGAGATCTGGTGCTGCTTGTTGAGCAGAGTTCCATCGAGATCGGATACAACTACCTTGAACATCTTTACCTCGGCATCAATTGAAAGCGGGGGCAGTTTACCCCAGCCTGCATGGTCACCCCATTTATTTAGGGTTACAAAAAATAGCCAGCCTAGTAGCGGGCGAAGAAATCGAGCATGGCGGTCAGTGCGGGCTGGCGCTTGTCGTCGGATTCGATAAACAGCTCGTGCCAGGCCCCTTCAATTCGCAGCGGTTTGCCCCCTTCACAGCTGGCTTTGGTGCAAAACGCATCCTGCGCCGCGTTGTCCACCACGCTGTCGTTGCCAGCCTGCAGCAGCAGAAGCGGCGTCTTGATGGCGTTCGCATCGGCGATGGCGGCATCGGCACCGGTGATCCCCTGATAAATCCAGTGGGCGGTGGCCCCCCCCAGCTTGATCTGCGGGTGCTGCTCATAAATCTGGCGGAAAGCCTGATAGCGTGACTGGCTGTGAGTCAGCTCGTTATCGGCAAAGCCATGATCCTGATAGGGGCCCTGACCCGGCCCATAGGGTGGTTCGCCAAACCAGCCGCCGAGTGTGCCTATGGTGGTGGCCAGTCCCTTGGCCAGCCATTTGGGCAGGCCGCCCAGATTGATGCCCAGCATGGGGGAGGAGAGCACGGCGGCGCGGATATCATCGGGCCAGCGCTCCAGATAGCGGGCCGAGATGGCCCCCCCCATGGAGTGAGCCAGCAGGAACAGCTTGGCGGGCTTGTCCGCCATGATTATCTGGTCGTGAAACTGCTTCAGATCGACGACATAATCGTCGAACTGGTCGACATAACCCTTATCATGGTCGTTCAGCATGCGGCCGGACATCCCCTGACCACGATGGTCGATAAGGTAGAGGCTGTAGCCCTGGCGCCAGAGATCCCATGCCAGCTCCTGATACTTGAGGTAGCTTTCTACCCGGCCGTTGACGATCAGGATGGCGCGATCAACCTTCTCCTGCCGCAGCGCGGCATAGCGGATGGCGATGCCATCCTTGCCCTTGAACTCTCCTTCTATGGCATGCTGGCGCCAGAAGTCGGGCAGGGTTTGCTGGTAGAGGGTGGGCACATCGGCTTCGCTGGTCAGCGCATACGGATTGGTCACGGCAAGGGCTCCGGCAGAAAACAGGGTCAGGGCCAACAGGGGAATCGAGAGGGATTTCATCAGGCACACTCCGTTTGCCAGTATTGATAAAGCATTGCGATGTCGCCGGAACAGAGCAGCGACATGGCGCTTTGCAGTGTGGGCAGAGGCCAGTCCCACCACTGCATCTCTTGCAGCATGGCGATCTGCTCATCGTTGAAACGGCGGCGGATAGGTTGGGCCGGATTGCCGCCGACTATGGTGTAAGGGGCCACATCCTTGGTCACCACGGCACGAGTGGCGATGACGGCGCCATCACCTATGGTGATGCTGGGCATGATCATCGCCTCCGAACCGATCCAGACATCGTTGCCGATCCGGGTATCTCCTTTGCGCAGAAAGCCACTACGGGCCCCTTCGCCAAAGGTGTCAGGGTTGAACGGGAAGGTGGAGACCCAATCCAGCCGGTGGCCCTGATTGCCTGCCAGCATGAAAGTGGCGCCCGAGGCGATGGAGCAGAACTTGCCGATGATCAGGCGGTCTACTTCTGTACCCCACTCGCCGCTGTCCCAGCTTGCTCTGGTCGAGCCATCCCCGAGTAAATAACGGACACAGTGATCCTCGAACGGCTTGCCGTGGTAGTAGCCGGAGTAGTAGCTATAGTCGCCGGCCTCTATGTTCGGATTGGTCAGGTGGTCCCGGATGATGCGGGACTCCAGCCAGCTGCCAAAAGGGTTCTCCATCACGTCTCCTGCTGATCGTCCTGCTCGCTCTGCTGCGCCCAGCCTTTGCGGGTCAACTGCATCCGCTGCCACCACTCTTCGTCCGCCAGAATTTCACCGGCAGGGCCGAGCTGGGGGTAGGGCATCTCTTTCTCTTTGCAGAGCTGGGCATAGATGGGATATCCACCCTCGAACAGGATGCTGTTCTGCTCCTCCGGAGTGAGCGGGCAGCCGCGTTGATAGCAACCGGCCAGCTCGCGCTGGCGCTGTGCCTCGTAGAGGATGGCGGCTGCGGCCACCGAGACGTTGAGGGATTGCACCATACCCACCATGGGGATGACGATATGGTGATCGGCCAGCGCCAGCGCCTCTTCACCGATGCCGTGTTTCTCCTGTCCCACCAGAATGGCGGTCGGTTTGGTGTAGTCGATGGCGCGAAAATCGACCGAGCTGTCGGAGAGATGGGTCGCCAGGATCTGCATGCCGGAGGCTTTCAGCTCGGCGACCGCGCTGCCGATATCCGGGTGCAGTTTTACATCCACCCAGTTCTGGCTGCCGCGGGCGGTGCCCTTGCGCTTGTGGATCCAGGTTTTGGGCCACACTGCGTGTACCCGGTGGATACCGATAGCATCGGCGGTACGCACGATGGCAGCCAGATTGTGAGGTTTGTGCACCTCTTCCATACAGACGGTCAAATCGAGCTGACGCTGGGCCAGCATATCGGTGATGCGCTTGAAGCGTTCGGGGGTCATGGTTGTCTCTTAAAAAGCAGCAGGCGGCTTGCGCCGCCTGTGTGATCAGTTCTTTTGCCGGCTCACCTTGAGCACGTTGGGCATGACGCGGATCTTGCGCATGATGTTGGCCAGATGGATGCGGCTCTTGGTGGTGATGAGCAGGCTCACCTGATAGACCCGGCCATCCTTCTCTTCGGTGCTGATGGCGTGAATGTTGGCACCGGTGGCGGCAATCACGTTGGCCAGTTCGGCCAGCGCACCCTGATGATTGATGATCTCGATGCTGATGCCGGTGCGGAACTCCTGTTCCTGCTCCTTGTCCACTTCCCACTGTACCGGCAAGTACTTGTCCGGCTCCTTGCTGTAGCCCTTGATGTTGCGACAGGCTTCCTGGTGGATCACCAGACCCTTGCCCGGGCTGATGTGGGCGATGATGGCATCCCCCGGGATCGGACGGCAGCAGTTGGCGAAGGTGACCAGCATGCCGTCGGCACCCTTGATCGGCATCTTCTTGCTGCTGGTTTTGGGCTGTTCTTCCGGCGGCAGTTCATCCCCCAGCATGCGGCGCGCCACCATGACGCTCATGGCGTTGCCGAGGCCCACATCGGCCAGCAGGCCTTGCAGGTTCTCGTGCTTGGTATCGGCCAGCACCTGTTTGATGCGCGGCTCGGGGATGTCTTCGATATTCTTGGCGCCCAGCGCATGGTTGAGCAGGCGACGACCCAGCACCACCGACTCTTCGGTGCGCAGGTTCTTGAGGAACTGGCGGATCTTGGAACGTGCCTTGGTGGTCACCACGAAGTTGAGCCAGGCCGCGTTGGGACGGGCGCCCGGCGCCGTAATGATCTCCACCGTCTGGCCCGAGTGCAGCGGGCTGCTGAGCGGGTAGGGGTGGCGGTCGACCCGCGAACCGACACAGGCGTGGCCGATATCGGTGTGCACCGTGTAGGCGAAGTCCACTGGCGTGGCGCCTGCGGGCAGTTCCATGATGCGCCCTTCGGGGGTAAAGACGTAGATTTCGTCAGGGAAGAGGTCGGTTTTGACCCCTTCGATAAATTCAAACGAGCTGCCAGCGCTCTGCTGCAATTCCAGCAGGCTCTGCATCCAGCGCTGGGCGCGGATCTGGGCAGTGGTGCCCGAGCTGTCTCCATCCTGCTTGTAGGCCCAGTGGGCGGCAACCCCTTTATCGGCCATCTGATCCATAAATTCGGTGCGGATCTGCACCTCCACCGGCACCCCGTGCGGACCCACCAGCGAGGTGTGCAGCGACTGGTAGCCGTTGGTCTTGGGGATGGCGATGTAATCCTTGAAGCGGCCGGGGCGCGGCTTGTAGAGGCTGTGCATCTGCCCCAGCACCCGGTAACAGGTATCTATGTCCTTCACCTTGACCCGAAAGGCGTAGATATCCATTACCTCATGAAATTGCAGCTCTTTTTTCTCCATCTTGTTGTAGATGGAGAAGAGGTTCTTCTCGCGGCCACTGACCTGATGTTCGATCCCAGCCTCACGCAGGCGCCCGCTGATTTCGCTCTGGATGGAGTCGATAATCTCGCGGCGATTGCCACGGGCGCGGCGCACCGATTCGCGCAACACGCGGGAGCGCATTGGATAGAGCGCCTCGAAGCCCAGCTCTTCCAGCTCGTTCTTCATGGTGTGAATACCGAGGCGGTTGGCGATGGGGGCGAAGATTTCGAGGGTTTCCCGGGCGATGCGGCGGCGCTTGTCAGGGCGCAGAGAGCCCAGGGTGCGCATATTGTGGGTGCGGTCGGCAAGCTTGATCAGAATGACCCGGATATCCTGGGTCATCGCCATCACCATTTTGCGGAAGTTCTCGGCCTGAGCCTCTTTGCGATCGCGAAACTTCAGCTTGTCGAGCTTGGAGACCCCGGCTACCAGCTCGGCGACCGCATCGCCAAACTGTTCGGCCAGATCGGCCTTGGTGATCGGGGTATCCTCAATGACGTCGTGCAGCACGGCGGCCATCAGGGTTTCATGATCGAGGCGCATATCGCCCAGAATTCGGGCTACGGCGACGGGGTGAGTGATATAGGGCTCGCCACTGGAACGCATCTGTCCCTGGTGGGCATCACGGGCCACCACATAGGCTTGCCTGAGCTTCTCGACCTGCTCGGGCGGCAGGTAGGAACTGGCTATTTCTTTAAGATTTTCAAATAAATACAAGACAGTCCCCGCAGCGGTGAAACGGCAATTCGTGGAGTTGAGCGTGTAGCCCTGAGTTTGCGAGGTTTTCGAGCGGTTGTAAATGGGGATGAACAGTCGGCACCCGGGCGGGTGCCGACTATGGGGAAAGAGTGACTTAACCGCGGCCTTCGGCGATGGCAGCAACGGCAGCCAGCTCGGCGGCTTCCTGTTCTTGCTGCTCGTAGCGGTCCTGGGTGTCCATTACCTGGTTGTTTACCAGACCCAGTTCGATCTCACGCAGGGCGATCACGGTCGGCTTGTCGTTCTCTTCTTCAACCAGCGGATCTTTGCCTTGAACCGCGATTTGACGGGCGCGGCGTGCGGCGACCAGCACCAGGTCAAAACGGTTACCAACCTGTTTTACAGCATCTTCTACAGTAACGCGTGCCATGCAGGACTCCAGTTATGTGGGCTTTCTGTGTTTAGAAAAGCGGTGTTTAAAAATGACGCAAAAGTTTACTCGTTTTTGGCTTATTCTGCCAGTAACTGTTGCAGCAAGTTTTGTTGTGCCTGCTGTTGATGACGCATCTCCAGCCGTTGGCACTCAATAATGGCTCTGAGCTGGAACAGTGCCTGCTCGAACTCTTCATTGATAATCACGTAGTCATATTCGTCGTAGTGCACCATTTCGGCAATGGCTTTTGCCATCCGGCCGGCGATCACCTCTGCGCTGTCCTGACCGCGGCCAATCAGGCGGCGTTCCAGCTCTTCACGGCTGGGAGGCAGGATGAAGATGGACTTGGTCGGCATCAGTTCGCGGATCTGGCGGGCGCCCTGCCAGTCGATGTCGAGGAATACGTCGATTCCCTGCGCCAGACAGGCTTCGATGGCGGCGCGGGAGGTTCCGTAGTAGTTGCCGAATACTTCGGCCCACTCCAGAAAATCGCCGCGCTCGATCAGCTCCTTGAACTCTTCCACCTTGACGAAGTGGTAGTGGACACCGTGCTCTTCGCCGGGGCGGGTGGCGCGTGTGGTGTGGGAGACCGACAGCTGCATCTTGCCAGCTTGATTGTGGTTGGTCAGCAAGGCGTTGAGCAGACTGGATTTACCTGCGCCGCTCGGGGAGGAGATGATATAGAGAGTGCCTTGTTGCGCCATGTTATTACCTTTAATCGGGACCCGCATTTTGGTTGTAGCAGAGGCCGCCGTCTTGTGCCCGAAAGGGAGACAGCCAAACGCATGATGCGGATAAATTCTTGGATCAGGGGGATGTAAAGGCGGCGAATTTTAACAGAAGGTGGCGAATAAAAAAACGGCCGGAATCATATTCCGGCCGATCAAAGTGTTCGTAGCTTGTTGCGGGAGCGTAACCCACATCGGTCTTTATTCTGCCTGTCGCTCCGGCATGGGGCCATCAGGTTATCCCTGCCTCACTGCTCGGGATTTCCGAGCTGCTTTCAGTCAGGCAGATGGCGATCGGCGCAGAGGCGATCGAAGGCGGCGATCACCTGCTCGCTGGTGATTTTTCGCATGGCATCGGGATCCTTGAGGCGGGTGCGCCAGCCAAGCTCGGCCAGCGGCTTGCCGGTCTCCTGCTCAATCAGGGTCTGATAGACGCTGACGACATAATCCCGGCAGAGATAGGGGCCGGTGCGGGCCGGATTGTGGTGGGCATAGAGGCCGATGACCGGTGTGCCGACAATGGTGGCCATGTGGGTTGGGCCTGTGTCGGGGGCCAGCACCAGACTCGCCTCACCAATCAGCGCCAGCAGCTGCTTGAGGTTGGTCTGGCCAACCAGATCGACCGGCTTGCTCTGGCTGAGTTGCCGGATCTCGGCAGTCAGATCACGCTCCAGTTTGGCTGGCCCGCCACAGAGATAGACCTGAAAACCCTTGCTGGCTGCGTGATCCGCCAGTGCGGCATAGCCCGCAGCCGTCCAGTTTTTGAACGCCTTGCTGGCGGCGGCGCAGATCAGCAGGGTCGGTTTGCCACCAATCTTCTCTTTCGCCCAGGCTTGGTGTTCGGGGCTGATGGGCAGCTGCCAATCCGGGGTCAGATCCTTGATGCCGAGCTCTTTGGCAAAGGCGAGGAAACCGTCCAGCACGTGGGGAGAGGTGGGCGAGGGCACCTTGTGGTTGGTGAACAGCCACTGACCGTCGTTGGCCCGCTCCCGATCAAACCCGAGTTTGACCCTGGCCTTGATGCCGAGGGTGGCGATGCTGGCGCGCATGGCAGCCTGCAGATGCAGCAGGGCATCAAACTGGCGTCCCCGGAGGGTCTGCCACAGGTCGCGATAGCCGCGCCATCCCTTGCTCTTGTCGAAGGCGATCACCTCGACACCGGGCAGATCGGCAAACAGGGTTGCCTCGATTTTCCCGGTGATCCAGGTGATGCGGGTTTGCGGCCACTCCCGCTGGATGACCCGTACCAGTGCCAGCGCGTGGCAGCAGTCGCCGATGGCGGAGAGCCGCAGAATGCAGATGGAGGAGGGAGGCGTTTGAAATAGCGGCATGATGTGGCGCACGGCTGGCAAAAAGGGTGGATGGCATTATGCAAACTCCCCTGTGGATTGTAAAATTGCGCGCAATCGTCAGCCGGGCTTTGCCACCCTAATAGCCGCCATGGCTGGCACATGTTGCGGGCATGCCACAGTCGCAGCCTCATCGCCCATACATAGGGGCGATCAACGACCCACCGAGCGGGATCTTCATGATGCTGATACAGACCGAACACAACCAGGTTTGCTGGTTCGCCGAAGGGGCCTTTCGCGACCCCACTTCCCAGTTATTCGAACCGGCCTGGTGGCAGAACAACCGTCAGGTGGTGGGAACCTCCATTGGCCGCGGTGTGACCTGGTTCGTCAAGGATGAGTCCCGCCATCTGGTGCTGCGCCACTACTATCGTGGCGGCATGGTGGGCAAGGTGGTGCGGGATCGCTTCTGGTTCGAAGGGGTCGAATCGAGCCGCGCCATGGCGGAATACACCCTGCTGGCCAAGTTGTGCGAACTGGGGTTGCCGGTGCCGCGTCCGTTCGGTGCGCGGATGGCCAAACAGGGCCCATTTTATCGCGCCGACATCCTGATCGAGCGTATTCGCGGTGCCAAGGACATGGTCGCCCTGCTCAAGCAGGGGCCGGTTGCCAGCGAGGTGTGGCACAAGATTGGCCAGACGGTGCGCCAGCTGCACGATGCCGGGGTTTACCACGCCGATCTCAACAGCCACAACCTGCTGCTCGATAAGGATGAGAAGGTGTGGGTGATCGACTTCGACAAGGGGGCGATCCGCTCCCCCGGCGAGTGGCAGAAGGGCAATCTGGAGCGGCTCTTGCGCTCCTTCAACAAGGAGTCCCAACTGCACACCAGCTTCCACTTCGTACCGGATAACTGGCAGACCCTGATGGAGGGTTATCACGGAAAAGCGAGCTGACCCTGTTGCTCGCCGCCATGGCCAATGTTACTTATGAATCAGCTCTTCAGATTCGGTTTCGAGGTGCCCCATGGAAATGCTCAAGACACCTTTGGTGGATGTCACCGCCCGGCTTGATCCGGGTCTGCTGTTTGATGCCATGGCGCTGCTGGAGGCGGGGATCTGGCCTGGTCCCCGCAACAGGGGTTGCGCCGCGACCCCTCCTGCCTGCGCCTGCTGGGGCTTGGCGATAGCTGGCCGGATGATCTCGGCTGGCTGGAGCGGGTGCATCCCGATGACGTTGCCCGGCTGGCTGATGCCCTGAGCGCCTGCCAGAGCGGCCGCAGCAGCGGTCTGCGCCTCGAATATCGCATTCTTCACCACCACGGCCACTACATCCGGCTGGAAGAGCGGATCCGCCGTGACGAACGGGGCCATCTGCTTGGCGTGGTACGCCATCTCGATCCCGCCGTCGTGCTGGTGGAAGAGCGGCACGGTACCGATCCGCTGACCGGGCTGGAGAGTCGCAGCCGCTTCGAGCAACTGCTGGAGGAGAGGCTGTTGGCCGAGGGGGGAACCTTCAGCCTGTTGCAATTCTCCGTCGATCACATGGCCAAGATCCGCCAGCTCTTTGGCGAGGTTGCCTGTGACGCCATGCTGGCCAAGCTGGCGCGCATCGTGCGCCACGAGCTGCGCCGCGAAGATCCCTTCGCCCGCTGGGATGAGGATGGCTTTATTCTGATGCTCTCCCGCACCGAGCGGATGAAGGGGCTGGAGATTGCCGAACGGCTGCGCCTCGAAATTGCCGACGCCAGCCTGCTGCCACAGCGGCCAGTGACCGTCAGTATCGGGCTGGTACAGAGCCAGCCCGGCGAGCAGCTTGACCATCTGCTGGCCCGTCTGGCCACCTGCCACGGTCAGGCCAGACGGGAGCGCAACGCCGTCGTCGGCTAGTTGCCACTCAGGATGAAGTGACCTTGCGATGCTGGCACACCTTGAGGGATGCCAGCATCAGCACTCCGCCGATGGCCAGTCTGGTCAAATCGGTATCCTTGCCCCAGATCAGCAGATTGACCAGCAGGCCGGCCGGAATGAGCGCATTGTTCATGATGGCGAGCACCCCGCTGCTGACCAGCGTTGCCCCCTTGTTCCACAGGAAGTAGCCCAGTCCCGAAGCGCCCACCCCGAGCCAGAGCAGAATGCCCCACTGCAGCCCGCTGGTCGGGTACTGGGGTTTGCCCAGCAACCACCAAGCAGGCAGGGCGATCACCAGTGCTCCCAGATAGAAGCAGCCGAAAATCGCCAGCTGTGGCGGTTGCTCCGCCTCCCTTGCCAGCAGTACCTTGTAGCCCACCTGACCCATGGCAAAGCCGAGGTTGGCTCCCTGCACCACCAGAAAGCCCAGCGCATAACTCTCGGTCAGCCCGTCAAAGCGGATCACGGCTGCACCGGCGACGGCCAGCAGGGCTCCCCACAGATAGGCGAGGTTGAAGCGCCGCTCAAGCAGGTCGTGGAGCAGGGTGACGTAGATGGGGGTGAAGATGGTAAAGACCAGCACTTCCGGTACCGTCAGCAGCAGAAAGGAGTGGTAGTAGAAGAGATACATGATGCCGAGCTGGATGGCACCGAGAGCCATCAGTTTGCCTGCCAGAGCGGGTCGCAGCCAGCGGCGACGCAGGAAGGGTAGAAACACCAGACTGGCGAGAGCGATGCGGGTCAGCACCGAAAAGTAGGCATCCACCTGACCGGCGAGGTAGACCCCGATCAGGCTGAAGGAGAATGACCAGAGCAGGGTGACCCCTATCAAGTAGTTCATGTGGTTGATTTGTCATCAGTTGTCAATTTTTGAGGGGGCTATGATGGCCGAGATGCAAGCGGCAATCCAGCGTTTATGGGCACGATTGCCACAGGTCGGAGCATTTGACTTCACCGCCAGCAATGGCGAGGGGTCGGCGACCGACTGGAATGGTCGCGGCGAAGGGGTCGTGGCGGTGACCGATCATCAGGGTGGCTGGCTCTTCAGCGAGCAGGGGAGCTACACCACTCCCCATGGTCGGGTGCTCACCATGCACAACCGTTTCTGGTGGCAGCGTAGCGAGCGGGGGATCCGCCTTTCTCACCTGCGTTATGAAGCGCCGGTCGAGTTGTTCGAGCTGCTGCCGCAAGGGGATGGCTGCTGGCTGACCGCCGAGCCCCATCTGTGCGGGGCAGACCACTACCGCGCCGAGCTGACCGAGATTGACGGCGGTTTTCTGCTGAGCTGGCAAATCACCGGGCCGCGCAAGAACGAGCGGATCGACTACCGCTACCGGATGTGAGTGGCGGCAAGCGGGCATAAAAAAACCGGCGCAGAGCGCCGGTAGCGGGGGACAAATCGGAGGTTTTTTTAAAACAGTCCCAAAAAATAGGAGAGATGTACTCTCTTCACACACTCAGAAAAGTGATTCAGGCACTCAGGGCATAGCTCAGCATGGCTTGCAGCTTGCTATCGAAGAACCAGGGCAGCAGTACCATCAACAGCCCCAGCATGCCCGCCAGTCGCTGGCGATACTGCCAGCCGGCAATCAGGACCAGACCGCCGCACAGGGTGGTCAAGATGCCTGACATAGGGTTGCCTCACGCTGTACACGACGCTGCTGGGCCCACTGGTTCATGGCGACCGAGCCGAGGATCAGGGCCAGGGCCACGCCGGTGGTGGGGTGGATCTGTTCACCGAGGAACAGGGCGCCCAGCATCACGCCGAACAGCGGCACCAGATAGTTGCTGAAGGAGGCGAAAGTCGGGCCGGCCTTCTGGATCAGCGCCATGTAGAGGAAGTAGACCAGACCGGTACAGAGGGTACCCAGCACGGTAATCGCGCTCAGGGCCTGGCTGCTCGGCAGGGTCAGGCTGCTCAGGTCAACCATGAAGGGGGCAACCAGCAGCAACTGGGTGGCCGAGGAGATCAGGATATTGCGGGCAACGACCACAGGGTGATCCTTGGCGAAGCGCTTGATCATCAGCAGACCGATAGCGAAGCAGCTGGCACCCAGCAGGATGGCCATGGCACCGAGCAGACCGGCGTTCATGCCCTGGGAGAGTTTCGGCCAGAACAGGGTGAGCACACCGGCAAAGCCGATGATCACGGAGAGCAGGCCGGTTTTGGTGATTCTTTCACCAGAAATAAACAGCGGTGCAGCCAGAATGGTCACAAACGGGATACAACCCATGACCACGGCAGCGATGGCGCTATCCACATACTGCTGGCCCCAGGCGACCATGATGAAGGGGATGGTGGCATCCAGCAGGGCGATCAGCATGTAGGTACGCCACGGGGTGTTTTCACTCTTGAGGCGCATGAACAGGCAGAGCAGACCCAGGGTCAGACTGCCACACAGGGCACGACCCGCAGCCACCAGAATGGGGGGCAGCTCGGCAACGGCCTGGTGCATGAAAATGAACTGGGAACCCCACAGCAGGCCGATGGCCAGCAATAACAGATAGCTACGCATTTTAATCTCCGATGTATTAAGCCTGCGCATTCTAGGTAATCTGTTACTATGGTAAAAATGAATTGTCGGCATTCAACTATGGCTAATATCGATGGATAGCTCTCTCTCCCGCCTCGACCTCAACCTGCTCGCCGTATTCGACATGCTGATGCAGGAGCGCAACGTCACCCGTGCCGCTGAACGGCTGCATCTCTCCCAATCCACCGTCAGCCATGCGCTGGGTCGGTTGCGGATCGCGCTGGATGACCCCCTCTTCGTGATGAGCCGACGGGAGATGATGCCGACCGAGCGGGCCAAGGCGTTGGCCGGGCCGGTGCGGCAGGCGCTGGCGATGCTGGAGCAGGGGTTGCGGCAGGCCAAGGGATTCGAACCTGCCAGCGCGCGGCGGATCTTCCGCATCGCCACCCCGGGTTCGGTAGAGCACGGGCTGGTGCCGTTGCTGGTGGATCGCTTGTTCCGCGCAGCGCCCCACTGCCGGCTGGAGGTGTGCGAACTGGCCGACAGCGACTACGAGCGGGAGCTGGAGAAGGGGGAGCTGGATCTGGTGATCGGTTTTGCCGGTGCCAACCACCTCTCGCCCCGTCTCTGGCGCGAGGAGTGGTTCAGCAATCCGCTGGTCTGCCTGTCGCCCCTTGGCAGCGAGCTGCCCGATCTGTTGACTCCGGTCGAGCTGGTCAGCCGCCCCCATATCCACACCTCCAGCTGGGGCCACAGCCAGGCGATGGTGGAGCTCTGGCTGGCCCGCTTCGGGGTGGAGCGGGAGCTGGGGGTCAGGTTACCGAGCTTTATGGCGGTGCCGCCGCTGATGGCGACCGGCCGCTATCTGGTGGTGGTGCCCGAGATGATCGGGCGCCACTTCTGCCGCTACTACCCGCTGCGGATGCATCAGCTGGATCCGGAGATTCCTATCGTCTATCTGATGGCGGGCCACCCGCTGACCGCCCATGACGAGGCGATCAGCTGGTTCAAGAGCCTGCTGCACCAGCTGGTGTACGACCTCTACGGCGCCGATGCGCTCGGTACGCCGACTCAGCGGATGCTGGCGAAGTAGTCGAGCCCCATGGCGCTTTTCACCTCCGCCAAAACCTCATCGGTGATGATGCGGGCCTGCTCGGTGCCCTGATAGAGCAGTTCCAGCAGCATCTTCTTGTCGGCGATGGCCGCAGCACGGCGCTCCCGCATCGGGGCGAGCAGGGTCTGCAGGCAGTCGTTCAGCACCTGTTTGCAGCGCATGTCGCCCAGTCCGCCGCGCCGGTAGTGCGCCTTCATCTCGACGACCAGCTCCTTGTCGGGGTGGAAGGCATCGAGATAGGTGAACACCGTATTCCCCTCCACTTGACCCGGATCGCTCACCTTGAGGTGGTTGGGGTCGGTATACATGGCGAACACCGCCTGTTTGACCTCTTCCGCCGACATGCCGAGCTCTATGGTGTTGCCCAGAGACTTGGACATCTTGGCCTTGCCGTCGATGCCGGGCAGGCGGCCGGTGTCGCTCAGGATCGGCTGGCATTCGGTCAGCACCTCTTTGCCTACCAGAGAGTTGAAGCGGCGGACGATCTCGTTGGTCTGCTCCAACATCGGCAGCTGATCTTCCCCGACCGGCACATGGCTGGCGCGAAAGGCGGTGATGTCGGCGGCCTGACTCACCGGATAAACCAGAAAACCTGCCGGCAGCGTGCGTTCGAACCCTTTTTGCTGGATCTCCGTCTTGACGGTGGGGTTGCGTTCCAGCCGGGCGACGCTGACCAGATTGAGGTAGTAGCAGGTGAGCTCGGCGAGGGCGGGCAGGGCGCTCTGCAGACAGAAGGTGGTCTTGGCCGGGTCGAGGCCGACCGCCAGATAGTCGGCCATCACCTCCAGCACATTGTCAGTCACCTTGGCCGGGTTGTGGCCGTTGTCGGTCAGCGCCTGCAGATCGGCGATCATCACGAATTGACGGTAGTGGTGCTGGGCTTCGACGCGCTGGCGCAGGGAGCCGACATAGTGGCCGATATGCAGTTTGCCGGTGGGACGATCGCCAGTCAGGATAACGGGGTTGTGCATGTCACTCTCTCCAGTTGGGTGAGCCGGGAGGCGACAAAGGGATAAAAACAGTTGACCGCCTCTCGGCGGTCACGGTGTTTTCTTTGGGAAATTTACAATAGAAACGCGGTGCCGCCTGTTTAAGAGCAGCACCACCAGTAGTTGTGATTGAATGAGGTCATATTCATGGCAAATCACACTACGCCGGTTTGATCACTTCTGCAAGGGAACGACCAGCAGATCGCAGGGCACGGTATTCATCAGCTGACGGGCGCTCGAGGTGAGCAGGCTCCAGAAGCTCTGGCGATGGCCGCACACCAGCAGATCGATCTCGTACTCCTTGACCGCCTGATTGACCCGTTCGCTCAGATCGCCGCAGATAACCAGCTTCTTCTCGATGGGGTAGTCCACCGAGGCGAGAAAGGCCTCCAGCTTCTCTTTCGCTTCGGCGATCACCTGATCCTGCACGTTGTCGATGTCGATATCGATCATCTCGGTGTAGAGATCCTTGAGGTCCACATCGACATGGATAACCGACAGCTTGGCGCCGTTGGAACGGGCTCTGTCCACCGCCTTGTCGATCACCTTGCGGTTATCTTCCGACAGGTCGATCGCAGCCAGAATGTGCTTGTAATAGGTTGTACCACTCATGGGATGTCTCCTTACCGATCCTTCACTCACTATACCAATCTCTGCTGAAACTAAAATGGTGCCTTGGGCACAGTTTAGGGATTTGAACGAGTTTAATTTCGAGTCTGCGGTTGCAATTGACTCAATTAATAATCACTTTTTGCTCGTAAATTAAACAGGAGTTTGAGCCAGGTCACACCCACTCTATTGCCCGCAGCCAGTGAGAGGCATAGGATGTGCCCGTGCTTCGCAATGAACACAAAACAACAAAAAGCATCTGAATACCGCTTTGGGGAGCCACGTGCTCCCTTTTGTTTTTCTGCCTGATTTCCTGCTGCTTTTCTTGCCGTTTTCTTGCTGATAGAGATCCGGCATCAAGTTAATCTCCCGCGACTTGGTTATGCTGTAGCCAGTTTCTTTGGAGGCCTTCTCATGATCATTCATCCGCAGATCCAGGGCTGTGTTGCCCGCAACTGTCACCCTATCGGCTGCCGCGCCGCCGTGCAGCAGCAGATCGAACGCATCAAGGCCGCCGGCCCGTTCAGCGGGCCCAAGCGGGTGCTGGTGCTGGGGGCCTCCTCCGGGTTCGGGCTGGCGTCGCGCATTGCGCTCGCCTTCGGTGCCGGTGCCGACACCATTGGCATCTCGTTCGAGCGTGGCCCCTCCGACAAGGGGCTGGGCAGTGCCGGTTGGTACAACAACATCTGGTTTCGCAAGGAGGCGGAGCAGGAGGGTCGCATCGCCATCAACCTGATCGGTGATGCCTTCTCCGACGGCATGCGCCAGCAGGCTATCGACACCATCCGCCAGCAGCTGGGGCAGGTGGATCTGGTGATCTATTCGCTCGCGAGCGGCATCCGGGTGCTGCCCGATGGCACGCAGGTGCGTTCGGTGCTCAAGACTACCGGCCAGCCGTTCAGCGGCTGGGGGCTGGATCTGGAGCGCGATACGCTGGTGCAGCAGTCGCTGGCGCCTGCCACGCCGGAGGAGATCCGCGATACCGTGACCGTGATGGGGGGCGAGGATTGGCAGCTCTGGATGCAGGCGTTGCAGCAGGCGGATTGTCTCGCCGCTGGTGCACAGACCGTCGCTTACTCCTACATCGGCCCCGAATCCACCTATCCCCTCTATCGGGATGGCACCATCGGTTATGCCAAGGAGCATCTGCACGCCACCGCCGAGACCATCAACCTGCAGCTGGCCGAGATCGGTGGCCACGCCTGGGTGTCGGTCTGCAAGGCGCTGGTGACCAAGGCGAGCGCCTATATTCCGGTGCTGCCGGTTTATCTCGGCCTGCTGATGGGGGTGATGAAGGAACGCGGCGTACACGAGGGCTGCATCGAGCAGATGCAGCGACTGTTCGCCACCAAGATGTACGGGCCCAATGGGGTGGTGGCCGATGGCAACCGGCTGATCCGGATGGATGACCACGAGCTCGACCCGGCCATTCAGGCCGCCGTTTCGGCGCTCTGGCCCAAGGTGACGCCGGACAATTTCCACGGACTGGGGGATTTTGCCGGGTTGCGGCAGGATTTCATGCAGCTCAACGGCTTCGAGTTGCCGGGCGTCGATTACGGTGCGCCGGTGGATGTCGCCTCCCTTGGCGAGCTGACACCCTGAGTTGGCAGGAACGGGATCCCCCTCTCTCTGGCGGGTTGATTCATGGCCGGAGTGTGGCGACAATCGATACCAAATCACTGAGGAGAAACAAGATGTTGGCCAAAGCCATGATCGAGAAGTTGAACGAGCAGATTAACCTGGAGTTCTACTCCTCCAATCTCTATCTGCAGATGAGCGCCTGGTGTGAAGACAAGGGTTTCGAAGGTGCTGCCACCTTCCTGCGCCAGCACGCCGTCGAGGAGCGCCAGCATATGGAGCGTCTGTTCACCTATGTGAGCGAGACAGGTGCCATGCCCAAGCTGGGCGCCATCGATGCCCCTCCCCACGAGTTCAAGTCGCTGGGCGACGTGTTCCGTACCACCCTGGAGCACGAGTACCACATCACCAAGTGCATCAATGGTCTGGCCCACGTAGCCTTCACTACTCAGGACTACTCCACTTTCAACTTCCTGCAGTGGTATGTGGCCGAGCAGCATGAAGAGGAGAAGCTGTTCAAGAGCATCGTCGACCGTCTCGGTCTGGTGGGGGAAGATGGCAAAGGCCTCTACTTCATCGACAAGGAGCTGGCCGAACTGGCCAAGGGCGCTCCGGCCAGCATCATGGACAGCAACGCCTGATAGTCGTGGACACTTAGTGTTCAGCCAGTACAATAACGGCCCTTTTAAGGGCCGTTGTTTATTCTGGTTGGCAGCCACTATGGTTGTGTTCCGCCAGAGGCAATCTCGGTTCTGGCCAGGTGCCGTTTCTATTTTGATAAGTGAGTGATGATGAAGCAGGTCGATGTGGTGGTGATCGGGGCCGGTGCGGCCGGATTGATGTGTGCGGCGCAGGCGGGCTATCGGGGCCGCTCGGTGCTGGTGCTCGACAATGCCAAGAAACCGGGCCGCAAGATCCTCATCAGTGGCGGTGGTCGCTGCAACTTCACCAACCATCAGGCTGGCGCTCACGCCTACCTGTCGGAGAATCCCCACTTCAGCAAGTCGGCACTGGCTCGCTACACCCAGCAGGATTTCATCGATCTGGTGGATCGCCACGGGGTCAACTATCACGAGCGCACCCTGGGGCAGCTCTTCTGTCTCGAGAGCGCCAAGGAGATCGTCGATGCGCTGCTTACCGAGTGCGACTGGGCCGGGGTGACCCTGCAGTTCCAGACCGAGATCCTCACCGTCAGCAAGCAGGGCGAGGGTTTCGTGCTGACGACCAGCAAGGGGGAGATCGGCTGTCACTCGCTGGTCATCGCCACCGGTGGTCTCTCCATGCCCAAGCTGGGGGCGACCCCATACGGCTTCAAGCTGGCGGAGCAGTTTGGCCTCAAGGTCATTCCGACCCGCGCCGGTCTGGTGCCCTTCACCCTCCATCAGGCGGAGAAAGAGGCGTTCGCCGATCTGGCGGGCATCAGCCTGCCGGTGACGGTGACCGCCGAGGATGGCACCCGCTTCAAGGAGGCGATGCTGTTCACCCATCGCGGCCTCTCCGGCCCCGTCATCCTGCAGATCTCCTCCTACTGGCACGCCGGCGAGAAGATCCACATCAACCTGCTGCCGGAGCTGGATATTCCGGCTGCCTTGCGCGAATGGGCACATGCGCATCCGGCACAGGAGCTGAAAACCGTGCTGGGGCGCGAGCTGCCCAAGCGCTTCGTCGACAAGCTGGTGGAGCTGGGTCAGCTGGTCAGCAAGCCGATGCGCCAATATAACGAACGGGAACTTGAGGCGATCGCCAACCTGCTGGGTGACTGGCAGATCCTGCCTAACGGCACCGAGGGGTATCGCACCGCAGAAGTGACCCTAGGTGGCGTCGATACCAACGAGCTCTCCTCCAAGACCATGGAAGCGCGCAAGGTGCCCGGCCTCTACTTCATCGGCGAGGTGGTGGATGTGACCGGCTGGCTCGGTGGCTACAACTTCCAGTGGGCCTGGTCATCCGGCTGGGTGGCCGGCCAATATTGTTGATGTCGCTGGGGCTGGTTTATCCGGCCCCGGTTTTTGGTGATGATTGTGGGTTGAACGAGTGACAAGAGGGGGTCTGGATGCTTGAAAATCAGATGATGCTGCTGGCGGTGTTCGAACGGGCGGCGCTGATGCTGATGACCCTCTTCTTCCTGACCCGCACCCGGCCGTTCCAGCGGCTGTTCCAGAAACAGGATCATACACCGGCGGAGCGGGTGCTGGTTGCCACCATCTTCTGTCTGTTTGCGGTGTTCAGTACCTATACCGGCATTCCGGTGGAGGGGGCGCTGGTCAACGTGCGGATCATCGCCATTATCTCGGGCGGCATTCTGTTTGGCCCCTGGGTCGGTATTCCGGCCGGGGTTATCTCCGGTCTGCACCGCTATCTCATCGACATGGATGGCCACACTTCGATCCCGTGCCTCATCGCCAGCATCATCGCCGGCCTGCTCGCCACCTGGCTGCACCTGCGCTGCCGCAAGTCGCGGCTCTGGCTCTACGGCATTCTGGCGGGGATGCTCTGTGAAGGGCTCACCATGCTGCTGATCTGGCTGCTGACCGAGCCGCACGAGGTGGGCGTCGAGATCGTCAGCCATATCGCTTACCCGATGATCGCCGGGGCGCTCTGCATCGGCCTCATCATCAAGCTGGTGCAGGATCTGGATGACGAGAAGGAGCTGATTGCCGCCAAGCAGGCCAAGCTGGCGCTCGACATCGCCAACAAGACGCTGCCCTTCTTCCAGAACATCGATCGCCACTCCCTGAGCCAGGTCTGCGCCATCATTCGCAGCGAGATCAGTGCCGACGCGGTGGCCATCACCGACACCCGCGACGTGCTGGCCTATGTCGGGGTGGGCAAGGATTACTACGAGCTGGAGGAGCACCACGCCATCAGCGGCATGACCCAGCAGGCGGTGCTGCTCGACCAGATCATCATCAACAACGATCTGCGCCAGTACCATCTGGCCGACTTCCACTCGGTCATCATTATTCCGCTGCGGGAGAACGGCGCCGTCAGCGGCACCCTCAAGATCTACTACCGTCGCACCCACAGCATCACCAGTTCGCTGCGGGAGATGGCGGTCGGCCTCTCCCAACTCATCTCCACCCAGATGGAGGTGTCGCGCATCGAGCAGTTGAAAGAGATGACCCGCAAGGCGGAGTTCACCGCGCTGCAGAGCAAGATCAACCCGCACTTCCTGTTCAATGCCCTCAATGCCATCTCGTCGCTGATCCGCATCCGGCCCCAGCAGGCGCGCCAGCTGATCGCCAATCTGGCGGATTACCTGCGCTACAACCTCAACAAGGGGGACACCCTCATCGACATCAAGGAGGAGTTGCAGCAGGTGCGCGACTACGTGGCCATCGAGCAGGCCCGCTTTGGCGACAAGCTGGAGGTGGTGTTCGATGTGGATGACGTGCATATCGAGGTGCCGAGCCTGCTGTTGCAGCCGCTGGTGGAAAACGCCATCCTGCACGGCATCCAGCCCCGTAGTGCGCCGGGCCGGGTCACCATCGAGGTGAAACAGCTGGCGGGCGGCATCCGGGTGGCGGTGCGGGACACCGGTTACGGCATCAGTCAGGAGGTGATCGACGGGGTGGCCGCCGGTCGGGTGGAGAGCCGCAGCATCGGCCTGATGAACGTACATCAGCGGGTCAAGCTGCTCTATGGCGATGGCCTGCACCTCAAGCGGCTGGAGCCGGGTACCGAGGTGAGTTTCTATCTGCCGGATCAGGAGTCGATGCCATGCTGAGTGCCATCATGGTTGAGGATAAGTGTGTGCCGCGAGAGGTGTTGTCATGCTGAAAGCGATCATAGTGGAAGATGAATATCTGGCTCGCGAGGAGCTCATCTATCTGGTGAATCAGCACAGCACCATCGAGATAGTGGCGAGCTTTGAGGATGGGCTGGAGGCATTCAAATACCTGCAGGATCACGAGGTGGACGTGGTGTTTCTGGATATCCAGATCCCCTCCATCGACGGCTTGCTGCTGGCCAAGAACCTGCACAAGTCGAGTCACCCGCCCCACATCGTCTTCGTCACCGCCTACAAGGAGTTTGCGGTGGAGGCGTTCGAGCTGGAGGCGTTCGACTACATCCTCAAACCCTATAACGAGCCGCGCCTCATCAGCCTGTTGCAAAAGCTGGAGCAGGCGGGCAAGGCGCAGGCGGGGCAGGGGAGCGAGCCGGGGGCAGCGCAGAATCGCACCGTCAATCTGGTGAAGGGGGAGCGCATCATCGTCACCCCCTGCGAGCAGATCTACTACGCGGAAGCCGACGAGAAGCTCACCTATGTCTACACCCGCGATGACCGTTACGTGATGACCATGACCATCAGCGAGTTTGTCAGCCGCTTGCCTGCCGAGGGGTTCTTCCGCTGCCACCGCTCCTACTGCGTCAACATCAACAAGATCCGCGAAATCGTCCCCTGGTTTAACAGCACCTATCTCATTCGGCTCCATGATCTGCCGTTCGAGGTGCCGGTCAGTCGCAGCAACATCAAGGCGTTCCGTCAGCTGATGCGGCTCTGATTGTCATTCATTCCCGCCGATCTGCATTTCATGCCTTAATCGATCGGCGCGAGCTGCGTCTTGCCTATAGTGGCCTCAATTTCCTTAAGGCCATCGACCGAGACGCATCATGACCAAAGAGATGAATCGCACCCGGTACCTGACACTGATCGGTACCATCATCACCCAGTTCGCACTGGGTTCTGTCTACACCTGGAGCCTGTTCAACGCCCAGCTCTCCGACAAGCTGGACGAGCCGGTGAGTCAGGTCGCTTTCGCCTTCGGCCTGCTCAGCCTCTCGCTGGCGGTCGCCTCCTCCATGGCGGGCAAGCTGCAGGAGCGATTCGGGGTGCGCAACGTGACCCTGGGCGCCGGTGTGCTGCTCGGCATCGGCTTCTTCCTCACCGCCCATGCCAGCAATCTGGCGATGCTCTACCTCTGCGCCGGCATTCTGGTCGGTTTTGCCGACGGTACCGGTTACCTGATGACCCTCTCCAACTGCGTGAAGTGGTTCCCGGAGCGCAAGGGGCTGATCTCCGCCTGCTCCATCGGTGCCTATGGCCTCGGCAGTCTCGGTTTCAAATACATCAACCTGCTGCTGCTCTCCAGCTCCGGCCTTGAGACCACCTTCCAGCTGTGGGGGCTGATCGCCATGTCCATGGTGCTGGTGGGCGGCATGCTGATGAAGGATGCGCCCAAGCAGGCCGCCTCCGTGCAGCAGAGCGAGAGCCGTGACTTCACTCTGGCCGAGGCGATGCGCAAGCCGCAGTACTGGATGCTGGCGCTGATGTTCCTCACCGCCTGCATGAGCGGCCTCTACGTTATCGGCGTGGCCAAGGATATCGGCGAGAAGATGGTGGGTCTGCCGGCCGTGGTCGCCGCCAACGCCGTTGCCATCATCGCCATGGCCAACCTGGGTGGCCGTCTGGTGCTGGGCATTCTCTCTGACAAGATGTCCCGCATCCGGGTCATCACCATCGCCCAGTTGATTACCCTGGCGGGCATGGCGCTGCTGCTGTTCGTACCGCTCAATGCCAATCTGTTCTTCGTGGCGGTTGCCTGTGTGGCCTTCAGCTTCGGCGGCACCATCACCGTCTACCCCTCGCTGGTGAGCGACTTCTTCGGTCTCAACAACCTGACCAAGAACTACGGCGTTATCTATCTGGGCTTTGGTCTGGGCAGCATCATCGGCTCTATCGTGGCCTCCCTGTTTGGCGGCTTTATGGCGACCTTCCACCTGATCCTGGTGTTGCTGGTGGTGGCGCTGGTGCTCTCCCTCACTATCCGTCTGCCGGCTCCCGTGGCGCTGACCACCGAACGGGCCTGACAAGGCTCCCAGCCAGAGCAAGCAAAAACAGAGACCCGGGCCATGCCCGGGTCTTTGCATTTCCGATGGTCGATCAGCGCGGCGCTAGCCCCAGCCGCTGGCGGGCCTGACGGCAGCGCTCCTCCACCGTTGACCAGTCGTCACCGGTCACCGTGACGTGGCCCATCTTGCGGCCGGGGCGGGGTTCGCCCTTGCCATAGAGGTGCAGATGCAGGCCGGGCTGCGCCAGCAGGGTGGCCCAGTCGGGGGTGCCGTTCTGCCAGAGATCCCCCAGCAGGTTGAGTAACAGGGCGGGGCGCACGGCGATCTGCTCTGGCAGCGGCAGGTCGCACAGGGCCCGCACCTGCAACTCGAACTGGCTGCATGCGGCGTTATCGAGACTGGGGTGACCCGAATTGTGGGGGCGAGGCGCCAGCTCGTTGACTAGCAGTCGCCCTTCCACCAGAAAGAACTCCACCGTCAGCACCCCGACGTAGTCGAGGGCTGCGATCAGCCGCTCGGCGATCCCTTTGGCTTCGCGCTCCAGCGTTGGCACATTGGCCGGGGAGCGAGTCTGATCGAGAATGCCGCCGCTGTGCCAGTTCTGCACCAGCGGCAGGGCGCTGATGGCGCCGCTCGGGCTGCGGGCCAGGGTCAGGGCAAACTCCCCCTCCAGCGTCAGCCGTTTTTCCAGCACGCAGGGCACGCCACTGGCTGTCAGCGCCGTCGCCAGCTCATCCAGATTGCTCACCTGCCACTGCCCCTTGCCGTCGTACCCCTCGCGGGCAGTCTTGAGAATTGCGGGGAAGAGTTCGCTGGCCTGTGCGGGGATGGGCTCTTCCGGCAGTAGCGCCAGAGAGGGGGCAACCGGGATGTTGGCCCCGCGCAGAAAGGCTTTCTCTTCACGGCGATCCTGACAGACCCGCACCGTGCTGGCGGCCGGGCGCACCGGCTTGTACTGCTCCAGCAGCGCCAGGGAGGCGGCGGGCACGTTTTCGAACTCGCAGCTGATGGCCTCGCAGTGGCTAGCCAGCTCGTGCAGGGCGGTCTGGTCGTCATAGGGGGCGACAATATGGTGATCGGCGGCGGCACCGGCGATGCTGGCCGGGTCAGGATCCAGCACCACCACCTTGTAACCGAGGCGGTGGGCGGCCATCACGAAGTAGCGGCCGAGCTGGCCGCCCCCCAGCATGCCGAGGGTGGCGGGGGGCAGGATCATGTCGGCTCCTCCAGCGTGAGGGCCAGCACCCGGTCGCGCTCACGGGTGCGGAAGTCGTCGAGCTGCTGCCGGTAGCGGGGGGCGTCGCCGTCTTGTGCAACGGAGAGCAGAGAGACCGCAAACAGGGCGGCGTTGGCAGCCCCCGCTTCGCCGATGGCGAAGGTGGCGACCGGCACCCCCTTGGGCATCTGCACGATGGAGAGCAGGGAGTCCATTCCCTTGAGATGGCGGGAGGGGATGGGTACCCCCAGCACGGGCAATGTGGTCTTGGCGGCGACCATACCCGGCAGGTGAGCGGCGCCACCGGCTCCGGCGATGATGGCGCGTAGTCCGCGTTCGCGGGCAGTGGCGGCATACTCGAACAGCAGATCCGGGGTGCGATGGGCCGAGACTACCTGCGCCTCGTAGGGCACGCCGTGCTCCTTGAGGATGCGGGCGGCGGCCTGCAGCACGGGCCAGTCGGAGTCGGAGCCCATTACCAGGCCGATCAGCGGAGGGGTGTTCATGTGTATTGGTTCCTTGCTGTTAAACGTTTGCTTTTGGTAAACAAAAAGAGCCGGCAAGCCGGCTCAGAATTTCTCGGGTCGCACGATTTCGACCGGTTGCAGAAAGGCGATCATGGCGTAATCGGGGTAGTAGCGACTCTGCAGGTGGGCCAGCAGCCGCTCCGCTTGCTCCCGGCTGCAGATCGCCTCCAGCCGGATGTTGCCGCTCTCGCTCCAGCTGGCGTTGCGCTCGCCATGATCCCCCCTGCCGCGGGCATCTGTGATGGTGTAGCCGCGCAGCCCCTCGCGGGTTAGGGTGCGCAGCAGGGTAGGCTCCAGATTGGCTTCCGTGATGATGGTCAGCAGGGTGCGGGTCTCGGTCTGCATGTGGCTACTCCGTGAAGTGGCGGGCCCAGCTGTGGTAGAGCGGGATCCCCAGCATGATGTTGAACGGGAAGGTGACCCCCAGCACGGCGCTGAGAGAGAGCCCCGGGTTGGCCTGGGGCACGGCGATGCGCATGGTGGCCGGCACGGCAATATAGGAGGCGCTGGCCGCCAGGGTGGCTAGCAGGGTCAGGCCGCCGAGGGAGAGCCCCATCAGTTGGCCAGCAGCCAATCCCAGTCCCGCTGAGGCGAGCGGCATCAACAGGGCGAAGCCGAGCAGGAACAGGCCATGGCGGCGCAGATCCTGACACTGGCGGGCGACGATGAGGCCCATCTCCAGCAGGAACAGCGCCAACGCCCCCTTGAACAGGTCGACAAACAGCGGTTTGAGCGGAGCGATCCCGTCCGGCCCGGCCAGATAGCCGATGGCCATGCCGCCGAGCAGCAGGGTTACCCCTTTGCCGAGGAAGGTCTCGTGGGCCAGCATGCGCCAGCGGGTCTCGCGGCTGATGCCGCGGGCGAGCACTATGCCCACCAGAATGGCCGGGATCTCCATCACCGCGAGAAAGATGGAGAGCTGGGATTCAAAGCTGATGCCCCGTTCGGTGAGCCAGTTCACCCCGACCGCAAAGGTGGCGACGCTGACCGAGCCGTAGTGGGCGGCGGTGGCAGCGGCATCGACCCGGTTCATCTTGAGGCGCAGCAAGGCAAAGCCGAGCAGGGTCTGCACCACGCCCAGCAGGATCACCAGCGCCAGTTGCGGCAGCAGAGGCTGCAGGGATTGCTGGGCCAGACCGACGCCGCCCTTGAGGCCGATGGCCAGCAGCAAAAAGAGGGAGAGAGTGTCGTAAAGGGCGGGCGGCAGCTTGAGCTCGGAGCGCACCAGACCGGCCAGCAGACCAAACAGAAAGAAGAGAACAACGACGTCCAGCATGATGGCTCGCAGGGCAGTTCAGATAATGGTTGCATGCTAGAGCCCGCAATGTTTCGATAAAATCAGATTCTCACTGATGGTTGTTCGGAAAAAACTGATAGGGAACGGCATGCTCAACTACAAACAGCTCTACTACTTCTGGCATGTAGCGCGCTGCGGCAGCGTGACGCAGGCCGCCGAACAGCTGCACCTCACGCCGCAGACCATCAGCGGTCAGGTCGCCGAGCTGGAGCAGTCCCTCGGGGTGGCGCTGTTCAACCGGGTGGGGCGGCGTCTGGTGCTGACCGCTGCGGGTCGGCAGGCGCAGGAGCAAGCGGGGGCGATTTTCTCGCTCGGCGCCGAGCTGGAGCACACCCTGCGCCACGCCAGTCAGGAGCTGACCATGCAGGTGGGGATCGCCGATTCGGTACCCCGTACTCTGGCGTTCGAGTTGCTGGCTCCCGCCATGGCGCTGGCGACGCCGCTGCGGCTGGTGTGTCATGAGGAGCGGGCCGAGCAGCTGTTCAGCGAACTGGCCCGTCACAAGCTGGATATGGTGCTGATCGATCGCCCGCTTCCCCTCGACAGCGGCGTGCGCGGCTATAACCATGAGCTAGGGCGTAGCCCGCTGGCGCTGTTTGCCAGCGCCGAGCTGGCGGCTCGGGCACGGGATGGCTTTCCCGCCTCGCTGGAGGGGTTGCCGTTGCTTATTCCCGGAGAGAAGTCGGCCACCCACGATCGGCTGCTGGAGTGGTATCGCCAGCAGGGCATTCATCCCCATCTGGTGGGGCAGTTTGATGACTCCACCCTGATGAAGTCGTTCGGCAAGGCGGGGATGGGGATCTTCCCAGCGCCGCTAGCGATGGCTGACGAGATTGGCCGCCTCTACGGAGTGGAGCGGATTGCGACTCTGGCCGACGTTACCCTCTCTTATTATCTGGTCTCGGCAGGGCGCCATCTCTCCCATCCCGGGGTACAGGCGGTGATGGAGGGGGCCCAGCAGCGGCTGGAGGCGCTGGCGGGCAATAAATAGAAATCTGGATGGCTATACATCCAGCGTTGCTCTGCCTATAATCCTCCCGCTTTGGCGCATCATGCTTAATAGGGAATCCGGTGAGAATCCGGAGCTGGCGCGCAGCGGTAAGGGGGAACGAAGCGACATCAGGGCACTGCCGTCAGGCGGGAAGCCGTCGCCGTAGGCTATCAGCCCCCGAGCCCGAAGACCTGCCAGAGTTCGTATTTCGGGCCGAGAGAAACCGGCCACGAAGTAGATACTTACGCGAACTTAAGGATCTCTCATGTCGAAGAAATTTCTGGCGGCTGCCCTGTTGCCGACGGCGGCGTTTGCCCAGCAGCTGACCATTCCCGTTAATCCCACCATGGTGGTGACCGCTACCCGCGTCGCCCAACCCGCCTCCAGCGTACTGGCCCCGGTCAATGTGGTGACCCGGGACGAGATCGACCGTCTGCAAGCCCAGACCGTGACCGATGTGGTCAAGACCCTGCCCGGCGTGGAAGTGGTCAGCAATGGTGGCCGCGGCCAGATGAGCTCGCTGCGGGTGCGTGGCGGTACCTCTTCCCAGACGCTGGTGCTGGTGGACGGGGTGCGCAGTGCCTCCCTGACCGCCGGGATGACCGAACTGAACAACCTGCCGCTTAATCAGGTGGAGCGCATCGAATATATTCGTGGCCCGCGCGCCACCATTTACGGTTCTGATGCCATCGGCGGGGTGATCAACATCATTACCCGCCCCGACAAGGGGGCGAGCCAGCACAAGTTCAACGTAGGGGCCGGTTCCCATCAGCAACGTCAGGCATCTTTCAGCAGCACCGGTCAGGTGGGCGAGGCGGGTCAGCTCAAGGTAGCTGGCGGTTTTGATGATGAAGAGGGGTATAACGTACACCCCTTACCCGGCATCAACGATGGTGACCAGCATGGTCACCGTGGCTATAACGCCATGCTCGATTATCAGCAGGCGCTTGGCAGCAACTGGGATCTGTTCGGTACGACCCGCTGGTTCCGCAATATTGCCCAGTATGACAACTCTTATGTCGCTCAGCAGCGCAACGAGACCTGGACTGAAAACCAGAGTTATCAGCTGGGTTCCCGTTATCACAACGAGCGCTATCTGAGCGAGCTGCGTGGCGCCTTCTCCAGACAGGATGCTTACGACTATCAGGATACCAGTGGCCGCGATCAGGCCAATAACCGGACCTATACCCGTCAATACAGCCTGAACTGGGTCAACAGCATCAAGCTGAACGAGCTGTGGACGCTCGGCGGCGGTGCTGACTGGCAGCGCGACATGCTGGACGATCGCTCGCGTTCTTCTGGCTCCCCCTATCCGGCAGGGGCCAAGGAGCGTGACAATACCGGGGTCTATGCCCTAGCCCAATTCGACAACCAGACATGGCAGGGTGAGCTGAGCGGGCGTAGCGATGACAACGAACAGTATGGTCGCCACAATACCTGGCAGACCGGTGCTGGCTGGCGTTTTGCGGAGGATTACCGCCTGAGTGCCCGTTACGGCACCGGTTTCCGTGCTCCCTCCTTTAATGACCTCTACTACCCGGGTCTCGGCAACCCCGACTTGAAGCCGGAAGAGTCGAAGAGCAGCGAGCTGATGCTGGACGGTCAAACTGCGGGTGTTGAGTGGCGCATGACCGGTTATCGCAATGACTTCGAGCAGATGATCCAGTGGGCCCCTAATGGTAATGGTGGGTCATCACCACAAAACGTTGGCAAGGCTCGGATTGAAGGGGTCGAGCTGGAAGGGGAATTCGACACTGGCTGGTTGAGCCATCGGGTCTCTGCCGAGTATAAGGATCCCAAAGACAAGGTGACCAACAAACAGTTGCAGTTGATCTCCCGCAAAGGGGCCAAGTGGATTACGCAGGCGCAGTGGCAACAGTTTGACGGCTCGTTGAGCTGGATCTATCAGGGTGAGCGGTATGGCAATGTGGCCAACACCACCGAACTGGGTGGTTACAGCCTCTGGAATCTGGCCGTTGGCTACAAGGTAACGCCAGCGCTCAAGGTATCGGGCAAGATCAACAACCTGCTGGGCAAGCACTATCAGACGGCGGTGGGCTACCCTGCCGATGAGCGCGCTTACTACGTGACAATGGATTACTCACTCTAAGCCGGACCCGGCAAGCGGAAAAATCAGGGGCCCTGCCATTGGCAGGGCCTTTTCTATTGGCGGCAGGCGGGAGTATGATCGTCGCCTTGCACCAAAGGGGGAGGTCAAGTGGCCAATATTCTCGTGTTTGACTCCGGTATGGGTGGTCTGACCATCTACCGCGAGATCCGTCGCGTTCTGCCGGCACACAACTATTTCTACTGCTTCGACAACGCCAACTTCCCCTATGGTGAATTGAGTGAGCCCGCCCTGATTGCTGCCTGTTCCCGCTTGGTGACCACCATGGTGGCCCGTCATCAGATCGATCTGGTGGTGATTGCCTGCAACACGGCCAGCACCATAGCGCTGCCGGCCCTGCGCGAGGCTCTGGATATTCCCGTGGTGGGGGTGGTGCCTGCCATCAAGCCCGCCGCCGCGCAGACTCGCAACGGTTGTATTGGCCTGTTGGCCACGCCAGGTACCGTCAGCCGCGACTATACCCACGAACTGATCGCCCAGTTTGCCCCCGGCAAGCGGGTGCTGCTCAAGGGCACCACCGAGCTGGTAATAGAAGCGGAGCACAAGCTTGCGGGCCTGCCGGTCAATATGGCGCTGCTGCGTGAAGTGCTGGCTGACTGGCTGGAGGGGGAAGAGCAGCCGGATACGCTGGTGCTCGGTTGTACCCACTTCCCGCTACTCAATGAAGAGATTGGGCTGCTGATGCCGCAATGTCAGCTGATTGACTCAGGCAGTGCGGTTGCCAAACGGGTGGCCTGGTTGCTGAGCAATGGCGGGCACGCCGCCGTGCAGCCTGTACATATAGAAGAGGTGATTGCCAGGGCTTACTGCACCCGGCTGGATGGGGAGGCCCAAAAACTGACAGCCCCCTTGCAAGCATGGGGGCTGTCATCACTGGAAGAGGTGGGGTTCTGACGGGGGATCAAGCCTCGACTTCACCATCCTCCTTCTCCTCTTTGTCTCGCTTGTCGTTCGCTTCGCGTACCTTGAGGGTTCGCTGCTGATACTCTTTGTCATTCAATGCGGCAATCGCTTTGGCAGCATCGGCAGCAGGCATCTCGACAAAACCAAATCCTCTGCGCTTGCCGGTTGCCTTGTCCTTCATCAGGCGTACGGAAATTACCTGGCCCTGTTCGGCAAA
>NZ_CP149571.1:600000-760000 GCF_037890695.1 Aeromonas jandaei | reverse complement strand
CAGCTTGGCACTGAACATTGAACCTACATGTGTAGGATAGGTGGGAGGCTTTGAAGGCGTGACGCCAGTTGCGCTGGAGCCGTCCTTGAAATACCACCCTTGTATGTTTGATGTTCTAACGCAGGGCCCTGAATCGGGCTCGCGGACAGTGCCTGGTGGGTAGTTTGACTGGGGCGGTCTCCTCCCAAAGAGTAACGGAGGAGCACGAAGGTTGGCTAATCCTGGTCGGACATCAGGAGGTTAGTGCAATGGCATAAGCCAGCTTAACTGCGAGACGGACAGGTCGAGCAGGTACGAAAGTAGGTCATAGTGATCCGGTGGTTCTGAATGGAAGGGCCATCGCTCAACGGATAAAAGGTACTCCGGGGATAACAGGCTGATACCGCCCAAGAGTTCATATCGACGGCGGTGTTTGGCACCTCGATGTCGGCTCATCACATCCTGGGGCTGAAGTCGGTCCCAAGGGTATGGCTGTTCGCCATTTAAAGTGGTACGCGAGCTGGGTTCAGAACGTCGTGAGACAGTTCGGTCCCTATCTGCCGTGGGCGTTGGATGATTGAAGGGAGTTGCTCCTAGTACGAGAGGACCGGAGTGAACGAACCTCTGGTGTTCGGGTTGTCACGCCAGTGGCACTGCCCGGTAGCTAAGTTCGGAATCGATAACCGCTGAAAGCATCTAAGCGGGAAGCGAGCCCTGAGATGAGTCATCCCTGACCCCTTGAGGGTCCTAAAGGGCCGTTGGAGACCACAACGTTGATAGGTGGGGTGTGTAAGCGCGGCGACGTGTTGAGCTAACCCATACTAATTACCCGTGAGGCTTAACCATACAACACCCAAGAAGTGTTCTAAGGCTTGTAGCAAATACGAACGAATTACTTACGTCAGCTTTCTCAGATTGAAGATTTTTGCCTGGCGGCAATAGCGCCGTGGAACCACCTGATCCCATGCCGAACTCAGAAGTGAAACGCGGTAGCGCCGATGGTAGTGTGGCATTCGCCATGCGAGAGTAGGACACTGCCAGGCACCCAATACAAGAAACCCCGCTCATCGAGCGGGGTTTTTTATTGCCTGAAAATCAGCAAGTCGCCTGATAATTGACCGTTCATTCTCTCTTCTCTGCCGTTTTCTCTGTTTTCTCTCCCCGATTTTCTCCGGTTATGCCATCGCCGCTGGCTCTGGTTGCCGCTATAATGGCCGCCCTCAAGCAAGGTGGTGGTATGAAAGAAGAGTATCTACAGCGATTTGGGGGCATTGCCCGTCTTTATGGTCAGAACGCCTTGCGTTCCTTTAGCCAGGCCAAGGTTTGTGTGGTGGGGATCGGTGGCGTAGGCTCCTGGGCGGCCGAGGCGCTGGCTCGGGCCGGTATCAACCAGATCACCCTGATCGACATGGACGATATCTGCATCACCAACACCAATCGCCAGATCCACGCCATGCAGGGTACGGTTGGTCGCCTCAAGACCGAGGTGATGGCCGAGCGTATTCGCGCCATCAACCCCGATTGCGAAGTGATCGAGGTGGATGATTTCGTCACCGCCGATAATCTGGCCGAGCATATCAAGCGGGAGTTTGACTATGTGGTGGATGCCATCGACTCGGTCAAGGCCAAGGTGGCGCTGATTGCCTTCTGCAAGCGCAACAAAATCCCGGTGATCGTCGCGGGTGGTGCCGGCGGGCAGATGGATCCGACCCAGATCACTGTGGCGGATCTGGCCAAGACCATTCAAGATCCGCTCGCTGCCAAGGTGCGCTCCGACCTGCGTCGCTTGCACAACTTCAGCAAGAATCCGGCGCGCAAATTCGGGGTGGAGTGTGTCTTCTCAACCGAGCAGCTGAGCTATCCGGATGGCAATGGTGGCACTTGTCAGGCCAAGGCAGCCAGCGATGGCACCATGAAGATGGATTGCGCCTCCGGCTTTGGTGCTGTGACGCCGGTGACGGCAACCTTTGGGCTGGTTGCCGCGTCCCGGGTATTGAAGAAGATTGCCGAGCGGGGTGCCCGCGCCGAGAAAGAGGCTGGGAATGAAGAAGTAGGGTCGATTGGCGAAGCCTAATCGACCTCTGTACAAGGCGGGTTAGACTGCCTGCTCCCGGATCGCCAGCACGATCGCTCTGAGCCCGTTACCTCGTGACGGGCTCAAGTGTTTCTCAAGTCCCAGTGCGGTGAAATAGCCTTCCATATCAAATGCCTGGATCGCCGCAGACGATTGGTGGTTGAGCGCTGCCAGCACGATGACGATAAGGCCACGCACGATGCGAGCATCGGAATCACAGGCAAAGTGCCAGCAGCCATCCTCGCTTTGTTCTCCCTTCAACCAGGCCTGGCTTTCACACCCCTTGAGGCGAAACGCCTCCTGCTGCCATTCGCCGGGTAGCACCGGCAACAGCTTGCCGAGCTGGATGATGAGCCGGTACTGGTTCTCCCAGCCGTGAGCGGCGGCAAACTGCTGGCGGATGGTGTCGGCGTTGGGGTCAATGCCAATCTGGGTATAGCTTGCGAGGTCACTCATTCGGTTGTCTGCCTTAGAAGAAGTCACTGAGTTTGTGCAGGGCGGCCAGCAGGGCGTCGATATCGTCCCGATTGTTGTAGCAGGCCAGCGAGGCGCGAATGGTGCCGCCGATCCCGAGCGACTCCATCAGCGGCATGGCGCAGTGATGGCCGACTCGCAGGGCGATCCCCTGCATATCGAGCAGGGTGGCGGCATCTTGCGGGTGGATATCCTCCAGCAAGAAAGAGACCGCACCGGCGCGTTGGCTGGGTTCGCCGATCAGACGCAGCCCCGGCACCTGCCGCAGGCCGGCGATCAGACAGTCGGTCAGCGCCTGTTCGTGGCTGGCGAGCCATCGCCGGTCTTGCGCCATCACAAAGTCGATGGCGGCGGCGAGGCCGATAGCGCCAGCAATATGGGGGGTGCCCGCCTCGAATTTGAAGGGCAGGGCATTGAAGGTGGTGCCGCTGAAACTGACGCGATCGATCATCTCACCACCGGCTTGCCAGGGCGGCATCCGTTCCAATAGCTCGGTGCGGCCCCACAACACGCCGATGCCGGTCGGGCCATAGAGCTTGTGACCGGAGAAGGCGTAGAAGTCGCAACCGATGGCCTGCACATCGACGTCGAGATGAGCCACCGCCTGGGCGCCGTCGATCAGCGTCACGGCCCCCACTGCTTTGGCTGCTGCTACTATCCGGTCGACCGGATTGACGGTACCGAGGGCATTGGAGACGTGGGCCACGCTCACCAGCCGGGTGCGTGGCCCCAGCATGGCGTGATAGGCGGCCAGATCGAGGTCGCCCCCTTCATCTAGCGGGATGACCCGGATGACTGCGCCGGTGCGCTGGGCGACCAGTTGCCACGGGACGATATTGGCGTGGTGCTCCAGGGTGCTGAGGATGATTTCGTCTCCTGCCTTGAGCTCGCTCATTCCCCAGCTCTGGGCCACCAGATTGATCGCTTCCGTGGTGCCGCGGGTCCAGATAACTTCGTGGCTGCGGGGCGCATTGATAAAGCGGGCGACCGTCTCGCGGGCAGCCTCAAAGGCGCGGGTCGCGCGGCCACTCAGGGCGTGGGCGGCGCGGTGCACGTTGGCATTGTCTGCCCGATAGTAGTGAGCGATGGCATCCAGTACCGCTTGCGGTTTCTGGGTGGTGGCGGCGTTGTCCAGATAGACCAGAGGGTGGCCGTTTACCACCTGCGCCAAGGCCGGAAACTGGCTGCGCAGTTGGTCATGCTGTTGCTGGTTCATGCTCCCCTCATCATCCGGAAAAAGTCATCATCTCGAAAGGTCGGCCATGATCCTGAAAATAGCGCTCGAACACAAGGCGCGATAAGCCCGATTGGCGGTTGCCTGCCGTGCAGCAGGTACGGCTCGTCGGGTGATTTCTGGTACAATGCCGCCCCTCATCATAAGCCAAGAGATCCGGCCCATGAAGCTCAACCCCAATCAGAACGAAGCGGTCAAGTATGTTTCCGGCCCTTGCCTGGTGCTGGCGGGTGCCGGATCGGGCAAGACCCGCGTCATCACCAACAAGATTGCCTATCTGGTGCAGCAGTGCGGCTACAACGCGCGCAACATCGCCGCAGTTACCTTTACCAACAAGGCGGCACGGGAGATGAAGGAGCGGGTTGGCCAGACTTTGGGCCGCAAGGAAGCGCGGGGGCTGATGGTCTCCACCTTCCATACTCTGGGGCTCGAGATCATCCGCCGAGAGCACAAGAGCCTGAATCTCAAGGCCAACTTCTCCCTGTTCGACGATACCGATCAGCTGGCTCTGCTGAAAGAATTGACTGAAGACGAGCTCGACAACGACAAGGACAAGCTCTCGGCCCTCATAACCCAGATCTCCAACTGGAAAAACGACCTGATTCTGCCAGCCCGCGCGATGCGCATTGCCCGCGGGCCGGAAGAGGTGCTGATGGCCCAGCTCTACGAGCGTTATCACCGCCAGATGGTGGCCTATAACGCGCTGGATTTTGACGATCTCATCGTGATGCCAACCCTGCTGCTCAAGAGCAATCAGGAGGTGCGCGAGCGCTGGCAGAACAAGATCCGCTACCTGCTGGTCGACGAGTATCAGGACACCAACACCAGCCAGTACGAGCTGGTGAAGCAGATCGTCGGCGAGCGGGCCCGCTTTACCGTGGTGGGGGACGATGACCAGTCCATCTACTCCTGGCGAGGTGCCAAGCCGCAGAATCTGGTGCTGCTGAATGAAGACTTTCCGAACTTGCGGCTCATCAAGCTGGAGCAGAACTACCGCTCCAAGGGGCGCATCCTCAAGTGCGCCAACATCCTGATCGCCAACAACCCCCATGTGTTCGACAAGGCGCTCTTCTCCGAGCTCGATTACGGGGTGCCGGTCAAGGTGCTGTTTGCCAAGAATGAGGAGCACGAGGCGGAGCGCATCGCCGCGGAAATGATGGGCCACAAGTTCATGAATCGCACCCGGTTCAAGGATTACGCCATCCTCTATCGAGGCAACCATCAGTCGCGCATCTTCGAGAAGGCGCTGATGACCAACCGGATTCCTTACCGTATCTCCGGCGGCACCTCGTTTTTCTCCCGCACCGAGATCAAGGACATCATGGCCTACCTCAAGTTGCTGGTGAATCCGGACGAGGACACTGCCTTCCTGCGGGTGGTCAACTTGCCGCGCCGCGAGATTGGTCCCACCACGCTGGAGAAGCTGGGCCAATACGCCAACCAGCGCGGCAAAAGTCTGTTTGCCGCCAGCTTCGAGCTGGGGCTGGAGCAGCACCTCTCCGGGCGGGGCCTCGTGGCCCTGCAGGCATTCACCAACTGGTTGGTACGCCTTGGCGATGAGGCGCTGCGCGGCAATCCGGTGGAGGCGGTGCGGGACATGATCAAGGAGATCCACTACGAAGAGTGGCTCTACGAGACCTCGCCCAGCCCGAAAGCAGCCGAGATGCGGATGCAGAACGTCTCTACCCTCTATCGCTGGATCACCGAGATGCTGGAGGGGGATGAGCTGGAGGAGTCGATGACGCTGGCACAGGTGGTTACTCGCCTCACTCTGCGCGACATGATGGAGCGCAACGAGGGGGAGGACGACGCGGATCAGGTGCAGTTGATGACGTTGCATGCCTCCAAGGGGTTGGAGTTCCCCTATGTCTACATGGTGGGGATGGAGGAGGGCTTGCTGCCCCACCAGACCAGCATTGATGAGGACAATGTGGAGGAGGAGCGGCGTCTCGCCTATGTGGGCATCACCCGGGCCCAGACCGAGCTGACCTTTACCCTTTGCAAGGAGCGGCGTCAGTACGGCGAGTCTGTGCGTCCGGAGCCGAGCCGCTTCCTGCTGGAGTTGCCACAGGATGATCTGGAGTGGGAAAACCAGAAGAAGGTGACGGCCGAGGAGCGCCAGCAGAAGGGGCAGATGGCGGTGGCCAATCTGCGCGCCATGTTCAAGAAGGATTGACCCTAAAGGCTGGCCGGGGTGAGCAGCGGTACTATGTCTGTGCCCGGCATGGGCGGTGAGATATAACGGCCCTGTCCCATCCGGCAGCCAATATCGATCAGTTTCTGCAATTGCTGCTGGTTCTCGATGCCTTCCACCACCAGGGTGTAATCCAGATCCTGACAGATGTCGCGCATGGCGCGGATTAGCGCGAGGTCTTTGGGGGACTGCAACATGCGCTGGGTAAAGCTGTCATCCACCTTGATGTAGTCCACCGGGAAGTGGAACAGGGCGTTGAGAGAGGAGAATCCTGTCCCAAAATCGTCGAGGCTGATCTGGATGCCCTTGGCGCGCAGCTCGTGCAGCGAGGCCAGCGCATCGGAATCCTGCCGTGACAGCTCCCGCTCGTTAAATTCAAATATCAGGTAGCTGGGGGAGACCCCCTCCTCTTCCAGAATGGTTATCAGCCGCATGATATGGTCGTGGTTGACCAGATGCTTGCCGGAGAGATTTATCGCTACCTTGAACTTGCTCTGTCCCGACAGTGGCAACCAGTTTTTCAGCTGCTGGCAGGTGTGGCGCAGGATCTGGTAATCCAGCTCGAGAATAAGGCCGCACTGTTCCGCCAGCGGGATGAAATCAAAGGCATCTTTCAGCACACCTTCTTCCGTCAGCCAGCGAGCCATCACCTCAAGGCCGGTCAGCCGGCTGTCCTGCAGCCGGATCACTGGCTGGAAGTAGGGGACGATACGCCCTTCGCGCAGGGCTCTGGCCAGCATCTCTTCCGGCGAGTTCCAGTTCTGGCTTATGCAATCCTCCGAGTAGCTGACGATGCGGCTACGGCCATTGCGCTTGGCCTGATACATGGCGAGATCGGCCTGATGAAGCAACTGGCTGATGTCCGTTGTTTGTTCGGATGCGATAGAGACGCCCAGGCTGACGGTGATGCTCAGCTCGTTGCCGAGCAGCCTGAAAGGGTAGGAGAGCCGGCTGATGATCCGGTTCAAAACCGGGCTGATGTCGTCATCGTTCTTGCTGCTGTCCAGATAGATGACGAACTCGTCCCCTCCCAGCCTTGCCACCAAATCATTTTGCCGAATGCAGGTTTGCAGGCGGCGGCTTATCTCCTTGAGCAACTGATCCCCGGCGCTGTGGCCCAGGGTATCGTTGATCTGCTTGAAGTGATCCACATCGATAAAAATCACGGCAAACCCGGGCGATTTGTAGCGGTTGTAGTGGGTCATGGCGTGGTTGAGGTGATTCATCAGCAAAGCCCGGTTGGGCAGCTGGGTTAGCGGGTCGTGCAGGGCGTCAAATTGCAGCCTGCGTTCCAGCTCCTGATGCTGTTTGAGCTGCTTTTGTAATCTGAGGTTGGTCTGGCGCAGCTGCTGGAGGCGCTGGTTGATGGAGTCTTCGGTATTGATGTCGTTGAGCTGCTGGCGGATCCGCTTCAACTCAAGCAGCAGGGTCAGCTGGCCGCGCAAAAAGTCGAGGAAGAGTTTGTCATCTGTCTCCAACGGGGTGGATGTGCTGATGATAAAGTGGGCGAAATACTGTTGTTGCAGGCGCAGCGGCATGCTGTGCCAGAACAGCGACTCTTTGCTGACCTCGATATTGCTGGTGCTATGACACAAGCCGCTGATGAACTCATCACTCTGATGGGGGGTCGCCGGGTAGACCTTTTCCAGCTTGTGAGTATTGAGCCTGACCAGCAGCATGTCCTCAATAGCCAGCATCTGGCGCAGCACAGCTTCCAGCTGAGAGAAGAGGGCCTGACCGGGAAGGGTATTGGCCAGTCGCATGATGCGGCTGATGCTCTCGATTTTCTTCTGCCAGTTGGGGTCTTTACGGATCAGTGGAGAGGGGGGCTCTGCCAGATGGGAGCCTGCCTGGGTTTCGGTCAGCCGTTTGGCCAGACATTCGAGCAGCAGGCGCAGGGTCGGGAGATCTGTTGGTGTGCTGCGTGCCAGCAACCACTGTACCTGACCATGTTCGATGGGAAAAACGCACCAGCCATCGGCCTCATCCAGCTGGGTCAGTTGATCGGTGATCCGGGACTGCTCCCGTCCCAGCTGCTGTTTGAACGAGTCACTGATCTTGTGGGCATAGACCCAGTTCAACCCGGTATCGGAGAGGCCCAGCATGCCAAAGTGTTGCAGGGGGCAGAGTTGGTCAATCTGCTGGATCAGGGCGTCGTAGTTATCGGTCGTTGCTGTGTGCGGCGCGGGAAAGTCCATAATGGCCGAGACCAACGCCAGCAGAGGAGTTGAATAGTGGGATTCGATGGATTGGGACGACATGAGATGAGCAACTCCCGAGTATGTCTACCATACAAGAGTAGCTGGAAGGCGATAGATTGAAAGGGCCGCATATGCGGCCCTTTCAAATACTTAGAGCTTGTCGATCATGTAGTGGATGGCGTTCTCAATCTCTTCGTCACTACAAGTTGCGCAGGTGCCGCGTGGAGGCATCATGCCGGATTTGCCGGTAAAGCCACCGATGGCATGCTTCTTGAGCGTTTCAATGCCCTGGGCGATACGGGGCTCCCAAGCCGCTTTGTCGCCACGTTTGGGCGCGCCGGCTGCACCGGTGTCGTGACAGGCGAAGCAGGCGCCCTTGAACACGGTTTCGCCATCGCGCGGGCCGGAAGAAGCGGCTGCCGCAGGCGCTGCGCCCGCACCGGCAATACCTTCCAGATCCTTGGCGGTATAGACCTGACCGACCGGTTTGATCCGCTCGGCAATGGCATCCGGTGACATATTGTCAGCAGCAAATACTGCTCCGGACAGGCTGACAGCGGTCATACCGACAGCCAGCAGATAGCTCAGTTTTTTCAGCACGCTCATATACTCCCAGCACTCTCTTATTATCCCTGTGAACCGGACGGATTATAACCGAATAGTTACAGCCATTTAAACGCTTGTGTGTGAAGTGTTAAACACTCTGCAAGCAAACTTTTGGCCCGTATCACGCTGTCTGACGCTGTGCTTCTGAAAAAGAAACCCGGCTGATGCCGGGTTTTAACAAGTTAAGGGTAACAGGTTAGTTATCCCAGCTCAGAATCACCTTGCCGGAGTGGCCGGAGCGCATGGCATCAAAGCCTTGCTGGAACTCGTCGATGTGGAAGCGGTGGGTGATGATGGGGGAGAGATCCAGTCCGGACTGGATCAGACTGGCCATTTTGTACCAGGTCTCGAACATCTCGCGGCCATAGATACCCTTGATAAACAGCCCCTTGAAGATCACCTTGTTCCAGTCGATGGCCATGGTCGAGGGTGGAATACCTAGCATGGCTATCTTGCCGCCATGGTTCATCTTGTCGAGCATCTCCTGGAAGGCGCTCGGCACGCCTGACATCTCCAGCCCCACGTCAAACCCTTCCGTCATCCCCAGCTCGTTCATTACGTCGGCGAGCTTCTCCTTGCCGATGTTGACGGTACGGGTGGCGCCCATCTTGCGGGCCAGTTCCAGCCGGTATTCGTTGACGTCGGTGATCACCACGTGGCGGGCACCAACATGACGGCAGACGGCGGCAGCCATGATGCCGATGGGGCCAGCGCCGGTGATGAGTACATCTTCACCCACCAGATCGAAGGAGAGGGCGGTGTGCACCGCATTGCCAAACGGGTCGAAAATGGCGGCCAGCTCATCCGGGATATTGTCCGGCAGCTTGAAGGCATTGAAGGCGGGGATCACCAGATATTCGGCGAAGGCGCCGGGGCGGTTGACGCCCACTCCCGTGGTATTGCGGCAGAGGTGGGTACGGCCTGCGCGGCAGTTGCGGCAGTGGCCGCAGGTGATGTGGCCTTCACCGGAGACGCGATCGCCGATGGCGAAGCCGCGCACCTCCTGGCCGATAGCGACGACTTCGCCGACATATTCGTGGCCTACCACCATGGGGACCGGAATGGTTTTCTGTGACCACTCATCCCAGTTGTAGATATGGATGTCGGTACCGCAGATGGCGGTTTTGCGAATTTTGATCAGCAGGTCGTTGTGGCCCAGCTCCGGTGTGGGAACGTCGGTCATCCAGATGCCGATCTCGGGCTTGAGTTTGGACAGGGCTTTCATGGCGGATCCTTTGCTATGAATGCGGAAAGAAGGGAGGGGCACAGGGCCCCTCGATACAAATCAGATGATGGCGAGCTCGCGGCCAATGCGGATGAAGGCATCGATCGCCTTGTCCAGCTGCTCGCGGGTGTGGGCGGCGGACATCTGGGTACGAATGCGCGCCTGACCTTTCGGCACTACCGGGAAGGAGAAACCTACCACGTAGATACCGGCCGCCAGCATGCGGCTGGCCATCTCGGCAGCCAGCTTGGCATCGCCCAGCATCACCGGAATGATGGCGTGATCGGCCCCAGCCAGGGTAAAGCCGGCAGCACTCATGCGCTCGCGGAAATAGCGGCTGTTCTCCTGCAGGCGGGCGCGCAGGTCGTGACCTTCGGCCAACATGTCGATCACCTTGATGGTGGCTGCAACGATGGAGGGGGCCAGCGAGTTGGAGAAGAGGTAGGGGCGGGAGCGCTGGCGCAGCCAGTCGATCACCTCTTTCTTGCCGGAGGTATAACCGCCGGAGGCGCCACCGAGTGCCTTGCCCAGAGTGCCGGTGATGATATCGACCCGATCCATTACACCGCAATATTCGTGGGTGCCGCGACCGTTTTCACCGATAAAGCCGACGGCGTGGGAGTCATCCACCATTACCAGCGCATCGTATTTGTCGGCCAGATCGCAGATGGATTTGAGGTCGGCGATAACGCCATCCATGGAGAATACGCCATCAGTGGCGATCAGCTTGAAGCGGGCGCCATCGGCGTCAGCCTGTTTCAGCTGGGCTTCCAGCTCTGCCATGTCGTTGTTGGCGTAGCGATAGCGTTTGGCCTTGCACAGGCGCACACCATCGATGATGGAGGCGTGGTTGAGTGCATCGGAGATGATGGCGTCTTCGGCGCCGAACAGGGTCTCGAACAGACCGCCGTTGGCATCGAAGCAGGAGGAGTAGAGGATGGTGTCTTCGGTGCCCAGGAAGGCAGACATCTTCTGCTCCAGCTCCTTGTGCTGATCCTGGGTGCCACAGATAAAGCGCACCGAGGCCATGCCGAAGCCGTGGCTGTCGAGGCCCTGATGGGCCGCGGCGATCAGATCCGGGTGATTGGCCAATCCCAGATAGTTGTTGGCACAGAAGTTCAGTACCTGCTCCCCACCCACGGCGATGCTTGCCTGCTGGGCGGAGGTGATGATGCGTTCCTGCTTGTACAACCCTTCAGCTTGCACCTGATGCAGTTGCTCGGTCAGGTGACGATAGAATCCGTTAGACATCCTCGATCCTTATTGGCTATTTCAGCTGAGTATCAACAGAGGGCCACATTTTACTTCAGTTTGTTGCGGTTAATTCAAATTATTGTTCTGCAATTAAACAATTGTGAAACAGATCTCACCCAGCTGGTTGGGCTAGTTGGCGGTAGTGTTGCTCCAGCTGCTGGATCTGTTCGGCGACTTGCGGTTGTACGTAGGGGCGAAGCAGAAACAGCACCTTTAGTACTCCCTGATAGAGCAGTGGCTTGGTGATGCGGGTATTGGGGGCCTGGGCAATCTGGAACGGGATCCAGCAGGTGACCACCATCTTGATGGTTTGGCCGAGATCCGGCAGATCGGCATCGGTAACATCTATGATGCCCCCTTCGCGCAGGCTCTTGAGCAGGGTCACGACCGAGGATCTCATCTGCTCCTGCGCCTTGAGGTATTTCTGCTGCAGTGGCTCGTCCCGACTCAGGATGTCCGGCAGGTTGGCGTAGAAGAAGCGGAACTGCCACATCAGATAGAAGATGGCATCCAGATAACCCATCAAATCCTGCAGGGTGATTTCACGGTTGCGGGTCGGGATGAAGCTTTCGCTCAGGTGGCGGGCATATTGATCGAAGATGGAGTGGATGATGTCCTCTTTATTACGGAAGTGGTAATAGAGGTTGCCCGGACTGATGCCCATGTGCGCCGCAATATGGTTGGTGGTGATGTTGCGCTCACCCTGATCGTTAAACAGCTCGGTGGCGCTGTGAATGATCCTGTCTCTGGTCTTCATCACTCATTCCTCCAACGGGTTCCGTCCGGGACAAATGGAACAAGGTCGAATCCCCAGACTGCCCGTGATAAACTTTTCGGCAATTTCAAATTGGCTCACTATACACAGCTTTAACAAGCAGTCACATGTAGCCATCAACGTACGAGAGGCAAACTCCATGATCGTAGTAACTGGCGGTGCTGGCTTTATCGGCAGCAATCTGGTCAAGCAGCTGAACGCTCAAGGACGGACCGATATCGTGGTCATTGATGACCTGACCGACGGCACCAAGTTCGTCAATCTGGTCGATCTGACCATCGCTGACTACATGGACAAAGACGAGTTCCAGGCGCGTATCGTCTCCGGCGACGAATTCGAAGAGTGGGACGGCATTGAGGTTATCTTCCACGAAGGTGCCTGCTCGGCGACGACCGAGTGGAACGGCAAGTTCATCATGGAGGTCAACTACGAGTACTCCAAGGACCTGTTCCACTACTGCATCGAGCGTGAAATTCCGTTCATTTATGCCTCTTCTGCCGCCACCTACGGCGGTCGCAACGACAACTTCATCGAAGATCCCAAGTTCGAACAGCCGCTCAACGTCTATGGCTACTCCAAGCAGCTGTTCGACCAGTACGTGCGCCGCTGGATGCCGGAGATCAACTCACAGGTCGTTGGCCTCAAGTACTTCAACGTCTACGGCCCGCGCGAGCAGCATAAAGGCTCCATGGCATCCGTTGCCTTCCACCTCAATACCCAGGTGAAGAAGGGCGAGAATCCCAAGCTGTTCGAAGGTTGCGACGGTTTCCCCAACGGTGGCCAGATGCGTGACTTCATCTATATCGACGACGTCTGCAAGGTAAACCTCTGGTTCTGGCAGAACCCGCAGCACTCCGGCATCTTCAACTGTGGTACCGGCCGCGCCGAGCCGTTCCAGAACGTGGCAGAAGCGGTGATCAAACATCATCAGAAGGGTTCTATCGAATACATCCCCTTCCCGGATCACCTCAAGGGCCGCTACCAGAGCTTTACCCAGGCCGACATGACCAAGCTGCGCAACGCAGGTTATGACGCCGAGTTCAAGACTGTGGCTGAAGGGGTTGCAGATTACATGGCATGGCTCAACCGCTAACGGGTGAGCTTTACACTGCCTATGTAGACAAGCCGGAAGCAGGCTCTACCTGTTTCCGGCTCTGTTGTTTGTCACTGTTTTTCTCAGTTTCTACCAGGTAACCACGCAATGAACATATTGATGGCTCTCTCTCAGCTCGAAGTGACGGGCGCCGAGGTTTATGCCACCACGGTCGGCAACGAACTGACCCGGCGTGGTCACAACGTCTTTTATGTGTCGGATACGCTGACCAAGCCGACCCTTGGTCCCGTCTTCAAGCTTCGATTCAACAAGCGCAGTATCCTGCGCCGTTTCTGGCACGTCTTTTACCTCATCTATCTCATCAAGAAGCACCATATCCAGTTGGTGCATGCTCACTCCCGCGCCTCAGGCTGGAGCAGCTATGTTGCCTGCAAACTGACCGGCACCCCCATGATCACTACGGTACATGGTCGTCAGCCGGTACATGCATCCCGCAAAGCCTTCCATGCCCTTGGATTCAGGGCTGTCGCCGTTTGCGAGGATATCGCCCGGCAGATCATCGACAACCTTGGTGTAGATCCCGCTATCGTGCAGGTGCTGCGCAACGGTATCGAGACCGACAAGTTCCAGCCCGTGCCGACGCCGGATAATGACAAGCCAGTGATCGCCATCATTGGCCGTTTGAGTGGCCCCAAAGGGGAGCTGTGCTACCGCCTGCTCGACGAAGTACTCGATCTGGATGCCTGCAAGGTACGGATTGTGAGCGGTACCCGCGTGCCCGAGCGTTTTGCCCGTTTTCAGGAGCGTGCCGAGTTTGTCGGTTATGTCGATGATGTGCCAGCTCTGCTGGCGGGTTGCGACCTGGTAATTGGTGCCGGTCGGGTAGCCATGGAAGCGCTGCTCTGCGGTCGGCCCGCCTTCGCCATCGGCGAAGCCAAGGCAATTGGTCTGGTGACCGAACAGAATCTGGATGAAGCGCTGGCCAGCAACTTCGGCGATATTGGCTCAAGGATCTGGCTATCGATTTTGCTGCGCTGAAGGGCGAAATCAAATCCGCCCTGGCCAGCAAGGTGGTGCCGGAAGCCATTCGCCAGCGGATTCAGGACGAGTACGGCTTGCAGGGGGTAGTATCCGGCCTCGAAACCATCTATCAGGATGCTGTGGTTGAAACCCTGCGCCGCGAGATGCCGGTCATCATGTACCACCGCTTTATCGAACACGAAAGTGAGAAAGGGGTTCACGGCACCTGGATGCCGATCACCATGTTCGAGAAGCACCTGCGCCTGATGAAGTGGCTCGGCTACGAGACCCTGACTTTCCGCGATCTGGCGGACAAAGGCTTTATCCACCGTCTGCAATACGGCAAGAAGTACCTGATGATCACTGCCGATGACGGTTATCAGGACAATCTGACCCGCATGCTGCCGCTGCTGGAAAAATATGGTTACAAAGCAGTGGTGTACGTGGTGACTGGCGAAGGCTATAACCGTTGGGATGTGGAGCATCCGACCAATCCCGATACGTCTGTTTCCCTGATGAATGGTGAGCAGATCAAGGCGTTGGCGGCGAGTGGCCATGTGGAGATTGGCGGTCACACCCTGACCCATCCTCGCCTGAGCAAGCTCTCGCCAGAGCAACAAGCCCATGAAATTCAGGAAAACAAACGCCAGCTTGAGGCCTTGCTTGGCCAGCCGCTGCTCTCGTTTGCCTATCCTTACGGAGACATCAACGAGAGTGCCAAGGAGCAGGCCATAGCCGCAGGGTATCGTTTTGCCGTTGCCACCAACAGTGGCCCCAAAGCGATGCACCAGGACCCCTACCAGATCCGCCGGATCGCCATCTTCCCCCGTACCGATGTGTTTGGACTGTGGCGCAAAATTCGCGGGAATTATGTGTTTAGAAAGTGAGATGCAGGAAATAATGATGGTTTTATTTAGTAAAGAGAAGTTCGTGCCTTTTATGGTGCAAGCATCTGCTTTTTTATTTGGTGCTCTGGCTCTTGCTGTCCCAAGTGGGTACTCGTATGGTCCAGCTTTGCTTGCGGTTGTAAGTCTTTTTGTCTTTTGGCGTAAAGATTACCTCTCTGCGATGGAGAAAGAACATAAAATAATTGCATCATTGCTTTTATCATATTTCGTTCTTTTTTTAATATCTGTTATTTTCGATGGTAGTTCATTTAGCCAATTAGATAGGCCAAGTCGGGCATTAATGGCTGCTCTAGTAATTCCTACACTTGCTAGACATAAAGTTAAGTTGGAAGTTTTGCTTTGTGGGTTCGCTTGTGGTGCGTTAATAGCAGCCTGTATCGCAATTTACGATAAATTCTATCTCGGATATGAGCGAGCATTCGAATTTTATTCAATACCTATACAGTCCGGAAACATTAGCATGTCTCTCGGTCTTTTTTGTTTATGTGGTTATTTTTGGTCTAGGGCGAATAAATTTTATAATTACTCTTTCTTTTATATGATTGGTGCAATATCTGGTCTGATTGGTAGTTTTTTGTCTGGTTCTAGGGGGGGGTGGATATTACTTCCAGTCGTTATTTTTTCGATATTAATGCTTTACAGAAATTTGATTGCGAGCAATGAAAGAAAAGGGTTGTTGTGTTTGCTTTTTATTATCATCGCCATGGTACTTGCGCCTCAAACTGGAATGTTGAAGAGATTTGATGCTGCGAAAACTGATATAGAACAATACGTAGATGGTACTAACTTGGATACATCTCTAGGTATTCGATTCCAGTTGTGGAGAAGTGCATGGGACTCTTTTAAGGAAAAACCATTTTTCGGATGGGGACAAGATGGTCTGCGTGAGTCACAAAAACAACAATTAAAAGAAAATAAAATCACTAATTTCATATATAACTTTAACTATCACGCCCATAACCAATATCTTGAAGAGATGGCAAAACGTGGAATTATAGGGTTATTAGTACTGATAGCCATGCTGTGTGTTCCGATCATCTTGGTGAAGAAAAGATTTTCTATTATGGCGCAAGAGTCTCTTGCATATAGTGGAGGTGTCCTCGTTATTGTCACTTGTTTGACAACAGCTGACTATCATCTTAGCCAAGCCTATTTTTCTCACAATTCAGGTATCTCGTTTTTTGTCTTCTCTTTAGTATTGGCGCTATCAGTTTCAATGGATGATGGGAATCATTAATGAATATATATGTTGTTAGTCTGGAACGTTCCAGTGAGCGTAGAGAGCGGATCACAAAGCATTTATCTGATTTAGGTATTGCATTTGAGTTTTTCTCTGCAGTGGATGGTCGTGTAGATAAAACTCCAGGATATGATGATAAACAAAGGATAAAAGAGAAGGGGCATTCACTAACTCTGGGTGAAAGAGGCTGTTTTTCAAGTCATAGAGCATTGTGGGAAAAGTGTGTTTTATTAAATGAGCCGATATTAATTTTAGAGGATGATGTAGATTTTTCTGATTCGTTTTTAAATTTTGTCAAAGAACTCGATGATATTTTATCACATTATAGTTATGTTCGATTAGGGCGAGGGCCACTAAAAAAGATGCCAATATTTGGCGCATATTATTTTATGCAACATCTTAGTGGAGTAGAAGGTTATTCACTCGTCAAGTATTTGAGAGGGCCGAGTTGCTGTCACGGATACGCGTTGTCCCCTGCTGCTACGGAAAAATTTCTAAATTATTCAGAGTCCTGGTGGTGGCCAGTGGATGACTATATGGATAGTGAACATATTCATGGAGTTTGTGACTATGGTATTGAGCCACCGATCGTATTGCAAACAGACTTACCATCTGAAATTGGATATTCTGAACGAGAAAATAAAGGAAAACGCTCTCTATTTTCGAGAGCGAGAAAGGAGGTATTTCGTTTTCGCGGCGATTTATTAAGCTATTTATTTAATCTTGTTATCTATATTAAAAATTCGCGGCGTTGATTGTTTTTTAACTAAAAATGGTGATTTTAATATAAATCACCATTTTTATAGAGCCATAAAAGTAGTGATTGTTTCTTTTTTAGAGAACGCTTTATATAAGTCGCCATTTATAATAGCACGGTAGTAATCCATATCAGAAATAGCCAAGGCTAGTTTATGAAGATCATCTAAAGGAACTAAATATTTTTCTATATCAGAGGTGATGATCTCCGCAGGCCCAGACGGACAATCCACGCTGATCACTGGCGTATGGCAGATGAGTGCTTCAATTAGTACTGTTGGCAGCCCTTCTGCATCTGATGTCAGGATAAGTGCTTGGGCGGCCTTTATATAGGGATAGGGATTCTTCTGAAAATTGATAATTTTCACCTTGCTGGCAAGGTTCATTTCTTCGATCATTGATTCTATTTTTGGACGTAGATCCCCTTTGCCCATCAGGACGAGTGGCGTGTCAACGCCGCTTAGCTGATATGCCTGCAAGAGACGATCGTGGCGTTTTCTCTCTTCGAAGGTGCCGACATGGATAAAGTACTTGTCGAATGGCTTGCTGAAAGGCTCATCGGCCAATGCCTGAATTTTATCGATATCAAACGGATTGTAGATAACCTGGCACGATTTAGGGGTGGCTTTTACATTTTTTAAAATATCATCAGCTATGCCACGAGATACGCATATTAATTTTTTTCCGTTATAAAAGCGTTTGAATTTTCCATAACCTTTTGCGTTGTCTTTGGCAAAGCCGGTGACATTTCCGTGGATCCAGTAATAAATGTTCAGTGTACCAGGTAGGTGTCTGGTAATTTTGTCACATGAGCATGATATAATTACGTCAGGCGAGATCTCTTTGACTTTTTTCAAGATAAGAGATGCTTGTATTTTTTCAACCGCAATATTGGATATGGCTTTAGTCAGTTTTGTGACAATGCCAAGATTAATCGGATAGATATTATCAGGCAGCGTATGATCTATTTTTTCCCGCAAGGTAAACAAGGTAACATCGGCACCGGCATCTTTTAGCAATGATGCGGTATTAAGCAGAACCTTTTCAGCACCACCACCATACAAGTCTTCAACAATAAATAGGAACTTTTTAACTGGTGGGGTCATAACTGCTCCGCAGGTCTCATAACTGACTGGTAAATCTACTAAAAATGTGAATCGTAAACGAGCAAAATCAGGTGGCAACTGTTAAAGTCGTTAGCAATTTTTTCAATAGGTGTGGATCAATGATTGGTCTTAGTGGGCGCTACCATAACGCATTATTCGCGGCCTGTATATTTGTCGGGCTGCTGATCTCCCTGATTTTCTTCCAGTTGCAACTCCTCACCGGCGATCAGACCCAGATGCTCTACAAGGGTTACCTAGGGGCTTATGAGGGGGTCTGGCTCAGCTATGGCAATGCCGCGAGTGCGGTGGGCAATGTGCCGGGCAGCTTGTCGGCCTGGCTGATTGGTGGGCCGCTGCTGCTGTGGGACTCTCCCTATGCACCCATGGCGCTGCTGCTGGCGATGCGGCTGGTCGGGTTCCTGCTGTTTGATGCGGTGATCCGTCAGGTGTTTGATGACCATGTATTGAATAGCAAGGTGCGCCTGCTGTTTCTGGTGCTCTGCTGGCTCAACCCCTGGTTCCAGTACGAGAGTCTGCTCTACAACCCCTCCTATCTGTTCCTCTTCTCGGCCATGCACTGCTGGTCTGCCTGGCATATGCGCGAGCGGGCCTCCTTCTGGCACATGATCGTCCACCTGCTGGCCATCGGCATGGCGATGCAGCTGCACTACTCCTGGCCGCTGCTGGCGGTGATGTCCACTTACCTCTTCTGGCGCCGCATCCTCAAGGTGAGCTGGAGCGGGGTGGTGGTGGCTGCCCTGTTGATCGGTGCCTCCCTGATCCCTTACGCGATGGAAGTGATGAGCAATAGCCACATCACCCAGAATGTCGATCCCGAGGCGCGTCAGCGCTATATCGGCTGGGGGCTGGTGCATGTCTATCCGGTGCTGAAATCGGTGCTCTACTGGCTTCGTTACGGCTCCTGGCTGTTTGCCAGCAAGCTGGTCAACGACACCCAGTTCATCTGGCTGGCAGGCCACGAATATCTGCAGATGGCAGCGATCTGGCTGTGGCGCATCGTGATTTACGGCGTGGGTTCCGCAACTGTGCTGCTGGCGGCCAAAGCCAACTGGCAGCTGTGGCGCGAACTCAAGCCGCGTCTGCTGCGCAGCGACCGTGCGCCAGTAGATGGCGAGAGCTGGCTCGGCCTCTATGCGCTGGCGGCGGTGCTGGCGGTGCTGGTGAGTGCGGCTCTGTCGCCCATCATCTTCAACTACTGGCACCTGATGCTGATCTTCCCCTACGCATTGTTCCCGATCCTGCTGCTGCTGGTGCGCTGGAGCCGTCGTTACCCGCAGTGGGTTGGCAAGGGGCTGCTGGCGGCCACCCTGTTCTGCACCGCGGTCAACCTGATTGCGGCGAGCGACAGCACCAAGTTCTCCTATCAGGCGGACTACAAGCTGCAGGTGCAGGAGTATCTGCAGGAGATGAAGTTGCAACCCAAGTAACGGGGTCGTGCGATCAGACGAAGGGAGGCGTGATGCCTCCCTTCGCTATTTACGGCACCAGTCAGGCGGGTTGCTGTTCGCCAGAGTAGCTGATGGATTGCGGGCTTGCCCCGGCAGACGTCGAGCCAGCTGCAACCGCGCGGCCGGAATGCAATAATCTACAAGCTCTCCAGCTTGCTTGCGGTGTATCTATAGCCCATGAGTACTACTGATTCCCTTATCCGCTACTGGCAATCCCCGCACCTGCCGGGGGTCGAGCTGTCACACTCCCATCATCGGGCGTTCAGCTATGGCCGCCATGTCCATCTCGACTACCATATCGGGCTGGTGCAGCGGGGTGGCCAGAAGTTTATCCACAAGGGAAACAGCCACACCCTGGTGCGCGGTGAGCTGTCGACCGTCAACCCGGACGAAGTGCACGACGGCCTCAGCCTGCTGCCGGAAGGGTACGAAGTGCGGGTCTTTGCCATCGATCCGCAGCAGCTCTCCCTCTGGCTGCCCGATCAGCCGGAGCCCTTCTTCGACAAGGGGTTGCAGAGCCGGCCCGACCTCTATCAGGGCTTTGCCCAGCTGCACAGCTACCTCGACAACCCGCAGGCCGATGGCCTGCTGATCGAGGGGCAGCTGCTCGCTTTGCTCGGGGAATTGCTGCAACTGGCGCCCGAAGTGCACCAGCTGGCCGATCCCCAACTGCGCTATCTGCGCGATTATCTGCTGGCCCGGCTCGACGAGCCTCACTCGCTGGAGGAGCTGGCGGGGCTGGTCGGTCTCGATCGCTTCGCCTTTCTGCGCCAGTTCAAGAAGCGCAGCGGCATGACGCCCTACGCCTGGCTCAAGCGACTGCGGCTGGAGCAGGGCAAGCGGCTGTTGGCTAGCGGCATGGCGGTAAGCGAGGTGGCGCTGGCGGTCGGTTTCTTCGACCAGAGCCACTTCCACCACGGTTTTCGTCAGGCTTTTGGCCTGACCCCCGCCGAATTTCGTGCCCAGATGCAATCTTTTACAAGCCGGACGCCCCTCTGATCCGCCATGCTGGCGGCATATCACTTTTTTGAGAGTTGCTATGCTGACCAGTCTTTTCTTAACCCTTGGCCTTATGCACCTGATTGGGCTGGCCAGCCCCGGCCCCGATTTTGCCCTGATCCTGCGCACCAGCCTGCACCGGCCGACCGCCCTTGGCGCGGCGCTTGGCATCTCGCTGGCTATCATGGTGCATGCCACCCTGAGCCTGACCGGCATCAGCATGCTGATCGCCAACAACCCCATGCTGTTTATGGTGATCAAGTGCGGTGGCGCCCTCTATCTGGGCTGGCTGGGCTGGGGCGCCCTGATGGCGGCTCGCCAGCAGAGCAGCGCCGTGATGCAGAGTGCTGCCAACGAACTGCGCGGTTGGGGCAAGGGCGTGCGCGCCGGTATCGCCACCAACCTGCTCAACCCCAAGGCGCTGGTGTTCTTTATCGGCATGCTGGCGGCCATGGTGTCACCAGAGGTGGATGGAGTGGCCCGCAGCCTGCTGGTGGTCGAGCTCTTTATCATCTCGGTCTGCTGGTTCGGCATGCTGGCGTGGAGCCTCTCCACCTCCCGCGCCCAGCAACTGCTGCAACGGGTGCAGCGGCCACTCAATCTGGTCACCGGCGTGTTGTTTGCGACGGTGAGCCTCTCCATTCTGGCCAGCATGGGCGTCGAGCTTATCGCCTGACAGAGAGGAGGTGGGGGATCCGTCCCCCATCTCCCAGCTCCGATTGTGGACATTTCCCCCATTTCCGTATGACAACTTGGATGGCGCCTGAACATTCGGTAGATGGCGCTTGTGAGAGAGGGGGGAAATAGGGTATTTCTCTGGGTGAATCGGAGGCAACCAGCACGGGATCGCCCGCCGTGTGGAGCAAAATCCACAGCAAAAACAATCGGTCAATGCAGGAGCAAATATGAAAAAGGTCGTGATGGTTGCCATGGCGGCGGCCCTTCTGGGCGGCTGCGCCGTAAAAAATCAGGTCTCCTACAGCTTGCAGTCGCTGCAAACTGTTCCCTTCAGCGCCTTCCAGCCGAACGAGAGCAACCCCAACCAGCGGGTCTACAAGGAGCCGGGCGTTGATCTGCGCCAATACAATGAGGTGCTGCTCGATCCGCTCCAGTTTATCCGGCAGGAGAATGGCCAGTGGTATCTGCTGACCGCCAACGAACAGAACCAGATTGGCCGCTACTACCACGACAAGTTCCAGAGCGAACTGATCAAGCACGGCGTCAAGATTGCCACCGCCCCCGGCCCGAAAGTGATGCGGATCCAGGCTGCTGTCACCAACTTCGACCTGACCCGCCCCGACCCGAAACTGCGTGACCTGATGCCGGCCAAGATCGCCATCAACGTCACCCGCGAAGTGATTGGCAAGGAGCCCTACCTGCTCAAGGTGGGCAGCATGGCCCAGCTGCTCGACTCCCAGAGCGGCAAGCTGCTGGTGCGGGTGATGGATGCCCGCGAGACCCCGGATACAACTCACAAGGATTCGCCCATCACCGCCGAGGAGATGGAGAAGATGATCGACCAGTGGGCGGCCAACCGCGCCAAACAGCTGGCCGACAATCTTGGCAAGTAGGCTCGGCAAGTAAGCACCGACATCATCGAGAGGGGAGCCAGCGGCTCCCTCTTTTTTGGCCCGCAGGCGGGGCGCTGCCATGGCTCGCAGCCCTTGCCAGCAGGGCGATCAACCCGTTGCCGAGTCCGCCGCCACACCATCCGCTGTGCAACGGGCCGACCGATTTCTGCTTTTCTCCCCCGCATTTTGGCAGTTAGGATGACCCTTCCCGAGTCAGCCTCATAGCATAAGGAACCACTATGAACCGCCACCCCTGCATCAAACACTGGAGCGAGCTGCAAGAGCAGGAGCCGCGCTACTACTCCGGCAGTCAGGAGCCCCTGTCGCGCGGTTGCGCCCTCGGCAAGCACTTTGGCTTCAGCCGCATCGGCATCCACCACGAGATCGTCGAGCCCGGCCACCGCACCAGCTGGCCCCATGCCGAAAAGACCGAGGACGAGTTCGTCCACGTGCTGGAAGGCACCCCAGATGTCTGGCTCGACGGCGTGCTCTATCGGCTGCAACCGGGCGATTCGGTCGGCTTCAAGGCCGGTGACGGGCTGGCCCACGCCTTTATCAACAACACCGAAGAGACTGTCCGCCTGCTCTGCATCGGCGACACCGAACGGGAGGATAACCGCATCCACTACGCCGTCCACCCCGAGCGCAACATCACCCTCGGCAAGCTGAACTGGGACGACGTGCCCGCGCGCGAGCTGGGGGATCACGACGGCCTGCCCGACAAGCTGCGCGAGAGCAACGGCCCCTTCTAGCGCAGGGAAGTGCCGCCCGATGGGGCGTTTCCCGCTCTGGCGACTATCCTTTGGGACTCAATCCAACAAGGAGGTGAATATGACAACAGGAACAGTGCGACTTCATCGCGTCATCAAGGCGCCGCCGATGCGGGTCTATCGGGCCTTTACCGAGGCGCAGGCGCTGGCCAAATGGCTGCCGCCCCACGGTTTTACCTGTCAGGTGGAGCATCTGGATGCCCGGGTTGGCGGCTCGTTCCGGATGTCCTTCACCAACTTCGCCAGCGGCCATAGCCAGACCTTCGGCGGCGAATACCTTGAACTGGTGCCGGGCGAGCGGATCCGCTACACCGATCGCTTCGATGAGCCCGGTCTCGCCGGGGTGATCCATGTCTCCATCATCCTGACCGCGGTGAGCTGCGGCACCGAGCTGGCGGTGGTGCAGGAGGGGATCCCCGCCGCCATCCCGCTGGAGATGTGCTATCTCGGCTGGCAGGAGTCGCTGGCCCAGCTGGTGGCGCTGGTGGAGCCGGATATTCCCGCTTAATGGCCGGTGGCGGGCCGGACATTCACCCCGCGCGCCAGCCGCTTGCAACAAAAAGAGCCTGCCAGATGGCAGGCTCTCCTCATTCTGGTCGGGGCGACCTTATTGCATATTGAGCCCGCCCAGATAGTCGCGCTTGCCGAGATCGACCCCGGCGCGGCGCAGCAGGGCGTAGGCCATGGTGAGGTGGAAGTAGAAGTTGGGAATGCCGTACTCATGGACGCAGGTATGGCCATCCATCCCCTTGCCGCCCGCCCAGTGGGGCACGTAGCGACCGCTGGCATACTGGCTGTAGTCCGCGTCCAGCTTGCCTTGCAGATAGGTGATGGTCTTGCCGATATGGGCGCGCAGATCCGCGATGGTTTTGGGCTCATCGCCCATGGCCGGCAGCTCGCTGTGGCTGGCGGTGGCCACCACGGTGCGGGCCGAATCGCAGCAGATCAGCACCTGCTTGCTGAAGGGCAGCATATCGACGATCAGCCGATCGCCGAAGAAGTTGTCCACGTTGAACTGCTTCACCGCGGCGTGGGCCTCGGCCTTGGCCAGACAGTGATCCAGATTGGTCAGCATCTTGATGAACTGGGCGGTGATATCGCGATTCATGAGCACTCTCCATCTTGTTGAAACAGCGGCCCGCGTGCGCGGCCACGGTGAATGAGACTGGCTAATCGGCCACCAATATAACGCAACTTTCCATCGGATAACCCTCATTCCCCCATAAAGTCTGGATCTTGCTGCGATAGGAGTTGGCAGGCATAAAAGATCGAGTGTCTCATGCTTTTCATTGTGCGTGCCCCTGTCAGATCTACGCCTAAAATTGACCGATGAGTTTTTTCGCATCTGATATGGTTTTATTGGGTTTGCTATGGATACATTCAAGTAGTAAGGCGCGGAATATATTTTTAGCCAACCAGATCTAGCTGCTTGATTCAGTAGCAAGATAATTCTTTATATGCGCCTGTTTATACCAATGAGGGTTAAGCATGTCTTATATCGTGGAAATGACAGCGCGGGCACTTGATAACGATGACTGGACTCGCGGAATGCCAGAAGGAAGTGGTTGGCAAGTCGTCAAGAATAAAAATAATGACCCCCAAGATTTCAATCAGGGAGCGAAAGGGAAATATATTTATATATATTATCAGACTGCCACCAGCGGAAAGGGGGTCGCAGCCATGCGCTTTATTACTGGCAAAGATGCGACCGCTCCTACTGGCTGGCAAAAAGTTGATGTGGATCTTAATGACGGTGCCGGCGGTCAATATATCTATTTGTGCTACCAGAAAAATGCTGATGCTGACTATATCGCAACCTTGCAATCTGGATATGGTGACTCGGTAGAGAGTGCATTCGGCGATTTTGGCCGTAGTGCAGTGGTACTTGCTCAGGATTTGAATGAAGATGCCAAAGGCAAATTCATATATCTTGGATATTATTTCAATTAATACAGCACCTATTTTATATCGGGAGCCTGCGATATTCTCGCGGGCTTTTTTGTCATCCTGTAACTGCGCCGTAGAGGTGGTGCCAGATGTGACCCAAGATAGTCATAGACATGCCGGGGAGCTGGGTGACCGGCATAAGGTGACCAATCCGTCATGCTCGCTCTTTCACCTCACGAGTTCCTCTCTGCCCCTTTTTTGATCTGTGACATAAATCACCTTTTTTCAGAGGCGTAGGCTGATCCCGCTGCCCGGAGCACCCACCCGGGTACAAGAAAAGGAGAGTGTAATGAAGATCTATGACCGGAACCGAAATGTGCTGAACCAGGGTCAGCGCGTCATGATTGCCGCCACCGGCGCCGTCGACTTCCTGAAAGAGGCTCATACCGACAACATGACTCCCTATCAGGCGGAGCACGAGAAGTGCGTGCTGCTGGCAAACTCCGGGGAGCGCTACGCCCCCATCGAGTTGATTAGACTAGGCTGATCCCTTTCCCTGTCACCCTACTCTTTACAATTCACCCGGCCGCCGCGCCTGACGGCCGGGTTTCTGATCTCCCTTCTTCTATTGCCCACCCTGATATTGCATCGCCTCAAGCCGGTTTGAGCCATCGAGCTGATTCGAGCAGCGAAGCGTCATCGAAAGATCCCGTTGCTTACGGCCTGCCAGCAAGGTGGCTCATTTCTGACTGGCTGGAGCCGCCGCAAATAGCCGCCTGCCTGCATGGCGGATCAGCAGCAGAGGCGACATCAGCGTGAGCAGCAGCCAGTGGGTGTGGGGTAGGATAAAGCTCCAGATGATCTCGTGTGGCAGCCAAGTCGATGCGGTTGCCGTCATAAAAGCGAGGTCATAGGTTTGCCACAACCAGAGTCCGGCAAAGAGCGGCAACAATAGCGGGCGGGGTATCAGCAAAAACAGGGGTAAGTAAACACACGCGAGCAAGGCGCTGAACTCCAGCATGGTTGGGGCCAGTTCAGCAAAGGTCCTTTCTGAAGAGAGGCCACTCCATTCGAGGGAAGTATCCTCGGTCAGTGCAGGCCACCACGATACGTATTGAAACAGGGTAAACGAGATCATAAACAGCAGGCTGGTCAGCAGCGCCAGCGCCGTTTTTCGCAAAAACCAGCGCCCCATCCGGCGCAGTGTCGGTATCCACTTAGACATTAATGACTCCCATCTGATGACGGGGCAGTATGCCTTGGCTGGTTGTGTGGTTAAAGCAACGCGCAGTTGCAATTCAGATCGGCCAACCCCTTGTTGGTGCCTGTGATAACAGCTTCGAGCCCTGAGTTGCAGCAAAACAGTTGGTATAAATTTAATTTATAGGTTTTGCGAAAATACCATCGTTTTGTCTTATGCCGACAGGCGGCGGGCCACACGCTCCCGTTTGGCTGCCAGCGGGGCGCCGGAGGCCAATGGCCGATTTGAGATAACGGGAATGGCACAACATAAGAGGCGTGTAGGTGCGATTACGCTTTGCCAATCTCCCTATAGCCCTTATTGACAGCCATACATTAATACCTCAAAATTTAATGGTACCTCATTGTAGTTTCGCAATGGAAAGTTATGGAAAGTACCATTTTATCATCAAAAGACGCTGCGTTATTCTTGGGTGTTAGTGAGCAATATGTTAGAAATTTGTGTAGAGCTAATGTCGTTTCGGCCAATAGAATTGGTAAAATGTGGTTATTAGAGAAGTCTTCATTGGAAAAATATAAAAGTCAGCAAGAATCAAAAACCAAGCATGTTATTTCTTTGGATCGTAATTCAATGGAAACAGTTTCAGATAAGCCGATAGCTATTAGTTTTTTTTCTGGTGCAATGGGGCTAGATATTGGAATTGAACGTGCAGGATTTGATCTTCGCCTTGCTTGTGAAGTAGATAAATTTTGTCGCCAAACCATTAGTCTTAATAGACCAAAATCTGCATTGTTAGGGGATATCAATAATTATTCTAAGGAAGATATTCTCAGATCAGCCGGTTTGGGGGAAAAGGATGAAATAAGTTTAATTGTTGGAGGCCCTCCCTGCCAAGCATTTAGCACTGCGGGTAAAAGAAAGGCCTTTCAAGATGAAAGGGGTAATGTTTTTATAAAATTCATTGAGTTAGCTACATCGCTCAACCCTAAATATTTTATTATTGAAAATGTAAGAGGGTTATTGTCATGCCCATTGATTCATAAGCCGCATAATGAAAGGGGAATAGAGTTTACAGAAAGCGCTGAGGATTCTATGAAGGGCGGGGCGCTGAACTATATTTTAAAAATGATAAAAGCATCTGGTTATGCATACTCATTTAATCTATATAACTCTGCAAATTTTGGAACACCACAGATTAGAGAGCGAGTTATAATTGTTTGCTCTCGCGATGGTGTGAAGCCTCCATATATAGAACCTACACACTCTGAATCTGGACTTTTTGGGTTGCCTTTGTGGAATAATTTAAGCTCTTGCATTAATGATATTTCTGAGCATGAACATCTTAACTTTCCAGAGAAAAGAATTAAATTCTATAAAAAATTAAAGCCGGGGCAAAACTGGAGAAGTCTATCAGAAGAAGACCAAAAAAATGCTATGGGTAAATCTTATTTTTCTGGTGGTGGAAAAACAGGTTTTTTCAGGCGACTAGCATGGGACAAACCATCGCCGACATTAGTGACACATCCTGCTATGCCTGCAACTGACTTAGCCCACCCTGAGGAAAATAGACCTTTATCGATACAAGAGTATAAAAGAATTCAGGAGTTTCCTGATGACTGGTTAATTGCAGGGCCATTGATTCAGAAATACAAACAAATTGGTAATGCTGTACCGGTTAGCGTGGGATTGGCAGCCGGACGACTTATAATGAAACTAATCAAAGGAGAGGAGGTTAGGCAGTTTGAGCATTTCCCATACTCTAGATATAAAAACACAGATGATATCTCTTGGGAGCTCGATTTCAACAAAAGAAAACATAAATAATTAGTGGGGCAACTTGCCCCACATAGTTTATTCTTCTGAGCTAAGAGCTATGATCTTATCCCAATCAATATCGCCATTTTTGGTACAGAATTGTAAGGAAAAATCTTTTTCAAAATTCGCTATGACTTCTTCATATTTTCCATGAGAATGCTTGATTCTATTGCACTTATCTTTTGCAATAATTGCTATTAACTCTCGATGAAAATTTTGGTTCCCAGTTATGAACTCCCAAAATTTCGCACCACAAAGCTTATAGTATCCTTCTTTTTTATATGGAGACCGGTCAATACCATAACAGCAGCCATTAATGGCAATAATTTCTGTATCGTTGTTATTTGTTGTTCGTAATATTTTTTTTGCTTTATTGAAGTTATCAACCATTCTTTTAATTTGTGACGAATTACCCCAATTAGGGCCAGATTTGATGGATACTAAATATTTTTTTCCATCTTTATTAAATTCGAGGTCTATTCCTTCCGCCGCAGACTTCATGCCGCCATACACGCGATTGTTTATATTTATAGCTATTTCCTCTAGTACTCCACCAAAAACAGCTTCTTCTTTAGAGGATAAAAATGCATCTAGTAGAGGCCTTATTAATTCATAAGGGGATGTGATGCCTTTAGCTTTGAATAAATATGGGTTCTTGCGTTTTAAAACATCTTTTAGTTTTAACTTTTTAAGTCCATCAAGTAATTTTTCATCATACTCGCTAATCTTTTTTTCAATAAAATCCGAAATATCTTCATTGCGTACAGAGTTCATTTTTTAAATGCCATCTAATTATTTATAGAAATTTTTATCCTATAATAATTCTCAAAGGAGGCTATGTCTACAGTACAGTTTCATTGCAATCTTATGATATTTTCCTTATGTCAATAAGATAGATGCTTGTCTAAGAAAGTGAGCATGGAGAACCCCTACTGCCTATGGAAGTAGGGGCTGATTGAAGAGATAAAGGAAATTACAGCGCTTCCAATCTGGCATACGCCGTCACCAGCCACTTGGCGCCGACGTCGTCGAACTGGATCTGCACCCGGCTCTGCTGGCCGACCCCTTCGAAGTTGAGTACCACCCCTTCGCCGAATTTCGGATGGAGCACCCGCTGGCCGAGCTTGATGCCGCTGGCGTCAAAGCTCTGCTGCACCTCGTTCTGGCTAAAGCGACCGTACTGGGTGGGGCGGCTGACCTGAGTGCGCAGCCGGATCTCTTCCAGACACTCGGCGGGCATCTCGCGGATAAAGCGGCTCGGCTTGTGGAACATCTCGCGGCCGTAGATACGGCGGCTCTCGGCATAACAGATGTAGAGCTTCTCCATGGCGCGGGTCATGCCGACGTAACATAGGCGGCGCTCCTCCTCCAGCCGGCCCGACTCCTCGGTGGATTGCTGGCTGGGGAACATGCCCTCTTCGACGCCGACCAGCAGCACCAGCGGGAACTCCAGCCCCTTGGCGCTGTGCAAGGTCATCAGCTGCACCGCGTCGGCATATTCGTCCGCCTGATTCTCGCCCGATTCCAGCGCCGCGTGGGCGAGGAAGGCGGAGAGATCGCTCATATCTTCCAGCTCGTCCGGGCGCTGGTACTGGCGGCAGGCGGTGACCAGTTCGTCCAGGTTCTCTACCCGCGCCTGGGATTTCTCGCCTTTTTCCGCCAGATACATCGCCTTGAGGCCGGAGTTCTGGATGGCGATATCCGCTTGCTGGTGCAGCGGCAGCATGGAAACCTGCTCCTCCAGCGCGTCGATCAGCTCGACAAAGCCGCGCACCGCATTGCCGGCGCGACCGGTCAGCACCTTGTCGTTGAGCAGGGCCTTGGCCGATTGCCACAGGTTGAGCCCCTGATCGCGGGCGTTGCCGCGCAGGATCTCGAGGGTGCGATCGCCGATGCCGCGGGTCGGGGTGTTGACCACCCGCTCGAAGCTGGCGTCGTCGCCACGGTTGTTGATAAGCCGCAGGTAGGCCATGGCGTCCTTGATCTCTTGCCGCTCGAAGAAGCGCAGGCCGCCGTAGATGCGGTAGGGCATGGCGTCCTGCATCAGCGCCTCTTCCAGCACCCGTGACTGGGCGTTGGAGCGATAGAGGATGGCGCAGTCGGCGAGCAAGCCCCCTTTCTCTTTCCAGTCCTTGAGACGGCCGACCACGAAGCGCGCTTCGTCCACCTCGTTGAAGGCGGCGTAGAGGGAAATCGGGTCGCCCTCGGCCCCTTCGGTCCACAGCTCCTTGCCAAGACGCTCGGCGTTGTTGGCGATGACGCTGTTGGCGGCCTTGAGGATATTGGCGGTGGAGCGGTAGTTCTGCTCGAGGCGGATGGTCTCGGCCCCCTGATAGTCGGTCAGGAAGCGCTGGATGTTCTCGATCTTGGCGCCGCGCCAGCCGTAGATGGACTGGTCATCGTCGCCGACGATCATCACCTTGCCGCTGTTGCCCGCCAGCATCCGCAGCCAGGCGTACTGGATGCCGTTGGTATCCTGAAACTCGTCCACCAGGATGTTCTGGAAGCGGTCGCGGTAGTGCTCGAGGATGTGCGGCTTGTTCAGCCACAGTTCGTGGGCGCGCAGCAGCAGCTCGGCGAAGTCCACCAGACCGGAGCGATCGCAGGTCTCCTGATAGGTCTTGTAGATCTGCTGATAGGTGCGGGTGACAGGGTCGCCGTAGAGGTCGATGTCGCCGGGGCGCAAGCCTTCATCTTTCTTGCCGTTGATGTAGCCCATCACGGCGCGCGGGGCCCAGTGCTTCTCGTCGAGGTTGAGCGCCTTGAGCACCCGGCGGATCAGCCGGTACTGGTCGTCGGAGTCGAGGATCTGGAAATCCTGCGGCAAGCCCGCATCCAGATGATGGGCCCGCAGCAGGCGGTGGGCGATGCCGTGGAAGGTGCCGATCCACATGCCGCGCACGCCGTCGCCGATCACCTTCTCGACCCGGCCGCGCATCTCGGCCGCCGCCTTGTTGGTAAAGGTGACCGCGATGATGGAGAAGGGTGAACAGCGTTCCACCTGCATCAGCCAGGCGATACGGTGCACCAGTACCCGGGTCTTGCCCGAACCGGCACCGGCCAGCACCAGCAGGTTGCTGCGGGGCGCCGCAACGGCATCTCTTTGCTTGTCGTTGAGCCCGTCGAGCAGGGTTGAAACGTCCATCACCACTCCTGTTTATTTATACAGGCGGCGATTATACGGCCATCCCCCCGTCAGACCAACTGCAAACTCCGCTCGGCGGGCAGGTGAAGGGAGTCGGGCAGGGCGGCTGCGCCGGTTTCTGGTCGGCAAAATGGGGGCGGGCGGAGGATGGTTTCCAGCTGTAGCCAGCGGCCGGATGGCGCGCCGCGCGGTTATTTTGCGAGCCGGATCACGGGGCGATGGGTGGGGCGGATGCCCAACCGGGGAAAACGGTTTAGAGTAACCAATTGAACAATAAGAGAAATGTCGTTTGGGTCTCTGAATTGTCAGCATAAACAACTGAAAAGTAGCTAAAAAACAACTGCTTATAAGGTTATTTGCTTATAATTCAAACCGTTAACGCAAACGTTTTTCCCTTATCATTTGCTTGACCCGCATCGGGGCTGACTTAGAGTAACCCTGCGTGCTAGATGACCCGCTTCGGCGGGCAAGCAAGTTCCCTCACTTAATAACAATCAAGGATACGATCGTGACTAAAGTGCTCAAACTGGCCACCGTGGCCTCCCTCACTCTCGCTGCTCTCTCTGCTCAGGCTGCTTCCGAGCCGGCCGTGATCTATGACACCGCGGGCAAGTACGACAAATCATTCAACGAAGCCGTGTTCCGTAACGGCGTCGAGCTTTACAACAAGGACAAAGGGGTAAAGGTCAAAGAGTTTGAGCCCCAGAACGAAGCCCAGCGCGAGCAGGGTCTGCGTCGTCTGGCCAGCCGTGGCAACGGCCCGATCGTGGCGGTCGGCTTCAACATGGGTTCTGCGGTAGAGAAAGTGGCGACCGAATTCCCGAAAACCCAGTTCACCATCATCGACATGGTGGTCGACAAGCCGAACGTCCAGTCCGTCATCTTCAAGGAGCATGAAGGTTCCTTCCTGGTGGGCGCACTGGCTGCCATCGCCTCCAAAACCGGCAAGGTCGGTTTCGTGGGCGGCATGGACATCCCGCTGATCCGCAAGTTCGAGTGCGGCTACGAGCAGGGCGCCAAGTACGTCAATCCGAAGATCGAAGTGTTCCAGAACATGGCGGGCTCCACCCCGGCCGCGTTTGCTGACCCGGCCAAAGGTGCCGAGCTGGCCAAGTCCCAGTTCGCCAAAGGCGCTGACGTGGTTTACGCCGCAGCCGGCGGTACCGGTATCGGTGTCTATCAGGCAGCCAAGGACAGCGGCAAGTTTGCCATCGGCGTAGACTCCAACCAGAACCACCTGCAACCGGGCACCATGCTGACCTCCATGGTCAAGTCTGTGGGTCTGGCTGCTTACCAAACCTGGGATGACGCGGCCAAAGGCCAGTGGAAACCGGGTATCAAGAACCTGGGTCTGGCCGAAGGCGGTGTGGATTGGGCGCTCGACAAGGACAACGAGAAGCTGATCACCCCGGAGATGAAAGCCAAGGTGGATGCCATCAAGGCCGAGATTATTTCAGGCAAGGTCAAGGTTCATGACTACATGAGCGACAATACCTGCAAATACTAATTAGATAGTTGCTGCTACGACTCTCAACGCACCGACCGGCCCGCACGGGCCGGTTTTTACAGTCTTATTTCATGAAACGCAGGGCTGCATCATGGACCAGACAGATCGCTATGCCATCGAATTAAGAGGTATCGATAAGCGGTTCGGCGAAGTGTACGCCAACAAGCTGATCGACCTTAAGGTTCGGAAAGGCAGTATTCACGGCATCGTTGGCGAAAACGGCGCCGGTAAATCCACCCTGATGAGCATCATTTACGGCTTCTACCATGCCGATAAAGGCGAGATGTTCATCGATGGGAATCCTTTCAAACCCCACGGTTCACAAGATGCGATTGCCGCAGGCGTGGGCATGGTGCACCAGCACTTCATGCTGGTGAACAACTTTACGGTTTTGGAAAACGTCATCCTCGGCGCTGAAAATGGCTGGCACCTTCAGCAGAGCGTGGCGTCGGCAGAGAAGCTGCTCGGCGAGCTGGCGCGGGACTATGGTCTCGAGGTGCCGCTGCACGAGAAGGTGGAAGATCTGCCGGTGGGCCTGCAACAGCGGGTCGAAATTCTCAAGGCGCTCTATCGCGGTGCCCGCATCCTGATCCTCGACGAGCCGACCGGGGTACTCACCCCGCAAGAGGCGGATCACCTGTTCAAGGTGCTGGAGAAGCTGCGGGATCAGGGGGCGACCATCATCCTCATCACTCACAAGCTGCGCGAGATCCTGGCCATCACGGATCAGGTCTCCATCATGCGCCGCGGCGAGATGGTGGCGCACGTTGCCACCAAGGATACCGACAAGGAGCAGCTGGCCGAACTGATGGTGGGCCGCAAGGTGCGCCTCAAGGTCGACAAGGGGCCGACCCAGCCGGGCGAAGCCAAGCTGAAGGTCGAGGGGCTCAGCTACTTTGACGCCAGCAAGGTGGAGCGGGTCAAATCGGTCAGTTTCGAAGTGCGCGCCGGTGAGGTTGTCGGCATCGCCGGGGTCTCCGGCAACGGCCAGTCCGAGCTGCTCAGCCTGCTTGGCGGCATCATCAAGCCGAGCAAGGGCGGCTTTACCATCAGCAGCCGCAGCGGCGTGCACAAGGTGAGCGCCGATCATGCGGCCGATCCCGAAATGGTGCGCAACTTCGGCCTCGGCCATGTGCCGGAAGATCGCCACAAGATGGGTCTCATCAACCGCTTCGAGGCGAAAGAGGCCTTTATCCTCGGTTATCACCGTCGTCCGCAGTACAACAAGGGGTGGCTGCAGAACAAGGAGGCGATCCAGCAGGATTGCCAGGCCAAGATGGAGAAGTGGGACGTGCGCCCGCCCCATCCCGACCACAAGACCGCCAACTTCTCCGGTGGCAACCAGCAGAAGCTGGTGATCGCCCGTGAAGTGGAGCAGGACCCGGATGTGCTGTTGATCGGCCAGCCGACCCGCGGGGTCGACATCGGCGCCATCGAGTATATCCACCAGCAGATTATTGCTATGCGCGACAAGGGCAAGGCGGTGCTGCTGGTCTCGGTAGAGCTGGACGAGATCATGAGTCTCTCTGACCGCATTCTGGTTATTGCCGACGGTCGCATCGTCGGCGAGCTGGATGCCGCCAAAGCGGACGAGCGCACTATCGGCCTGATGATGGCCAACATAGTGCCGGATGAAGTTGCCAAGGAGGCCCACTGATGAGCCAAGTACGTATTCCTGCCTGGGTCTCCGTGGGCGTCGTGTCTGCGGTCAACATCCTGCTGGCCTTCCTGGTGTCGGCCATCCTGTTCTACTACCTCGAGATCAACCCGGTCGATGCCGCCAAGATTATGTGGTACGGCGCGTTCGGCACCGGTGAAGGGTTTGGCTTCACCCTCTACTACGCAACCGGCTTTATCTTCACCGGTCTGTCGGTAGCGGTCGCCTTCCACGCCGGTCTGTTCAACATCGGTGGTGAAGGTCAGGCTTATATCGGTGGTCTGGGGGTGGGGCTGGTCTGTCTGACCCTCGGCGATGTGCTGCCGTTCTCCCTGCTGTTGCCGCTCTCCATCGTTGCCGGTGGTCTGTTCGGCGCGGCCTGGGCCTTTATTCCGGCCTGGCTGCAAGCCAAGCGCGGCAGCCACATCGTTATCACCACCATCATGTTCAACTTCATCGCCGCCTCGCTGATGGCCTATCTGCTGGTGGAGGTGTTCAAGCCGCCCGGTTCGATGGCGACCGAGAGCCGGGTGTTTGCCGAAGCGAGCTGGCTGCCCAAGATGACCGGGCTGGCGAGCCTGTTTGGCGTCGAGATGCCGAACAGCCCGCTCAACATCAGCTTCTTCTGGGCGCTGATCTGTGCGGCGCTGGTGTGGGTCTTTATCTGGCATACCCGCTGGGGCTACGAGATCCGCTCGGTCGGCGCCAGCCAGAGTGCCTCCGCCTACGCCGGTATCTCCTATCCCAAGGTGGTGATCCTGGCCATGGTCATCTCCGGCATGCTGTCGGGCTTCTTCGCCCTCAACGTGCTGCAGGGTGAGCTGCACCAGATCAAGCTCAACTTCGTGGAAGGGTTCGGCTTCACCGGTATCGCGGTGGCGCTGATGGGGCGCAACCACCCGGTCGGCGTCATCATCGCCAGCCTGCTGTTCGGTTTCCTCTATCAGGGGGGCGCCGAGCTCAGCTTCGAGTTCGGTGTCGACCGCAACATCGTCGTGGTGTTGCAGGGTCTGGTGATCCTGTTCTGTGGCGCCCTTGAGCACATGATGCGTCCGCGCATCGAGCAGCTCTATCTGGCGTTTGCCAACCGCTCTGCGCAAGTCAAGGGGGCCTGATCATGTTTGAAATTCTGATCCTGATGCTGGATGCCACCATCCGTACCGCGCCGCCCCTCATTCTGGCCGCCATGGCCGGCATGTTCTGCGAGCGCTCCGGGGTGGTCAACATTGCGCTGGAAGGCAAACTGCTGGCGGCGGCGTTCGCCAGTGGTGCGGCGGCGGCGGTCTCCGGTTCTGCCTGGGTGGGTCTGGGTGCCGGGATTGCCATCTCGGTGCTGTTTGCCCTGATGCACGGCTTTGCCACCATCACCCACCGCGGTGATCAGGTGGTGAGCGGGATGGCCATCAACATTCTGGCGGCCGGTCTGACCGTGACGCTGGGCCGTTACTGGTTCGATCAGGGTGGCCAGACGCCGGCGCTCTCCGGCGATGCCCGCTTTGCTCCCATCGACTTCCCCTATGCCAAGGAGCTCTACGATGTGCCGGTGATTGGCCAGCTCTACAGCGAGCTTTTGAGCGGCCACTCCCTGCTGGAGTACGTGGCGTTCGCCTGCGTTCCGCTGGCCTGGTGGGTGATGTTCCGTACCCGCTTCGGTCTGCGGCTGCGGGCGGTGGGTGAGGCGCCGGCTGCGGTCGATACCGCCGGTATCTCGGTGGTGCGGATGCGCTACACCGCGCTCATCATCGGCGGCCTGCTGGCCGGTATCGGTGGCACCTATCTGGCGGTAGCCCAGACGGCCCAGTTCATCCCCAACATGAGTGCGGGCAAGGGCTTTATGGCGCTGGCGGCGCTGGTGTTCGGCAAGTGGCGCCCCTGGAATGCCATGGCAGCCTGCCTGCTGTTCGGCTTCCTCGATGCGGTCGCCATCCGTTTGCAAGGGGTGACCATCGGCGACTTCCCGATCCCGGTACAGGCCATCGAGGCGCTGCCCTACATCCTGACCGTGTTCCTGCTGGCCGGCTTTATCGGCCGCGCCGTAGCGCCGAAGGCACTTGGTACACCCTATGTGAAGGAGCGGGAGTAGCGCCCTTAAGCGCGATATTCCCGACCACACAGATAACAGCAGGCCCACTTCGGTGGGCCTGTTTTTTTATGGCTGCTGCTGCGTGGATACTGTGGCCACCTTGCCGGGTGGGCTGGAAATAAAAAAGCCCCCTCATACGGGAGGGGGCTTGGCCTGATGGCTGGTTTCTGACTCAGGGAACCAGCTTGTAGACACCAAAGCCGGGGTGCTTGGGATCGCTGGCCGGCAGGGTCTCCACATAGTTCAGCTTGCCACCGGTCAGGGCTTGCGCCTCGCTGCGCGGGGAGCTGTAGATACGCAGATCCAGTGTGCCGGGCAGGGGGGCCAGCTGCCAGTTGTTGTCTGCCGCTGGCGTGAAGCCGCCCGGGTTGTTGGTGGCCAGCAGCTTCAGATACTCGGAGAGCACTTCGCGAGTTTCGAAGGGATCTTCATGGACGATCACCTTGCTGTTGATGCCCGGGAAGTTGCCACCGCCGCTGGCGCGGTAGTTGTTGGTCACCACGTAGAACATCTGGGCCGGATCGACCGGTTGTCCCTGATAGGTGAGATCGGTGATGCGGTAGCTGTCGCTCACCTTGTTGCCATCCACGTCGTAGCGGGCCGCCTTGGTCACATCGACCTTGTAGTTGACCCCGTCGATGACATCGAAGTTGTAGGTGCGGTACTTCTCGTTGACCAGCCACTGGGTTGCTGTGTTGGCAGGGTCGATCTTGTTGAACTGGACAGCGCTCTTCTCCAGCCACTCCTTGACGGTGGCACCGTTGATGGCCACGACCTGCAGGGTGTTGGGGTAGACATAGAGGTCGGCCACATTGCGCAGGGAGATATTGCCCGCCGGCACATAGGTGAAATCGGTCGGGCCATTGCGGCCCCCGCGGAACGGTGCGGCGGCGGAGAGGATCGGCCACTTCTCCTTGAGCTGTCCATCCTGCTGCAACTTCTTGGCGTGCCAGAGCTGGGCATCGCTGACGATCTGGATGGAGGGGTCATCCTGTACCAGCGCAAAGAAGCTGTGGATGGGTTGGGTAATCTTGCTGAGGGGCTCGTCCAGCCACTGGTTGGCCTGCTCGTGCTCGGTGATGACCTGATCGACCACCGCCTGATCTTCCACGCTGGTGGCGCTGCTGTCGATCTTGCGCAGCTGTGCCTGGCTGGAGCTGACCTGCCAGCGACCATCCTGCCAGGTCATATGCAGGTCGATGATGCCGAGGTGGTTGCCCCATACGCCGGGCATGACAGCCGGTATGCCCGCCAGGGTGCCCTTGTCGTTGTCCACATCGGTCATGTTGGGGTAATCGCCCGGGAAGGTGCGGTGGGCATGGCCCAGCAGCAGGGCGTTGACCCCCTTCACCTTGGCCAGCGGCAGAGCGGCGTTCTCCATCAGCGGCTCGCGCGGGTCGCCAATGATGCCGGTGTGAGCGACCACCACTACGATGTCGGCGCCTTTGGCCTGTATCTCGGGTACATAGTGCTCGGCGGTCTCGACCATATCGGCCACCACTACCTTGCCCTCCAGATTGCGCTTGTCCCACTGGGTGATCTGGGGCGGTGTCAGGCCGAGTACACCAACCTTGATGGTCTGGTTGTTGCCGTTGGCATCCTTCACCTGACGATCAAGCAGCACGTAGGGTTTGAACTTCTGCTTGCTCCAGTCGATGGTGCCCTTGCCATCGCGACTGAAGGCATCGGCCTCGAAGACGTTGGCGTTGATATAGGGGTAGTTGGCCCCCTTGAGCGTCGCGGCGAGGAAATCGAGCCCGAAGTTGAATTCGTGGTTACCCAGGTTGCCGACATCATAGTTCAGAGTGTTCAGCGCCTTGATGGCGGGGTGGGTCTGCTTGCTCAGCCACTGCTGTTTGACCTGCTGGTCGTGGATGTAGTCGGCCAGCGGGGTGCCCTGAATCAGATCGCCGTTATCGATCAGCAGGTTGTTGGCGTTTTCCTCGCGCGCCTTGCGGATCAGCACTGCAGTACGGGAGAAGCCGAGCGAGGCATCCGGCTTGTTCTGGTAGTAGTCATAACCCAGCAGGTTGGAGTGGATATCGGAGGTCTCTATCAGCCTCAGGTTGACGTCACCGGGAGCCTGAGAGTTGTTGTCGTTGCAGCCGGACAGCAAAAGAATAACGGCCACTGCGCTCAATTTGAGAGTGGTTTTCATGGGTAGGGTTCTCTTTGTTATGGGAATTGCCAGCACCGGGCATTTTATCGGCGACCAAAGAGACGGGCTGTGAGCCTGCTAACACTCCCGGCTAAGATGGCTCCTATCAATAGAGCTATGGGTCTGATTTGGCAGTTTTTTCCAATTTTTTCTCGCCATGCGTGACGCCTTGTATTGCTGCGGTTTCGCTAAAAAGGGTGGGGTAACTGGATCTTTTTTGGGGCCTTTTTGCTCGTCTGTAATGGTTGGTTACAGATCTCCATTCGACTGCCGAGTGACCTCTCAATTAAATTCAGCGCCGATTTATTGCACTTCTAATTACAAAGCAATCGCAAGGAACAACAACCATGAGAATGTGTAACAAGGCGCTGCTGGCTTTGGCCTGCACTGCAGCACTGTCTGCCTGTGATGGCGAAAAAGCCGCCAACAGTATTGCCAAGCGCCTGCCGCTGGATCTGCCGGAGGTTGGTGTTCACGAAGCCAACCTGCTGGGTCGGGACAAAGATGGCGCCCCATTGAAGATGATTGCCGGCGCCGAGGGATTTGCTCTGGTCTATCCCGAGCGGAACAAAGAGCAACGCTGGGGCGTTTGGGCCGAGATGGAAAAGAATGACACGGCTTCCCAATGGCTGGGCAAAACCGGTAAAGATGCCGATAAAGATGGCATCTATCCCATTTCGGTTATTCGTGACTCCGAGCGAGGTCTCACGCATTCCGGCAGCTCGGAAAGCAATTATCATCTGATCTCCTTCAAGGAGCAGGAGGTAGTCAACCTCAAGGGGCAGACCGAAAAGCTCAGAGCGTTTGACTTTGCCACCAACGGTCTCAAGTTTGGCGACAATACCGAAATTTTTGCCGGGTGGCGTGGCCAGATCTCCACTCGGAAACTGGCTTCACTCTCGATTGAAAATGGTGCCCGTTGGAGCGAGGCGGACTATAAAGGCGAGACCGACGCTATGGTCGGGGATATCAAAACCAGCAACAACAGCGGTGCATTGACCGTTGAAATTCAATTCCCCTACCATGGTTGCACTCTGGTGGGCACAGGTACCGCGAGCGCAGGACTGAGTGCGCTGACGTTTACCGGATTTGCGGATCCCAAGTGCAACTTCAACAGAGAGATGGTCGGTGCTGGCTATATTGCCGATAAGTGGCTCAAGGGGCTGAAGGCCGCCAAAAATGGTGAGATTGCCTACTCCACAGTGATAAAGCACCCGCAAACCAGCAAAGAGACTCTGGTGATCGGCTTCCCCGAGATGAATGGTTTTGTACTGATGGCTGACAAGCAGCCGTAATGACTTCCACATGTTTTCCTCTCCGTTTTCACCCCGGCCATGCCGGGGTTTTTTTATATGGAGAGGAGGGGATTTTCTTGCGCGGGTTTAGAGCAGGAACAGGGTGGCCAGCCCGAGGAAGATAAAGAAGCCGCCGGTGTCGGTGATGGCGGTGATCATCACGCTGGCGCCTACGGCCGGATCGCGGCCGAGCCGGTTCATGGTCATGGGGATAATGACCCCCATCAGCGCCGCCACCAGCAGGTTGAGCACCATGGCAAGCGTCATCACGGCGCCCAGCGCCGCATCCTGATAGAGCAGGAAGGTGGCTACCCCCATGGTGCCGCCCCACACCAGCCCGTTGATCAGCGCCACCCCGAGTTCCCGCAGCAGCAGGAAGGAGAGGTTGCCCGCCTGAATGTGCTGCAGCGCCAGCGCCCGCACTATCATGGTGATGGTCTGGTTGCCGGTGTTGCCGCCGATCCCGGCGACGATGGGCATCAGGGCCGCCAGCGCCACCAGCTGGGAGATGGTGTGTTCGAACAGGCCGATCACCCGCGAGGCGACAAAGGCGGTGCAGAGGTTGATGGCCAGCCAGGCCCAACGGGTCTTGACCGCCTTGGAGACGGGCGCGAACACATCCTCCTCTTCACTGATACCCCCCATCCGGCGCAGGTCGGTGTCGCTCTCTTCATAGACCAGATCCACCACCTCTTCGACGGTGAGGCGGCCCATCAGCTTGCCCTTGCCATCCACCACGGCGGCGGAGAGCAGGTCATCCCGCTCGAAAGTGCGGGCGGCCGCTTCGTCGTTATCCTCCGGATCGAAGGTGACCGGATCCTGCTCCATCACTACATTCACCCGGGTGTCCGGTTTGTGCAGCAGCACTGTGGTGAGCGGCAGCTCCCCCAGCAGGTGGTTGCGCCGGTCGATGACGAACAGCTTGTCGGTGTTGGCGGGGATCTTGCCGCGCAGGCGCAGATAGCGCTGGACGGTGGCGAGCGTTACCTCGGGGCGGATGGTGATGATCTCGAAATCCATCATGGCGCCGACGGTGTGCTTGCCGTAGCGGATCACCTCGCGCACCCGATCCCGGTCGGCGGGGGCCATGTAGGTGAGCAGCCGTCCCATCAGGTTGCGCGGCAGGTATTGGCCCAGATAGATCTGATCGTCGATGTCGAGGGTGCGCAGGGCATCGAGCAGCTCTTTGTCGCTCATGCCGCTGATGAGGCTGTCCCACACCGTCTCCGACGCTTCGACCAGAGTCTGGCCGCGCTTCTCTTCACTCACCAGCGCCCACAACACATGGCGCTCATCCGGCGGCAGCGACTCCAGCGCATCGGCGACGTCGGCGGCGGGCAGGCTGTTGACCAGCCGGGTCAGCTCGCTGGTCTGGTCGCGCTGTTCGGCATCCTGTACTGCCTGCGGATCGAGCAGGCTGTCGGTGAGGGCGTCATCGCGCAGCAGCAGGGTGAGAATGCGGGATCTGTCTTCCGCACGCTGCTTGGCGCTGTTTTTGATGGGAAGAGACATGAAGAGGTTCCTGAGCTGGTGGCCATAGGGCCGAATAGCCATAGGATACCAGACTTAAAACAACAGGTTATGACGGCGCGCAGTGGTGCAGAGATTTATCCGGCAGAGGTCGGGCGAGGGCTTGGCGCAGGCGCAATGGCAGGAGGGGGGCGGTTTCGAGGTGAAAATGACTCGGTATAAATTTAATTTATGGGTTTTCCCTGAATGGCCCAACTTTAACTTATGAAGAGTGGGTTGCTCCCTTCAGCCCGTTTCAATGCTCGCAGATTGCCAGCCATGGCCATCGCCCGATCCCGGTGAGAGGGTTATTCAGCCGGGATCGGGTGACGGACAGATTCAAATGGTCAGGCGAGGGCTCGCTGAGCCTGTGGTGCCTCACCAAACCAGGCGAGCTGGTCGGCCAGCGTCACCACCGAGCCCACCATGATCAGCGCCGGGCTCTCGATGCCCACCGCCAGCGTGGGCAGCTCATCGAGGGTGCCGCGAATGACCCGCTGGCAGGGTTGGGTGCCGCGCTCGATCAGCGCCACCGGGGTGTCGCCCCCCTTGCCGTGGGCCAGCAATTGCTCGCGGATGGTGGCGCAGGATGAGAGCCCCATATAGAACACCAGCGTCTGCTTGTCCTTGGCCAGCAGCGGCCAGTCGAGATCCCGGGCGCCCCCCTTGCCGTGGGCGGTGACGAAACGGACGCTCTGGGCGTGATCGCGGTGAGTGAGCGGAATGCCGGCGTAGGCGGCGCAGCCGCTGGCCGCGGTGATGCCCGGCACCACCTGAAAGCCGATGCCAGTGCCGACCAGCGTCTCCAGCTCCTCGCCGCCACGGCCGAAGATGAAGGGGTCGCCCCCCTTCAGCCGCACCACCCGCTGGCCCTTCTTCGCCTCCTCCAGCAAGAGCTGGTTGATCCCCTCCTGCGGCACGCAGTGGTTGCCCGCCTGCTTGCCGACGAAGATGCGTTTGGCGTCGCGGCGCACCAGCGCCATCACCTCGTCGGAGACCAGCCGGTCATAGACCACCACGTCGGCCTGCTGCATCTGGCGCAGGGCGTGCAGGGTGAGCAGGCCCGGATCGCCGGGGCCGGCCCCCACCAGCACCACCTCGCCACGGGAGTGACTTTCATCGGCAAACAGGTTGTCGGCCAGCTGGTGGGCAGAGGCGCTATCGCCCCGCGCCAGCGCCTGACCGAGCCGATCCGCCCCGAGCAGCCGCTCCCAGAAGCGACGCCGCTCGCCCATGGTGGCGAAGCGGGCCTTGACCCGCTCCCGCAGGCTGCCGGCGAAGGTTGCCACGGCCCCCAGATGTTGCGGCAGCAGGGCTTCGAGTTTTTCTCGCAGCAAGCGGGCCAGCACCGGCGCCTTGCCGCCGGAGGAGATGGCCACCATCAGCGGCGAGCGATCGATGATCGACGGCATGATGAAGCTGGAGCGTTTCGGGTCATCCACCACGTTGGCAAAGATCCGCGCCTGATTGGCGCTCTGGTAGACCAGCGCGTTCACCTCACGCCGATCGGTGGCGGCCACCACCAGCCACTTGCCCGCCAGTTGTGCCGGCGCAAATTCACCGGCCAGCCACTCGATGCAGCCGTTGGCAGCCAGTTCCGCCAGCTCGGGGTCGAGTTTGGGGGCGACAACGGTGAGGCGGGCACCGGCATCCAGCAGCAGGCGCGCCTTGCGCTCCGCTACCTCGCCGCCACCGACCAGCAGCACGGGTTTGTTGTCGAGTCGGCAAAAGATGGGCAAGTAGTCCATGGGGCCTCCGGATCAGGCGGTTCGGGTCTGGTTGGCTGTGCTGGTGGTTTCGCTCACCGCGACCGGGCGCTCAGCCTTGGGAGTGGCATACCAGTAGCCGAGGCCCATAAAGAGGGCGCCGGAGACGGTGTTGCCCAGGGTCACCCACAGCAGGTTGTGGCCGATGCCGCCCAGGGTGTAGGCATCGGAGTGGGCGCCAAACCAGGAGAGGGCGAACAGGGTCATGTTGGCGATGGAGTGCTCGTAGCCGGAGGCGATAAAGGCCAGCAGGCACCACCAGATGGCGATGAAGCGGGCGGCTCCTTCGGTGCGCAGCGCCATCCAGATGGCGAGGCAGACCAGCCAGTTGCAGAGGATCCCCTTCATAAACAGGGTCAGGGCCGGTGCCTGGGTTTTGGCCAGCGCCACCTTGTGGGCCAGACTGCCTGCGTCCGGCAGCAGGCTGCCGCCGTAGGAGTAGATGAGCGCCACCACGATGGAGCCAATCAGGTTGCCCGCCCAGGTTTGCGGCAGGATGCGCAGCAGGTCGGCCATGGTGATCTTGCCGGTTTTCACCCCGAAGGTGAGGAACATGGTGTGACCGGTGAACAGCTCGGAGCCGGCGATGATCACCAGCGTCAGGGCGATGCCGAAGGTGGCCCCCATCACCAGCGGCCGGATGGCGGGATCCACCAGATTGCCGAGGGTGAAGATCAGGATGATGCCGAGGCCCACATAGGCCCCCGCCATGGCGGAGCTGAGCCAGAAGCCGAGCTTGTCGCTGCGCTCGAAGCGGTTGATGCGGGCCGCGTTGGCGGCGCACTTGTTGATGGTTTCCGTGTACATCTTGTGAGTCCTTGAAAGGGCTGCCCTCGGGCAGCCCGAAAGAGAGTGAAATCGGCTTTAGACGGCGACCCAGACCTGCTGATCGCGCACTTCAACGGGATAGCTCTGCACCGACATCGCAGGGTTATCGACGCAGTGGCCGTCGCTCAGGCGAAAGCGCTGCTTCTTGAGCGGGCTGGCCACCCAGAGCTCACCGTCGTGTTCGCAGATCAGGCCCCGCGACAGTACGTTGGCGGCGAAGAAGGGATCCCGGTTGTCGATGGCGAACACCTCGGCGGCTGCGCTCGGGCGGAACAGGGCGATCTGGCGGCCTTCGAGCAGAGCGCAGACGCCGGTGCCAGGGAGTATGTCGTTGAGTTGGCAGGCAAGTTTCATCATTTGGTTTCCACCTCGATCTGGTAGACGGGGATGCGCTCGGCCGGAGTGGCGGGTCGATGCTGGTCGCGCTCGGAGACGAACTGGACGTCCGGGTCGCGCTTGTCGCTGTTGATGAAGTGGCTGAAGCGCTTGAGCGCTTCCTCTTCGTTGAGGGTGCGCGACCATTCGCACTCGTAGCTGTCGATCAGGGTCTGGATATCGCGCTCCAGCGTCTCGGCCAGCCCCAGCTTGTCGTCGACGATCACCTCGCGCAGGTAGTCGACGCCCCCTTCCAGATTGCCGAGCCAGACCGAGGTACGCTGCAGTTTGTCGGCGCTGGTGACGTAGAACATCATAAAACGGTCGATCAGCTTGATCAGGGTTTCGCGGTCGAGATCGGAGGCCAGCAGGTCGGCGTGGCGCGGCTTCATGCCGCCGTTGCCGCCCACATAGAGGTTCCAGCCCGCATCGGTGGCGATGATGCCGACATCCTTGCCCTGCGCTTCCGCACATTCGCGGGTGCAGCCGGAGACGCCGAACTTCATCTTGTGCGGGGTGCGAATGCCCTTGTAGCGGTTCTCGAGGAAGACCCCGAGGCCGACGCTGTCCTGCACGCCGAAGCGGCACCAGGTGCTGCCGACGCAGGTCTTGGCCATGCGCAGCGCCTTGGCGTAGGCCTGACCGGTCTCGAAACCCGCTGCCAGTAGCTTGCGCCAGATGGCGGGCAGATCATCCTTCTGGGCCCCGAACAGGCCGATGCGCTGGGCGCCGGTGATCTTGGTGTAGAGCTGGTAGTCGCGGGCCACTTCGGCCACTGCCAGCAGCCCTTCCGGAGTCACTTCGCCACCGGCCATGCGCGGGATGACGGAGTAGCTGCCGTCCTTCTGCATGTTGCCGAGGAAGATGTCGTTGGTGTCCTGCAGCGGGGTGTTGCGCGGGCTCAGCACATGCTCGTTCCAGCAGGAGGCGAGGATGGAGCCGACGGTCGGTTTGCACACTTCGCAGCCATAGCCCTGACCGTGTTTGGCCAGCAGCTCGTCAAAGCTCTTGATCCCCTCCACCTTGACCAGATGGAACAGCTCCTGACGGGAGTGGGGGAAGTGGGCACAGAGGTGGTTGTTGACCTCGATGCCCTGCTTCACCAGCTCGGCGTTGAGCACCTGACTGATGAGCGGCACGCAGCCGCCGCAGCCGGTACCGGCCTTGGTGTGCTGCTTGATGGCGGCCAGGGTGGTGTGACCCTCGGCCACCGCTTGGGCGATGTCGCCCTTGGAGACGTCGAAACAGGAGCAGATCTGGGCGCTCTCCGGCAGGGCATCCACCCCCAGCGTCGGCTTGGCACCGGCGTAGGCGGGCAGGATCAGGGTATCCGGGTGGCTCGGCAGCGGCAGGGTGTTGAGCATCATCTGCAGCAGGTTGCCGTAATCCTCCACGTCACCCACCAGTACGGCGCCGAGCAGGCGGCTGTTGTCTTCGCTCACCACGATCTTCTTGTAGACGCCAGCTTGGTCATCCTGAAACACATAGCTGTGGCTGCCCGGGGTGCGGCCGTGGGCATCACCGATGGAGCCGACGGAGACGCCGAGCAGCTTGAGCTTGGCGCTCATGTCCGCCCCCTCGAAACGGCTGTCGCCGCCGAGCAGATGGTCGACGGTGATCTGGGCCATCTTGTAGCCCGGCGCCACCAGCCCGAAGAAGCGACCCTGCCATGCGGCGCACTCGCCGATGGCGTAGATGTCGGGGTCGGAGGTGAGGCAGTGATCGTCGATGACGATGCCGCCGCGCTCGGCGATGGCCAGATCACCGTAGCGGCCCAAGGTATCTTGCGGGCGAATGCCGGTGGAGAAGACCACCACGTCCACTTCAAGCTGGCTGCCATCGGCAAAGGCGAGGCGGTGTTTCGCCTGCTCGCCGCCATGCATCAGGATCTCGCTGGTGCTCTTGCTGGTGTGTACCTGCACGCCCATGGATTCGATCTTGCGGCGCAGCAGCTGGCCGCCCTGACCGTCGAGCTGCTCGGCCATCAGCACAGGAGCAAACTCCACCACGTGGGTCTCGAGACCCAGCGCCTTGAGGGCTCCGGCGGCTTCGAGGCCAAGCAGGCCGCCCCCGATCACCACCCCGCTCTTGCCGCTCTTGGCGGCGCTGCGAATTGCTTTCAGATCCTCGATGGTGCGATAGACGAAGCACTCGTGGTGCTGGCTGCCCGCAATGGGCGGCACCCAGGGGTAGGAGCCGGTGGCCAGCACCAGCTTGTCGTACTCGACCACAGTGCCCTTGTTGGAGTGCACTTCGCGGTTGGCCCTGTCGATTTTTTTCACCGCTTCGCCGAGCAGCAGGCGGATGCCGTGCTTGTCGTAGAAGCCGGGTTTGACGAGGGAGAGATCTTCACTGGTGTGATGGGAGAAGTAGGAGGAGAGATGGACGCGATCGTAGGCGGGACGGGGTTCTGCACCGAAGACGGTGATCTCGTAGCGGCCCGGGTCGGCCCGCTCGATCAGCTCTTCGATGAAGCGGTGCCCCACCATGCCGTTGCCCACAACGACCAGTCTGACTTTGCTCATGATTGCCTCTAGTTTGGAGTAATAAAACATCATTCTGGGGCTAGGCTACCCAGTCAGTCGGGGCGGGCAATTGATGCAAATCAAGTGTCTATTTATATATCTCGTCAGGGGTAATTCGATAAAATTCAAAGATATACAAAAATAGGTATACCAGTTGATGATTTCTGCGCTGGTGTGGAGTGAGGGATGGTGGAGGGAAAGCCCGGTTTACCCACAGCCGGGGAGTGAAGACTTCTGTCTGAAAAGCCCGGTCTCGCACTGGGCGAGACCGGCATCAGCTGAGCAAGGCGGCGCGTCAGGCGATATGGCGGCGGAACATGGCGAGCGCCAGCGACAGGGTGACCCCGGCGATGGCGAGCAGCGGCCAGAGCAGGGGCCAGGCTGCCGACCAGTCAAACCCCTTGAGGAAGACCCCCTTGAGCAGCACGATAAAGTGGGTGAGGGGGTCGATGGCCGCCAGCCACTGGAACACCTGCGGCATGTTCTCCACCGGCGAGATGTAGCCCGAGAGGATCACCGCCGGGACGGTGAAGGAGAATACCCCGAGAAACGCCTGCTGCTGGGTCGAGCAGAACGACGAGATAAAGAGCCCGATCCCGGCCAGTGCCAGCCCGTAGCAGACCATGCCCGCCATCAGCAGGCTGAGGCTGCCGGCAAAGGGGAGGTGAAAGACAAAACGGGCGGCCAGCGCGACTATGCACCCTTGCCCCACCGCCACCATGATGCCGGGCACCGCCTTGCCCGCCATGATCCAGCCTGCGGTGAGGGGGGAGACCAGCAGCTGGTCGAAGGTGCCCTCCTCCCGCTCCCGTGCGACCGAGAGGGCGGTGACGATAAGACACCCCGTGGTGGTGATGATGGCCACCAGCGCCGGCAGGATATGCCAGTGGAACTCGACGTTGGGGTTGTAGAGGTTGCGTACCGCCAGCTCGGGTTGCCCCTTGCCCTCACTTTGCCAGCGGGCGATCACCTGACTGATGTAGCCCGCCGCTACCTGACCACCGTTGGAGCGGCGGCCGTCGATGATCAGCTGCACCTTGGCCGGTTCGCCACGCGCCAATCGGCGGGAGAAATCGCTCGGAATAATCAGCCCGAGCAGCGCCTGCTGCCCGGTGATGGCCTCGGTCATTCCCGCCTCGCCTTGCACCGGGATGATGGTGGTAAAAGCGGGCATATGGGTGAGGCGCTCCAGCAGCTCGCGGCTCTGGGCGCCGCCATCCTGGTTGTAGATGGCCAGCGTGTTGCCGGTCACCTCCAGGGTGGCAGCGAACGGGAAGAGGGCGGTTTGCAGCAACACCGGCATGATGAGCAGAAAGCGCCCCTGAGTATTGCCCATCAGGGCCTGCAGCTCTTTTCGGATCAGCCACCAGAGTCGGATCAGCATGGGTTACTCCAGAGTGCGCCGCGTCTTGCGGGCGGTCAGGGCCAGCCAGAAACCCGCCAGCAGCAGCAGACAGAAACCGTTGACCAGCAGGATCGAGAAGACGCTGCCCGCCTGATAGAGGGTCTGCAACGAGCTGGCGAAGTAGCGGGCCGGAATGAGGTGGGTGATGGCCCGCAGCAGCGGCGGCATGCTGGCGATCTCGAACACGAAGCCCGACAGCATCACCGCGGGCAGAAAAGCGGCGATCAGCGCCGCCTGCGCGGCATTGAACTGGCTGCGCATCACGGTGGAGAGAAACAGCCCGAGTCCGAGCGCGCTGCCAAGAAAGACGCTGGTGACCAGAAAGAGCAGCAGCAGGGAGCCGCGCCACGGTACTTCCATTACCGCCACCGAGAAGAGCAGGCAGAGCAGCATGGCGATGATGCCGAGGCCGTAGTAGGGCAGCAGCTTGGAGAGCAGCAGCTCCCCCTTGGTGACCGGGGTGGCAAGCAGCGCCTCCATGGTGCCGCGCTCCCACTCCCGCGCCACCACCAGCGAGGTGAGCAGGGCGCCTATGATGGTCATCACCACCGCAACGGAGCCCGGCACCAGAAAATTGCGGCTTACCAGCGCCGGGTTGAACCAGGCGCGGCTCTCTATCGACACCGGCATGGCGACCCCCTCGCCAGCGAGCCACCCCTGCCAGATCCCCTGCACATAGTTGGTGACGAAGTTGGCGGTGTTGGGCTCGGAGCCGTCGGTGAGCAGCAGCGCCTGCGGCGTGCCATTGCCCTGACCGGCCATGGCGCGGGAGAAGCCGTCATCGATCACCAGCAGGCCGCGGATCTCGCCGCGGGCCAGGCTGGCGAGCAGGGACTCCTTGCTCGGGCCGCTGTGGATCTCCAGCGCGGTAGAGCCGCGCAGGGCCTGCTCCAGCCGCACCGCCGGTGCGCCGCTGTCGGTGCGCCAGATGCCGAGGCGTAGATGGTCCACATCCAGATTGATGGCGTAACCCATTACCACCAGCAGTACCACCGGCATGATGAAGGCGATGAGGATGCTGCTCGGGTCACGGACGATTTGCAGCGTCTCCTTGCGGCAGAGGGCCAGCAGTCGCCGACGGTTGATGCTCATGCGTCCTCCTCGCTGGCCCGCTCGACCAGGGTTATAAAGGCCTCTTCCATGGTCGGCAAGGAACCGGTTGGCAAAGAGGTCGCCGCCTCTTTGGCGGCCAGCCCCTTGAGATCGTCCGGAGTGCCGAGCGCCAGCAGCTTGCCGCGATAGATGAGGGCAATGCGGTCGCAATACTCCGCCTCATCCATAAAGTGGGTGGTGACCAGCACGGTGACGCCGTGGTCGGCCAGCGCGTTGATGTGCGACCAGAACTCGCGCCGGGTCACCGGATCGACCCCGGAGGTGGGCTCGTCGAGGAACAGCAGCGGCGGCTCGTGCAGCAGGGCGCAGGCCAGCGATAAGCGCTGGCGCAGGCCGAGCGGCAGGGATTCCGCCTTCTGATCGAGCCAGGGGGCGAGGGCAAAGGCAGTCACCATGGCATCGATCCGCGTCTGCTGGTGGCGGCCGAACAGGCCGTAGATACCGGCGAAGAAGGAGAGGTTCTGTGCCACGGTGAGCTGCTTGTAGAGGGAGAACTTCTGCGCCATGTAGCCGAGGCGCTGGCGCGCCGCCGAGGGGCTGTGAGCCAGATCGATGCCGGTCACCAGTGCCTGCCCCTCGCTCGGGCGCAGCAGGCCGCACTCCATCTTGAAGGTGGTGGACTTGCCCGCCCCATTGGGGCCGAGCAGGCCGAAGATCTCGCCGCGGCGCACCGCAAAGCTGACATCATCGGTGGCGGCAAAATCGCCGAAGCGCTTGGTGAGGTGGCGCGCCTCGATCACCGCCTCGGGAGAGACCCCTTGCGGCAGTTCAGCTTCCCGCATCCCGGCCGCCAGACTCGACTCCCCGCCGGGGCCGCCGCCGAGCAGGTCGATAAAGGCATCTTCCAGCCGGGGCTGGGCCGGTTGAAAGGCGCCGTGGGCGAGATGCAGCTCCGCCAGCGGTGGGGGCGTCATGCCCGGGTGCAGCAGCAGGCGAACCCGCTCCCCCGCCACCGCGCCATCCATCACCGCCGGGTGAGCCAGCGCCCGGCGCAGCAGGGCGCGTCGCTCGCGGCCATCCAGTTGCCCCGCCTCCAGCAGCCAGCAGCGGCTGGCCATGGCCCCCATCAGATTGGCCGGCGTGCCGCTGGTGCGCACCTCGCCATCCGCCATCAGCAGCACGTGGTCGCACAGCTCCGCCTCATCGAGATAGGCGGTACTCCAGAGCACCGTCATCCCTCCCTTGGCCAGCTCGCGTACCATCTGCCAGAGGGCGCGGCGAGAGATGGGATCGACCCCGACCCCGGGTTCGTCGAGCAGCAGCACATCCGGGGTGCCGAGCAGGGCGCAGGCCAGCCCGAGCTTCTGTTTCATCCCGCCAGAGAGCTTGCCTGCCGGTCGTGCGGTGAAGCGGGCAAGATCGGTGAAGGCGAGCAGCCGCGCGAAGGTGGGCGAGCGTTCGGGCTCCAGTACGCCGCGCAAGTCAGCGTAGAGGGTGAGGTTCTCCAGCACGCTGAGATCCTCGTAGAGGCCGAACTGCTGGGGCATGTAGCCGAGGCGCTGACGCAGCAGATCTCCCTCGCTCACCGGATCCAGCCCCAGCACCCGGATGGTGCCCGCCTCCGGGATCAGCAGACCGGCCAACAGGCGCAGCAAAGTGCTCTTGCCCGCGCCGTCGGGGCCGACCAGCCCGGTGATACCACCGGTCGGAATGGTGGCCGAGATGGCGTTGAGGGCGACCCGCTCGCCAAAGCGTTTGGTGAGCCCCTCAAGGGAGATGGCGCTGTTCATGGAGCAAGCCTGACGGTGACCGGCATCCCCTGGCGCAGGGCCAGGTCGGGATCCTGCACCACGATGCGCAGCCGGTAGACGAGGTGAGTGCGCAGGTCAGGCGTCTCCACCGATTTCGGGGTGAACTCGGCGGTCGGCGAGACAAAGCCCACCACCCCGTGATAGGGCTTGTCTGGCCGCGAGTCGGTGGTGAGGGTCACTTTGGCGCCGCTCGGGAAGTGGCCGAGCCAGGGCTCCTCCACATAGGCGCGCACCCAGACTGGCGCGGTCAGGGAGAGGTTGAAGGCGGTCGCTCCGCTCTGCACCATGCTGCCGTTCTCGATGGCGCGACTGATGATGATGCCGTCGCTGGGGGCGGTCAGGTTGGCATCTGCCAGCGCCAGTTCGGCACTGGCGAGCGCCGCTTTGGCTCCTTCCAGCTGGGCATCGGACTGGGCGATTTCCTCCGGGCGGTAGCCGGTTTCGAGCTGGGCGAGCTGTTCGCGGGCCGAGCGTACCTGCGCCTGGGTCTGATCTCGCTGGGAGCGGGCGGTATCGAGCTGACCGCGGGAGATGGCGCCGGTGGCTGCCAATGTGCTCTGGCGGCGCCACTGCTGGTCGGCTTCCAGCGCAGCGGCCTCGGCGGCGGCCAGTGCGGCCCGGGCGCGGTCGGTCTCTTCGCTGCGATAGCCTTTGTGGATCAAGGTGTTGGCGGCAGTGAGCGCGGCCAGATTGGCGCGAGCGCTGTCGCGGCTGTGGGTGAGGGGAGCCGGATCGAGGCGGGCCAGCAGTTGACCGGCTTTTACCCTATCCCCCTCATCGACCAGTACCTGATCGACGCGGCCGCCGACCCGAAAGGCCAGATTGACGTCGCGAATATCGACGTTGCCGTAGAGGATGGAGCCGTCGGCCGGGCGCCCCTGCCACCAGAGGTAGCCACCGATAACGGTTAGCAGCAGGGCCACGATTGCAATGCGTTGCTTCATACCACTTCTCCTTGAGGATGGCTCTGCAACCAGAGGCAACCACTGAGAACCGCCAGCAGCAGAGCTACCATCGCGATGCGTTGTTTCATGCCGCTTCTCCTTCTTTCATGTTGTTGGGGCGCAGGCCGCGCAGGGCCCATACCAGCCGCTGTCTGGCGGCCTCTGGGCTGTCTATCTGGCTCAGAAAGGGGGCGGCCTGTTCGGGCAGCCAGCCGAGCTGGCGACCGCTGCCGGCGATCACCAGCGGCAGGCCGACCGACCCCATGATGAAGATCATCAGCTGGAGCGGGTGACCGGCGACCAGCGACCCTTCTGCCTGTGCCATCCGTACCTGCTCGATCAGCAGCAAAGGGTGGCGGCGCGGCAGGCTGAGCAGAAAGCGCTGGGCCGCCCCTTCGCCCGCCAGCGCATCGCCAAACAGGTGGTTGATAAAGCCGCGCTGGCGCGCCACCAGCCCGATCAGCGCCTCCATGGTGGCCTCGAACATGGCGATGGCAGATGAGTAGGAGCCTTTGGCTGCTACCGCCTTGAGCTCGTCATAGAGGGGGGCGTACCAGAGCTCGACCAGCTCGTCGATAAAGGCATCGCGGTTGCCGAAGTGGTAGACGAAGGAGCCGAGGTTCACCTCGGCCGCCGCCGCCAACTCGCGCACCGTCAGGCCGCGCAGCCCCTTCTCGGTGGCGATGGCGAGGCCGGTATCGAGCAGTTTCTGCCGGGTTGGATTCATCTTTCTGGTTCCTGCTGCACAGATTTCGATCTGATTTATACGTATGTATAAATCAGCCGCGGAGAATAGGAAAGATCTTTTTTTGAGCAGATTTCAGCGGGGATGAAAAAATGACGCCTCCGCAGAGGGAGGCGCTCATAGGTCTCTTATTGGTCGGTTTCCCAGTCAGGAAACTCGAATGTCCAAATGCCGTTATTGTATTCGGAGACGTGTCCGCGCTTGCCGATTCTGTTCTGCATGGACCCTATGCTGGTCCACTCTAGGTCAAGGGACTGCTTTGGTTGCCGGGATAATGAATAAAGCCAATTCTCAGCATCGCTATCAGGACTGACTTCCAGACGGACTCTCTGGCCGCGGAGGCTGCCCATCAAGATAGCGGTGCCCCCAATGCCTCTCCTCAGGTGCTGCTGTCCCAAGGGGCCCAGCGCATGAATATCGATTATTTCATGCAGTTGACGTCCATTGAGCATCACGACTTCTAGATCTGGATTCATCATTGATTCTCTCCGTCTGAGGTGAGATTCAATAATATCAATTACTTATGTGACAGGCTCGTCAGGTTAGGCAAATAGTCTGGCATAAAAAACGCCTCCACAAGGGAGGCGTTTTCAGATCACTCGCGCTTACAGAATAAAGCGGCTCAGATCTTCGTCTTCAATCAGCTTGCCGAGGTGGGCGTTGACGTAGTCGGTGTTGATGACGAAGGTCTCGCCGGATTTCTCGGAGGCGTCGTAGGAGATATCTTCCATCAGGCGTTCCATCACGGTGTGCAGACGGCGGGCACCGATGTTCTCGGTACGCTCGTTGACCTGCCAGGCCGCTTCGGCCAGACGGCGGATACCATCCTGAGTGAACTCGATGTTGACCCCTTCGGTGGCCATCAGCGCCTTGTACTGATCGGTCAGGGAGGCGTTCGGCTCGGTCAGGATCCGCTCGAAATCTTCAGTGGTCAGCGCGGTCAGCTCGACCCGGATCGGCAGACGGCCCTGCAGCTCGGGGATGAGATCGGACGGCTTGGCGATCTGGAAGGCACCGGAGGCGACAAACAGGATATGGTCGGTCTTGACCATGCCGTGCTTGGTGTTGACGGTGCAGCCCTCGACCAGCGGCAGCAGGTCGCGCTGAACCCCTTCACGGGAGACATCCGGGCCCGAGCTCTCGCCACGCTTGCAGATCTTGTCGATCTCGTCGAGGAAGACGATGCCGTTGTTCTCGACCGCAGCGATGGCCTTCTGTTTCAGCTCTTCCGGGTTGACCAGTTTGGCCGCTTCCTCTTCGATAAGCGCTTTCATGGCCTCTTTGACCTTGATCTTGCGCTTCTTCTTCTGGTTCTGGCCCAGATTCTGGAACAGCCCCTGCAGCTGGTTGGCCATCTCTTCCATGCCCGGCGGGGTCATGATTTCGACGCCCATCGGGGAGGCGGCCAGATCCAGCTCGATCTCCTTGTCATCCAGCTGACCTTCGCGCAGTTTCTTGCGGAAGATCTGGCGGGTGTTGGAGTTGTCGGCTTTCTCTTCCTCGCCCCAGGTGTTGCGCGGGTTGGGCAGCAGCGCATCGAGAATGCGCTCTTCGGCGGCTTCCTCGGCGCGGTATTTCATCTTCTCCATCTCGGTCTCGCGCACCAGCTTGATGGCGACATCGGTCAGATCACGAATGATGCTGTCCACTTCCTTGCCGACATAGCCCACTTCGGTGAACTTGGTCGCTTCCACCTTGATGAAGGGGGCGTTGGCCAGTTTGGCCAGACGACGGGCGATCTCGGTTTTGCCGACACCGGTCGGGCCGATCATCAGGATGTTCTTCGGGGTCACTTCATGGCGCATCTCTTCGTTGAGCTGCATCCGGCGCCAGCGGTTGCGCAGGGCGACGGCCACCGCGCGCTTGGCATCGGCCTGACCAATGATGTGACGATCCAGTTCGTGGACGATTTCTCTCGGGGTCATCTCGGACATGATGGAGTTCCTGTATCAGGGGCGGGCAGGGCCCACCCCTTTGAGAATTGGTGGTCTGGCTTATTTAGCCGAATAGTCCAGCACTTCGACGGTGTGGTGCTGGTTGGTGAAGACGCAGATGTCGCCGGCGATCTTGAGCGCTTTCTCGACGATGCTCTTGGCATCCAGATCGGTGTTTTCCAGCAGGGCGATGGCCGCAGACTGGGCGAAGTTGCCGCCGCTGCCGATGGCGATGAGATCGTGCTCCGGCTGCACCACGTCACCGTTGCCGGTGATGATGAAGGATTTTTGCTCGTCGGCGACGGCCAGTAGTGCTTCGAGGCGGCGCAGGGCGCGATCGGTGCGCCAATCTTTGGCAAGCGCCACGGCGGCGCGCTCCAGATTACCCTGATGGGCCTGCAGTTTTGCTTCGAAGCGTTCGAGCAGGGTGAAGGCGTCGGCTGTGCCACCGGCAAAACCTGCCAACACCTTGCCGTTGTAGAGGCGATGAACCTTGCGGGCGTTGCCCTTCATGACGGTGTTGCCAAGAGAAACCTGGCCATCGCCACCGATGACGACCTGACCGTTGCGGCGAACTGAAACTATGGTAGTCACTTTACTTACCTCGCTTGAGCCGAATGACGGCCTGACTGTGCATGGGAGAAAAGATGGGGATGGCAAAACAGCTTTTCAAGCCTGCAATCGGTCGGGACAAGCGCGAGATGGGACTATGGGTGCGAAGGGAGCCCAAAGAAGAGGGGCCGGGTGTTGCCACCCGGCCCCTCATGGTAAAACGGGCGCTTACCCTTTCTTGGGAATGCAGCCGCTGATGCCCGAGCTCTGCAGCTTGCGGTTGGCCGCGTCGGCGGCGGCCTTGCCGTTGAAGGGGCCGACCATCACCTTGTAGACGGTGCCGTTGGTGCCATTGATCACCTGCAGGCTGGAGGAGAGGCCGGCGGTGAAGGCGATGCGTGCCTTGAGCGACTCCGCCGAATCCTGCGAGCGCAGGGCGGCACACTGCATCATATAGCGGCCGCTGTCGGCAGCTGCGGTCTGGGCAGGCTGAGCTGCCGGTTGGGCTTTGGCTGCAGCGGCTCGCTCACGCTCCAGCTCGGCGCGGATCTCCCGCTCCATCCGCTCACGCTCGGCCTTGCGGTCGATCACCTGCTCCTGGGCGCTGGCAACCGGCGCACCGGAGGTGGAGGGGGTGGTTGCCGGATTGGGCTGATAGGGCTTGGGCTGGCCGATCGGTGTTCCCGGCTGGGGAATATCGGTCGGTACCGGCTGCGGCAGCTTCTCCGGTTGCAGGGTCATGGTATCGGCAGGAGGCGGCGGCAGAACGCCCGGCTGGGTCGGCGGCTCTATGATATCGACCTGCTTGTTCTCAAGCCGCTCGATGTAGCTCCACTTCTCCTGAGGCAACCCGTTGTTCTGCGGTTTTGGCTTGTTGGCTTTGACCTGCTCTTCGATGGTGGGGGCATCGTGGCCCTTGCCATTGATCATGTAGAGGAAGCCGCCAAAGCCTGCCAGCAGCGCCCCGGCCAGCAGGGCCGGGATAACAGGAAAGCGGCGCGGAGCCGCTTTCTTGGTGTTGCGACCGCCCGCGCGACGTCGCGGACGGTTGCCGACATAATCCCGGGTCGCCATCTATTACATGCGCTCCAGGGTGTAGATACCCAGTACGCCGAGGCCCAGCTTGAGCACCTTGGCGGTGGCAGCACACAGCAGCAGACGGCTCTGACGGGTTGCTTCGTCCACGCCATCCTTGTTGATCGGGCAGGCTTCGTAGAAGGTCATGAAGTTGCCGGAGAGCTCGTACAGATAGGTACAGAGCAGGTGCGGCATCCCCTTGTCCGCCACGCCGTTGACCGCGTCGGAGAACTGGATCAGCTTCTGGGCCAGGGTCTCTTCCGCTTCCTCGTTCAGGGTCACATTGCCGGTCAGGGTAGCGGCATCGACGCCGGCCTTGCGGAAGATGGACTGAATACGGGTGTAGGCGTATTGCAGGTAAGGAGCTGTGTTGCCTTCAAAGGAGAGCATCAGATCCCAGTCGAAGATGTAGTCGGTGGTGCGGTTCTTGGAGAGATCCGCATACTTGACCGCACCCATGGCGATGGCGTGCACCACTTCGGCCTTCTCTTCGGCGGAGAGGTCGCTGTTGCGGCTCTCCAGCAGGGCGGCGGCGCGCTCTTCCGCTTCGTTCAGCAGGTCGACCAGCTTGACGGTGCCACCGGAGCGGGTCTTGTAGGGACGACCATCCTTGCCCAGCATCATGCCAAAGGCGTGGTGCTCGAGCGGCACGGATTCCGGCACATAACCCGCCTTGCGGGTGATGGTCCAGGCCTGCATCAGGTGCTGGTGCTGACGGGAGTCGATGAAGTACATCACCCGGTCGGCGCCCAGGGTTTCGTAACGGTATTTGGCACAGGCGATGTCGGTGGTGGTGTAGAGGAAACCGCCATCGCTCTTCTGGATGATGACGCCCATGGCCTCGCCATCCTTGTTCTTGAACTCGTCCAGGAAGACAACGGTGGCGCCTTCGCTCTCGACCGCCAGCCCCTTGGCTTTCAGGTCGGCCACGATCTCCGGCAGCATGTCGTTGTACATGGACTCGCCCATGATGTCCTTGTTGGTCAGGGATACATTCAGGCGGTCGTAGTTGCGCTGGTTCTGCTCCATGGTCATGTCGACCAGCTTCTTCCACATGGTACGGCAGTACTCGTCGCCACCCTGCAGTTTCACCACGTAGTTACGGGCGCGCTCGGCGAAGGCTTCGTCTTCGTCGTAGCAACGCTTGGCCTGGGTGTAGAAGGCTTCCAGGTCGCGCAGCTCCATGTCGGAGGCGTTCTCGTTGGCCATCTTCTCCAGATAGGCGATCAGCATGCCGAACTGGGTACCCCAGTCACCGATGTGGTTGGCTCGCACCACCTTGTGGCCGAGGAACTCCAGCGCACGGGCGGCCACGTCACCGAGTACGGTGGAGCGGATGTGGTGCACGGCCATCTCTTTGGCCACGTTGGGGGCGGAGTAGTCCACCACCACGGTCTGCGGGGTCGGCAACTTCACGTTGGCGTTGGCAGAGGTCACCATGGCCTCGACCTGACCGGCCAGCCAGCGCTGGTCGAAGAAGAAGTTGATGAAGCCGGGGCCGGCGATCTCGACCTTGGCGATCAGGTCGGAGGCAGGCAGGTGCTCGATGATGGCAGCCGCCAGCTCACGGGGATTCTTGCGGGCCGGCTTGGCCAGCAGCATGGCCAGGTTGGTGGCCAGGTCACCGTGAGCTTTTTCCTTGCATCGGTCTACTTGCACGCGGGCTTCCAGGTCCGCCGGCAGGACGCCTGCTGACTTGAGATTGGCTACCGTTTGTTCAAGTAGATGATGAATATGCTCTTTCATAACTGACCACCAAGGTTGCGCGTCGAAAAATGACTGATATATAAGGGCGTGAATTTTACCCGCATCGGCTCGAGAAAACTATAGGGATGACCCGCCGCTCGCTGTCGGGCGGATATTTCACTGCGTTTGGCGCCATATTCCAGAATATTGGACGGAAATTATGGTGCTTATCCATTTCTACTGCATATCGAAGCGCCTTGTCCAGGCTATTTCCCCTGATTGTTAAGGGTTTTTCCCGACACTGATCTCCCGCTGGCTGTTGCACGTACCTAGAGTCGTAACCCGGCAAGGAGTTTGTGATGCGACTGGCACTGTTTCCCCTATCAGCCCACCTGCTGCCCGGCGGCATCATGCCGCTGCGGATCTTCGAGCCCAGATACCTGCGGATGGTGGCCGAGGCGGGGGAGGCGGGCTTTGCCCTCTGCATGGTGGATCCGCGCCAGCCCGACGCCCTGCGCAACATGCTACCCATCGCCACCCGGGTCAAGGTCATCGACTTCGACCGGCTGCCGGACGGCATGCTGGGGATCACGGTGCAGGGTATGGAGCGGGTACAGATCGACGATTTGTGGCAGGAGCAGGATGGCCTGCGCATCGGTGAGGTGACCCCGCTGCCGGCATGGCCGCCCCGGCGGCTCCATCCCGATCAGCTGCCACTGGCCGAGGCGCTGCGGGAGGTGTTTGCCGACTATCCAGACTATGCCGCCCTCTATCCCGCGCCCCGCTGGGACGATGGCAACTGGGTGGCGCAGCGCTGGCTGGAGGTGCTGCCGATCCCCCCCGAGCAGAAGCAGCTGCTGCTGGCCGCTGCCGACAATCTGCCTGCCATTGCCCTGCTCAAGGGGGTGCTGGTGGCCAGCCACTGATTTTTTCCTGACCAGCTGATCCACCAGCGCCGCAGGGCCGTACCAGTCATTACCACAGCATGTTCGACAGCACACCAAAGGGATGGCGCAATGGCATATACTGGCCAACCACACTCGACCATACGCAGGACTTCGCCCGTGATGGATAACCCGGATGGCGACCTCAAATCTCTGCTGATCAGGGTGGCAGAGCAGGCTGACAAGGCCGCTTTTGCCCGCCTGTTCCAACACTTTGCGCCGCGCATTCGCAGCTACGGGCTGCGCCATCTCGGCAGCGAGGCCAACGCTATGGAGCTGGTGCAGGAGACCATGCTGCTGGTGTGGCAGAAAGCGCGTCTCTATCACCCGGAGAAGGGGGCGCCAACCACCTGGATCTACACAGTGATGCGCAACCAGTGCTTCGATCTGCTGCGCCGACGCCGTGCCAGCAAGGAGGATCTCTGCGCAGAAGAGCTGTGGCCGGTGCTGGAGTTTCAAGCCGAAGAGGAGCATCTGAGCGGAGGCGAGGATGCCGTGCTGACCCGCCAGATGGCCCACTATCTGGGCACCCTGCCTGAGCCGCAACAGCAGGTGGTGCGTGGCATCTATCTGCAGGAGTTCTCCCAGCAGGAGCTGGCGGAGCGCCTTGGCGTGCCGCTCGGTACTATCAAGTCCCGCCTCAGACTGGCGCTACAGAAACTGAAAGAGCAAGTGGAGCAAGGCCATGATTAAAGCCCATCCAACCGACCCTATGCTGCGCGCCTTCGCCGCCGACGAGCTCCCTCTGCCGCTGGCGGTGGGGCTCTCCGCTCACTGCGAGCTCTGCCCTGATTGTGCGGCCCGATTGAAAGCATTTGAGGAGGAGCTGGCGCAGCAATATCTTGCCTCGCAAGCAGAGCCCGAGCTGGCCTCCCGAGATGATGTGGCGCTGGATGCCGGATTTGACGCCATGCTGGCGGATATTCTGGCGCAGCCCGAACCGGTTGCCGCACCCGTTACCGATCTGCCCCGAGCCCAGCCAACCGAGCTCGAAGTGGCCGGTCATGCCTACCGCTTGCCGCGGGTGCTGGCCCGTTACCGCTCGCCCAAGTGGCGCCATATCGGGGCCATTCGTCAACAGAGTTTGCCGCTGGACGAGATGGGGGCTCGCGCCAGTCTGCTCCATATCGAGGCGGGTGGTCGTATCCCCGAGCACACCCATCAGGGTTATGAGCTGACCCTGCTGCTGGCGGGCAACATTCAGGATGGCGACACCCTCTATCAGGCCGGGGATTTTATCTGGCGCGATGCCAGCCATGCTCACAGCCCGCATACGCCGGACGGCTGCCTCTGCTACACGGTGCAGGATGCGCCGGTGCAGTTCACCAAGGGGTTGTCGCGGCTGCTCAACGGCATCAGTCAGCACCTCTACTGAGGGGCTTGGACAATAGAAAAGGGACCTTGCCGGTCCCTTTTGTCATTTGATTGCTGGCTGAGGGTCAGGCGACAAACAGTAGATAGACGGCGAATGCCACGATAAAGCGGTAGATGGCGAACGGGATGAAGTCGAGGCGGCGGATCAGCGCCAGGAAGCTCTTGATGGCGATCATGGCGACCACGAAGGCGGTGATAAAGCCCACTGCAAACATCGGGAAGTCGGCCATAGAGAGGAAGTCGCGGCTCTTGTAGAGGTCGAGCGTACTGGCCGCCATCATCATGGGCACCGCCATGATGAAGGAGAACTCGGCCGCTGCATGGCGGCTGATCCCCATCAGCATGCCGCCGCTGATGGTGGCGCCTGAGCGTGAGAAGCCGGGCCACAGCGCCAGACACTGGAACAGGCCGATGCCGAATGCCTGTTTGTAGCTGATGTCATCCAGGGTTTCGGAGCGAACTGCCGGGCGGAACTTCTCGGCGATGATCAGCAGGATACCGCCCGCAACCAGCGCATACATCACAGTCTGCGGGCCAAACAGGTTGGCTTTGATCCAGCTGTGGATGGCCAGACCGACCACGATGGCGGGCATCATGCCGAGGATGACGTGCACCAGCGACAGGGTGGCGTGGCCAGGTTCCGGCTTCTGGCCGAAGTGGATGCCAATCAGACCAAACAGGCGGCGCCAGAAGACGGCAACCACCGCGAGAATCGAGCCAAGCTGGATCACCACTTCGAAGGTGGCGGCCTTGGGCCCTTCAAAGCCCAGCAGATGGCCGACGATGATCATGTGGCCGGTTGAAGAGACGGGGAGGAACTCGGTCAGCCCCTCGACGACGCCCAGAATAAAGGCGACCAGCAGGCTATAGGTGTCAGTCATCGAACAGAATCCTTGCTACGTTGATGCAAAAACGCCCCGGAAGGGTCTCGGGGCGGCTTATCTTGCTCGAATGTGGCTGGCGCTGCTACGGAAAAATTGTGAAACCTTTAAGTCAGTCGCGGATAAAGCGGTAGCGCGTCTGGTGGTGATAGCGCTCTCCCGGCACCAGCCAAGGGTTACCCAGCTCGGGCCGGTTCGGACTGTCCGGTAGCTGTTGTGCCTCAAGACAGAAGCCGTCGTGATCCCGGTGCGCCAGACCTTGGCGATTCGGGGTATTGGCCAGCCAGTTGCCGCTGTAGAACTGCAGCGAGGGCTGGTTGGTATAGACCTCCATCGCCAACTGTTTGTCACCCGATACCACGCGAGCAGCCCACTCCTGCACCGGGCCGTTGAGCACAAAGGCGTGGTCGTATCCCTTGGCCTGTTGCTGCTGGGGATGGCTCAGCCAATCCAGCCCGACAAGGCGCTCGTGGCGCAAATCGAACGGCCCCTCCGCCGGGGTGATGGCGATCGGCAAACCGCTCGGGTCGGTCGGCAGGAAGTGGTCGGCATTGATGCTGATGAGGTGGTCACGCACATCGCCGCCGTCGGGATTGTCATCGAGATTGAAGTAGGCGTGGCTGGTGAGGCTGACCGGGGTCGCGGCATCCGTGCTGGCGATAAAATCCACCACCAGATCGCTCTGCTCCAGCCGGTACTCCAGGGTTACCCGCAGATTGCCGGGAAAGCCCTGATCCCCCGCTCGGGAGAGCAGCGCCAGCTTGACCCGATCCGCTTCCAGCTCCTTGATCTGCCACTGCTGGCGATGAAAGCCCGTCTGCCCGCCATGCAGGCAGTTGGGAGCCTGATTGGCATCCAGCAACCAGCGCTGGCCATCGCGCACCAGCTCGGCGCCGCCGATGCGGTTGGCAAACCGTCCGGCTACCGCGCCCAGCCACACCTGCTGGTTGGGATAGGTGTCGTCGGCACAACCCAGCAGCACTTCGCGCCGTTTGCCCGCTACCGGCAGGGTGAGGGAGGTGAGGGTAGCGCCGAAGTCGAGGCCGCGAAGGCGTAGCCCCTCCTCGTTTTCCAGTTCGAATGGCGTTATGGCGCTGCTCATAGCTTGCCTGCACCGGCGCTGGCAGAGCAGACGTAGTAGTCAGCCTTGAGGCCGAAGCGGGTCGGATACTCGGCTTCAACCGCGGCGATCACCTCGGCCACCTTGTCGGGGCGCAGCAAGGCGACCACGCAGCCGCCGAAGCCGCCACCAGTCATCCGCACGCCGCCTTCGGTGCCGATCCTGGCCTTGATGATCTCCACCAGACCATCGATGGCGGGCACTGTGATTTCGAAGTCATCGCGCATGGCTGCGTGTGAATCGGCCATCAGCTCGCCGAGACGGGTCAGATCGTGGCTCGCCAGTGCATCGGCCGCCGCCAGAGTGCGGGCGTTTTCACCGACGATGTGGCGGGCACGGCGGTAGCAGACCTCATCCAGTCCGGCTTTGCCCGCTTCCAGTCCGGCCAGATCGAGGTCGCGCAGCGCCTTGACCCCGTAGTGACGGGCGGCCGCTTCGCACTGCTGGCGGCGGGTGTTGTATTCGCTATCCACCAGACCGCGGCGCACGTTGGAGTTGACGATCAGCACCGCCAGATCGGTGGGCATGGGGATGAGGCGGGTTTCCAGCGAGCGGCAGTCGAGCAGCAGGGCGTGATCGGTTTTGCCGCTGGCAGAGATCATCTGGTCCATGATGCCGCAGTTGCAGCCGACGAACTTGTTCTCCGCCTGCTGACCGTTGAGGGCGATCTCGGCCTGAGTGATGGCGAGCCCCAGTGCCTCCTTGAAGGCCTGGCCGATGGCGACTTCCAGCGAGGCGGAGGAGGAGAGACCCGCCCCCTGCGGCACGTTGCCGGAGACCACCAGATCGAGGCCGCGCAGGGCATAACCGCGCTCCTGCAGATATTTCACCACGCCGCGGATGTAGTCGCTCCAGCGCTGGCTGGGGTGGTGCTCGATGGGCTGGTCGAGGTCGAACTGGTCGCGCTGGTTGTCGTAGTCGGCGGCGATCACCTGTACTTGCCGGTCATCGCGCAGGCCGATGGCGACGCAGGTCTCGTAGTCGATGGCGCAGGGCAGCACGAAGCCGTCGTTGTAGTCGGTATGTTCACCGATGAGGTTGACGCGGCCGGGGGCGCGCACCAGCAGATCGGGCGCTTTGGCAAATTGCTCGGCAAAAACGGTGCTGACGCGTTGGCTCGGGGTCATAGGGCCTCCTCATTGGTTTGATTGGTCTGGTTGTAGTGAATGGGGCTCAGGGCGCGCAGCCGCTCGGCGGCCTGCTCCGGAGTCAGGTCGCGCTGGGTTTCGGCCAGCATCTCGAAGCCGACCATGAATTTGCGCACGGTGGCGGAGCGCAGCAGCGGCGGATAGAAGTGGGCATGCAGTTGCCACGCCTCGGGGCACTCCGACTTGGGCGGCGCAAAGTGCCAGCCCATGGAGTAGGGGAAGCTGCACTCGAACAGGTTGTCGTAGCGGCTGGTGAGCTCCTTGAGCGCCACCGCCAGATCCTGTTGCTGGGCCTTGGTCAGGTTGAGCATGGAGGGGACGTGCGCCTTGGGCTGCAGCAGGGTTTCGAACGGCCAGGCGGCCCAGAAGGGAACTACGGCGAGCCAGTGCTCGGTCTCCACCACGATGCGCGAGCGATCCGCCAGCTCCCGCTCCACATACTCCAGCAGCATGGGACGGCCATGCTCGGCCAGCCAGTCACGCTGGTGCTGCTCTTCGCGGGCGATCTCGTTGGGCAGGAAGTCGCTGCCCCAGATCTGGCCGTGGGGGTGCGGGTTGGAGCAGCCCATGACGGCGCCTTTGTTTTCAAATACCTGCACCCACTCCCACTGGGCCGACAACTCGGCGACCTGATCCATCCAGGTGGTGATCACCCCCTCGATGGCGGGCAGCGGCAGCTCGGGCAGGGTCTTGCCGTGATCCGGCGAGAAGCAGATCACCCGGCTGGTGCCGCGGGCGGCTTCCAGCTTCAACAGGGGATCGTTGGCACTATCGGCGGCCGGGGTATCCTGCATCAGGGCGGCGAAGTCGTTGGTAAAGACGAAGGTGCCCTTGTAGTCGGGGTTGATGTCGCCGGTGACCCGGGTGTTGCCTGCGCAGAGGAAGCAGTCGGGATCGTGGGCCTGTTTGGGGGCCTGACTCACCTTCTCCACCTGCCCCTGCCAGGGGCGTTTGGCCCGGTGGGGGGAGACCAGCACATACTGGCCGGTCAGCGGGTTGAAGCGGCGATGGGGATGATCGACGGGGTTGAACATCATCTCTCCTGAATAAGGTATTGAAAAATAGAGTCGTTTATTACCGGGGAGCAGGCGGGCCTACTCCTCGTAACCGTTCGGATTGGCGGATTGCCAGCGCCAGCTGTCGGCGCACATGGCGTCTATGTCCCGGGTCGCCTGCCAGCCCAGTTCCCGCTCGGCCTTGGCCGGATCGGCCCAGCAGGCGGCGATATCGCCGGGACGGCGCGGTTCGATGCGAAACGGCAGCGGCTTGCCGCAGGCATTGGAGAAGGCAGCGACCAGCTGCAACACGCTCTGGCCCTGACCGGTGCCCAGGTTGTAGGTGTGCACGCCACCCTTGCCGGCGCAGTGTTGCAGCGCCTTGACGTGCCCCTCGGCGAGATCCATCACGTGGATGTAGTCGCGCACGCCGGTGCCATCAACAGTTGGGTAATCGTTTCCAAAGACCGACAGGCAGTCGCGACGGCCGATGGCGACCTGAGTGATATAGGGCATCAGATTGTTGGGAATGCCTTGGGGATCTTCCCCCATGGTGCCCGACTCGTGGGCGCCGACCGGGTTGAAGTAGCGCAGCAGGGTCATGCTCCAGTGCGGCTCGGCCAGCTGCAGATCCTCGAGGATCTCCTCGATGATCAGCTTGGAGCGACCGTAGGGGTTGGTAGCGCTGCGGGGGAAATCCTCGCGGATCGGCAGAGTGGCGGGATCGCCGTAGACGGTAGCTGATGAGCTGAACACCAGATTGTGCACCCCGGCTCGTTTCATCGCCTGCAGCAGGGTGAGGGTGCCGCCGAGGTTGTTCTCGTAGTAATCCAGTGGAATGCGGGTCGACTCACCGACCGCCTTGAGGGCGGCAAAGTGGATCACAGCATCGATCTGCTGCTCGGCGAAGATCCGGTCCAGCAGGGCGGCATCGCGAATATCCCCTTGATAGAACACGGGTTGCTGGCCGCTGATAGCTGCGACTCGAGTCAACACGCTGCGCTTGCTGTTGCAGAGGTTGTCCACCACGACCGGGGTCATGCCTGCGGCTTGCAGGGCCAGAGAGGTGTGGCTGCCGATATATCCGCAGCCGCCGGTGACCAGAACCTTCATCTTGCTCTCCACTGAAAATGACGCTGCAAGCAGTCTAGCCGAGGGGTTGGCTTGCAAACTGTGAACTTGCTTGCAAAACAGTGTAAACGATTACACTGTTTTTGTGATCGCTTCTCTGGCAGATCGTGCGTTATCCCCTGTTTTCAATGGGGTTGGTGGGTATAATGGTCAATCTGTCGCAGAGTGAAATAAGTGAAAACAGCATGAGTACCATCAAGGATGTCGCCCGTTTGGCCAATGTGTCGGTGGCAACGGTTTCACGGGTGATGAACAACTCGCCCAAGGCCAGTGCCGCCTCCCGCGCCGCCGTCCAAAAGGCGATGACGGAGCTGGGCTATACCCCTAACGCCAACGCGCGGGCGCTGGTCAGCCAGACCTGCGATACCATGGGCGTCGTAGTGGGAGACGTGGCCGATCCCTTCTTCGGGGCTCTGGTGAAGGGGGTCTCCGGCGTGGCCGTCGAGCAGAATCTTCACCTGTTGATGGGTAACGGTTTTCACAAGGCGCGCCAGGAGCGCGAGGCGATTGAGCTGCTGATCGGCAAGCGCTGCGAGGCGCTGGTGGTGCACAGCAAGGCGCTCAGCGACGAAGAGCTCTGCGACTACGCCATGCGAGTGCCCGGCATGGTGCTTATCAATCGCGATATTCCCGCCATAAAGGGGCGCTGCATCGCCCTCAACAACCGGCTGGGGGCCGCAACCGCAACCCGTCATCTGATCGAGCTGGGCCACCGCCACATCGCCTTTATCAGCTCGGATCACGCCATCGAGGATGCCACCTTGCGGCTGCAGGGGTATCAGGATGGATTGGCGGAGGCTGGTCTGGCGGCCGATCCGGAGCTTATCGAGAGCGGCACGCCGAACGAGGAGGGGGGCGAGCGCGCCATGCTCAACCTGTTGGCCAAGGGGCTCAAGGTGACCGCCGTGGTGGCCTATAACGATGCCATGGCGGCCGGCGCCATCTCGGTGCTGGCGGACAATGGGCTGCGGGTGCCGGAGGAGGTCTCGGTGGTGGGCTTCGATGACATCATCTACGCCAGATACCTGAGGCCCAAGCTCTCTACCATGCGTTACCCCATCGAGTTGATGGCGAGTCAGGCAGCCAAGCTGGCGTTGCAGCTGGCGGCAGGGGAGAGCGAGGCACAGCAGAACCGCATCTATACCCCGACCTTGATCAATCGCCATTCGGTGGCGCCGGTTCGCGCAGGATAGGGGCCGTTTGCGGCTCATTTATCGAGCTTTTATTGTTTTACCTATTTTTAATGGTTTTTACTCCGCTTTACTTAACAAAATTAGTGTAATCGTTTACATCTGTGTGAGCGAGATCGCCGATCCCCTGGCCACACTTCTCTAGACTGGAATACGTTTTCCAGTCATCAGGGAGAAGGGGAATGCTCAGGGAGATAGTGGCGCGTCAGGATTGGCAGACTCAGGCGATTACTTCGGTAAACCGCCTGGCAGCCCATACCCCCATGTTCAGCTGGCGTAGCGAAGCGGATGCCAGAGACGATCTCCTTTCACCCTCACGCCGTGCACTGGATGGCGAATGGTGCTTCTCCTTCTTTGCCGCTCCCGAGCTGGTGCCCGAGAGCTGGCTGGCGCAGGATCTGGCGGATGCCTGCCCCATTACGGTGCCGGGCAACTGGCAGCTGGATGCCGCCTATCCGGCAACACGGCCGCTTACCGATGGCCCCATCTACACCAATATCAAGTACCCCTTTCCCTGCGATCCACCTCGGGTGCCTGCAGAGAACCCCACCGGTTGCTACTCCCGCGAGTTCGAACTTCCTGCCGACTGGCTGGTCAGCGGTCAGAGCCGGATCATCTTCGACGGGGTGAGCAGCGCCTTTTACCTGTTCTGCAACGGTCGCTGGGTCGGCTACTCCCAGGACAGTCGGCTGCCAGCCGAATTCGATCTGACTCCTTATCTACAGAGCGGTCGCAACCGGCTGGCGGTGCTGGTACTGCGCTGGTCCGACGGCTCCTATCTGGAAGATCAGGATATGTGGTGGTTGTCGGGGATCTTCCGCTCCGTCAGCCTGTTGCACAAACCGGCCCGTCATCTGATGGATATTCGGGTCACCCCCGAGCTGGATGCCTGCTATCGGGATGGCCGCCTCAAGATTGCACTGCAGGCGGCCAATGCAGTTGGCCTCTCGGTGGAGGCCAATCTCTATGACGGTGGCGAGCGGGTTGCGACCCTGCGCCAGCCGATCGGTACCCAAGCCATTGATGAAAAAGGGGCATATGACGATCGCGCCGAGCTGTGGCTCGATGTGGCTGCGCCGCACCAGTGGAGCGCCGAGACGCCTCACCTCTATCGCCTGACCCTGACCCTGCTGGACGAGCAGGGCGAGCCTATGGAGAGCGAAGCCTATGATGTGGGCTTCCGGACGGTTGAGATCCGTGGCGGCCTGCTGCGGGTCAACGGCCAGCCGCTGCTTGTTCGCGGTGCCAACCGTCACGAACACCACCCCGCCAAAGGCTATGCCATCGATCGCGCCACCATGGAGCGGGATCTGCTGCTGATGAAGCGGCACAACTTCAACGCGGTGCGCTGTTCCCACTATCCCAACCACCCCGACTTCTATCGCCTGTGCGATCGGCTCGGCCTCTATGTGGTGGACGAGGCGAATCTGGAGACCCACGGCATGACCCCCATGGGGCGGTTGGCGCGGGATCCCGCCTGGAGCAACGCCTTTCTGGAGCGGGCCACCCGCATGGTGGCACGGGATTTCAACCACCCCTCGATCATCATCTGGTCGCTGGGCAACGAGTCGGGTTACGGCCCGGCCCACGATGCCATGTATGGCTGGATCAAGCGCAGCGACCCGAGCCGTCCGGTGCAGTATGAGGGGGGCGGGGCCGATACTCCGGCGACCGACATCATCTGCCCCATGTATGCCAGAACCCATCAGGATCAACCCTTCCCGGCGGTGCCCAAGTGGGCGCTGGCCAAGTGGATTGGTCTGCCCGAGGAGCATCGGCCGCTGATCCTCTGCGAATATGCTCATGCCATGGGCAACAGTCTGGGAGGCTACGCCCACTACTGGCAGGCGTTTCGCGATCATTCGAGATTGCAGGGGGGCTTTGTCTGGGATTGGGTCGATCAGGGGCTCGACAAATACACCGCCGATGGTCGCCATTACTGGGGCTATGGCGGTGATTTTGGCGATGTGCAAAACGATCGCCAGTTCTGCTGCAACGGCCTGCTGTTCCCAGATCGCTCTCCCCATCCCACGCTATTTGAGGCAAAGCGCGCCCAGCAGCCGTTCCGCTTCACTCTGCTTGGGCACTCCCCGCTGCGAGTGCGGATCGAGAGCGAATACCTGTTCAGGAAAACCGACAACGAGCGGCTTTGCTGGCAGCTGAGTGAAAACGGCCAAGTGGTGCTGGAGGGGGAGGTGTCTCTCGCGCTGGCAGCGCAAGGGGCGGTCGAGTTGACCCTGAGCGGGACGCTACCCGCTTTTGCGGCGGGCTCGCTGGCCTGGCTCGATCTGGCCATCTTCCAGCCGGATGCCACCCCCTGGTCCGAGGCCGGGCACGAGGTGGCGCGCCAGCAATTCATGCTGCCGTCACCGCTGGCGCTACCTGCACCAGTCAGCCCTGCGGTTATGGTTGAGCAGGTCGACGGCTGGCTGGTCACCACTGCTAACAGTCAGTGGCGGCTCGACAAGCAGAGCGGCCGCATCACCAGCTGGCTGAAATCGGGGCTGGAGCAGTTGCGGACGCCGATCACGGATCACTTCTACCGCGCGCCGCTCGACAACGACATCGGCACTAGCGAAGCGGATCACGCCGACCCCAACTCCTGGATTGCCCGCTGGCAGGCGTGTGGCCTTGAGCAGTGGCAGCACCGCTGTCTGGGCGTGGTGGTCGCCGGCAGTGAGCTGCGGGTGACTCACGGCTATTTCCATCAGGAGCAGTTGCAACTGCTGAGTCATTGGCATCACCGCTTTGCTGACGACGGCACCATGAGTCTCGACATCGAGTGCGAACTGGCGCAGGCATTGCCTTCGCTGCCGCGGATCGGTCTGCTGATCCATCTGGCTGACCCGGTTGAGCAGGTGCAGTGGCTGGGACGCGGCCCCCACGAAAACTATCCGGATCGCCTGCTGGGCGCCGATCTGGGTCGCTGGAGCCTGCCGCTGGAGGCCATGCACACCCCTTACGTCTTCCCGACCGACAACGGCTTGCGCTGCGATACCCGCGAGTTGCAGCTGGGGTCGATGCGTGTGAGTGGCGCTTTCCATTTCAGCGTCAGTTGCTTTAGCCAGCAGCAGCTGGCCACTGCCCGTCACCAGAGCGATCTGGTGGCAGAGGAGGGGCTGTGGGTCTGCCTCGATGGTGCTCACATGGGAGTGGGCGGAGATGACTCCTGGAGCCAGAGCGTGCGCCCCGAGTATCAGCTGACTGCCCGTCGCTATCGCTGGCACTGCACCCTTGGCTGAGCTTTTTGACAACAGCCCGTTAGCGACTAGCCTCAATGCTGCGGAACAGATTGAGTCCAAAAATTAACACTGAGATTTATGTTACTGAAAAATAAGAAAAAGATTCAATGTAACAGAGTGTAATCGTTTTCATTTTGTCGTCATGATCACAGAAGAAATGACAACAAATTGATTACATTGAAGGGCGATTGCTCAATAGCTCGCCACCCTACAACTCATGGATAGATACATCGGAGCACACACAATGAAAAAAATGACGACCGTTGCTGCCCTGCTGCTGGGCCTGATGGCTGGTGCCACTGCTGCCCACGCTGAAACCCGCATCGGGGTGACCGTCTACAAATATGACGACAACTTCATGGCGGTGGTACGCAAGGCGATCGAGAAGGAAGCGGCTGCCAACCCCGGGGTTGAGCTGCTGATGAACGACTCCCAGAACGACCAGTCCAAGCAGAACGACCAGATCGATGTGCTGCTGGCCAAGGGCGTGAAGGCGCTGGCCATCAACCTGGTTGACCCGGCTGCCGCTCCCGTGGTCATTGAGAAGGCCCGTGGCGAAGATATTCCGGTAGTCTTCTACAACAAGGAGCCGAGTGCTGCCGATCTGGCCAGTTACGACAAGGCCTACTACGTAGGTACCGACTCCAAGGAGTCAGGCATCATCCAGGGTCATCTGATTGCCAAACACTGGAAAGCCAATCCGGCCTGGGATCTGAACAAGGATGGCGTCATCCAGTATGTGCTGCTGAAAGGGGAGCCGGGCCACCCGGATGCCGAAGCGCGCACCACTTACGTCATCAAGACCCTGAACGACGGCGGCATCAAGACCCAGCAGCTGCACATGGATACCGGTATGTGGGATACCGCCATGGCCAAGGACAAGATGGACGCCTGGATCTCCGGCCCGAACGCCAACAAGATCGAAGTGGTCATCGCCAACAACGACGGCATGGCGATGGGCGCTGTCGAGTCACTGAAAGCACAGGGCAAGACTGCCATTCCGGTATTCGGTGTCGATGCGCTGCCTGAAGCGCTGGCACTGGTGAAGAGCGGTGCCATGGCCGGTACCGTGCTGAACGATGCGGCCAACCAGGCCAAGGCGACCTACGAGCTGACCAAGAACTTGGCTGAAGGTAAAGCGGCCGGTGAAGGCACCAAGTGGAACATCGTCAACAAGGTCGTGCGTGTTCCCTACGTCGGCGTAGATAAAGACAACCTGTCCCAATTCGAATAATTCCCTCCTCCAGGGCAAGGGAGATCCCCTTGCCCTTTTTTCAACCAGATGTGATGGCTGATATGACAACACAGCAACAATCAGAATGGCTGTTGGAGATGATTGACGTCAGTAAGAGCTTTCCTGGCGTCAAGGCACTCGATAATGTCAATTTACGGGTCCGTCCTCATTCTGTGCATGCGTTGATGGGCGAGAATGGAGCGGGAAAATCGACACTGCTCAAGTGCCTGTTCGGCATCTACGAGAAGGATCAGGGCAAGATCTTCTTCAAGGGGCAGGAGATCAACTTCACCTCCTCCAAAGAGGCGCTGGAGAACGGCGTGTCCATGGTGCATCAGGAGCTCAACCTGGTGCTGCAGCGCTCGGTGATGGACAACATGTGGCTCGGTCGCTATCCGACCAAAGGGTGGTTCATCGACCACGGCAAGATGTATGAAGACACCAAGCGCATTTTCGAGGAGCTGGATATCGACATCGACCCGCGGGTCAAGGTGGCGACCCTCTCCGTCTCCCAGATGCAGATGATCGAGATCGCCAAGGCATTCTCCTACGATGCCAAGATCGTCATCATGGATGAACCCACCTCCTCGCTGACCGAGAAAGAGGTGAGTCACCTCTTCAAGATCATCAACAAGCTGAAGGATAAGGGGTGCGGCATCGTCTACATCTCTCACAAGATGGAGGAGATCTTCCAGCTCTGTGACGAGATCACCATATTGCGGGATGGCCAGTGGGTGGCAACCCAGCCGCTCAAGGGGATGACCATGGATCAGATCATCGGCATGATGGTCGGCCGCGAGCTCACCCAGCGCTTCCCGGAAAAAACCAACCAGCCAAAAGAGGTGATCCTCGAGGTCGAACATCTGACGGCGAAGAACCAGCCCTCCATTCAGGACATCACCTTCAACCTGCACAAGGGGGAGATCCTCGGTGTCGCCGGGTTGGTGGGGGCCAAGCGCACCGACATCGTCGAGACCCTGTTCGGCATTCGCGATCGCAGCCAGGGCAGCATCAAGCTGCATGGCAAAGAGGTGGCCAACCACAACGCCCACGAAGCAATTCGTAACGGCTTTGCGCTGGTGACCGAGGAGCGCCGCTCTACCGGTATCTACTCCCGTCTCGATATCGCCTTCAACTCCCTGATCGCCAACATGGACAACTACAAGGGTTCCATGGGGCTGCTCAGCGACAACAAGATGAAGAGCGATACCCAGTGGGTCATCGACTCCATGCGGGTCAAGACGCCGACCCAGCAGACCCAGATCGGCTCCCTCTCCGGGGGCAACCAGCAGAAGGTGATCATCGGCCGCTGGCTGTTGACCCAGCCGGAGATCCTGATGCTGGACGAACCGACCCGTGGCATCGACGTGGGGGCCAAGTTCGAGATCTATCAGCTCATTCTGGAGCTGGCGAAGAAGGAGAAGGGGATCATCATCATCTCCTCCGAAATGCCCGAATTGCTCGGCATCACCGACCGCATCATGGTCATGAGCAATGGCCGGGTCGCCGGGATCGTCAACACCAAAGAAACTGACCAGAGCGAGATTCTGCGCCTGGCATCTCTGTACCTCTAGAGACAGGAAGACATTTATGGAGTCGGCTAAAAATTTCAATCTGATGCGGGCGCTCAAGGAGAACGGCATCTACGTGGTGCTGCTGGTGCTGCTCATGATCATCGTGATCAAGGAACCCTCCTTCCTGAGTCTCACCAACTTCAGCAACATCCTGACCCAGTCCTCGGTGCGGGTCATCATCGCGCTGGGGGTGGCAGGTATCATCATCACCCAGGGGACGGATCTCTCGGCCGGTCGTCAGGTCGGTCTGGCGGCGCTGATTGCGGCGACCATGCTGCAGGCGCTGACCAACGTCAACAAGGTGTTCCCGACGCTGGGGGAGGTGCCCATTCCTGCGGTGATCCTGCTGGTGTGCGTGGTGGGTGCTCTGATCGGTCTGGTCAACGGTCTTATCGTCGCCTATCTGAACGTGACCCCCTTTATCACCACATTGGGGACCATGATCATCGTCTACGGTATCAACTCCCTCTACTTCGACTCGGTGGGTGCCTCGCCGGTGGCCGGTTTTGACCCCCGCTTCTCCAGCTTCGCCCAGGGCTTTATCCGGATCGGCGGCTTCAAACTCTCGTACCTCACCTTCTACGCGGCCATTGCCAGCGTCTTTGTCTGGGTGCTGTGGAACAAGACCCGCTTTGGCAAGAACATCTTCGCCATCGGCGGCAACCCCGAGGCAGCCAAGGTCTCCGGCGTCAACGTGGCGGTCAATCTGGTGATGATCTATGCGCTGGCTGGGGTCTTCTACGCCTTCGGCGGCATGCTGGAAGCGGGCCGGATCGGCAGTGCCACCAACAACCTGGGCTTCATGTACGAGCTCGATGCCATCGCCGCCTGCGTGGTGGGCGGGGTGTCGTTTGCCGGCGGGGTGGGAACTGTCGCAGGTGTGATCACCGGCGTACTTATCTTCACCCTGATCAACTATGGTTTGACCTATATCGGCGTCAGCCCTTACTGGCAGTTCATCATCAAGGGCGGCATCATCATTCTGGCGGTGGCACTGGACTCCATGAAGTACGCCAAGAAGAAATAACGATTGGCAGGGAGGGTTGGCGTTGCCAGCCCTCTCTTCTGGAGGGATCCCATGCCATTCAAGGTCAAGATTTACGTCCTGTTGCTGCTGGCCATTCTGGTCACCATCGGTACCGCCTGGTTCAGCGTCAATCACTTCATCAGCGCCTACATCCGCACCCAGGCGACCAAGAACATCAACGAACAGATCACTCTGGTCAAAGAGAAGCTGGCCAGCGACATCAATCAAAAAATCCTGCTGGCCGCCAACCTCAACTTCGGGGTGACCAACGTCAAGAAGACCCTGCAAGAGACCGGCTTTCACAACATCGTCAAGGTGATCGGCGACATGGCGTTCGACGTGAGCGGTGTCATCAACGATACGGCCAAGGTCGATGCGCTGCGCAAGCTGATCCCCGCCGCCAACAACCAGATCACCGTCAGCCCGCTGCAACAGGTGGATGGCAAGCCGGTTATCACCATTCTGGTGCCGCGCGGTGCCGATTCGGCCTATCTCTACTACCTCGACATGAGCGAGTTCAAGAGCCTGCTGGCGAAGATGAGCGGCGAGGGGCGTTACTTCTCGCTGGCCGACGGCCAGGGCAATGAGCTCTACAGCAGCAAACCGCAGGGGGAGAGCGAAGCACGCCCCAATCAGCTGGATATTCGCGGCAACAGCTGGACCCTGACCGGTTACATCGACCTCGACTACATCCAGGCGATGACCCGGGCACTCAACGGCCAGATCATCATGGCGCTCCTCGGTGTCGCCGTGGTGGTGATGGTGCTCGCCATACTGGCGCTCAACGTGGCTTATCGCCCCATCCTCTCGCTGCGGGATCTGGTGCTGGAGCTCTCTCGCGGCAGTGGCGATCTCACCCGCCGGCTGGCGGTGACCAGTACCGATGATCTGGGCCAGATTTCAGCCGGCATCAACCGCTTTATCGAGCGGCTGCAGGAGATGATGGGCGAGGTGCAGGAGGCGAGCGGTCAGCTCAACAGCGGCATTGCCGGATTGGCCAGCCAGACTGGTGCAGCCCAGTCCCTGCTGGCGGATCATGTGCGCGAGACCGAACAGGTGGTGACTGCCATCAACGAGATGAGCCGCACCGCGGTCTCCGTCTCCGAGAGTGCAGCCAGCACGGCCCGGCTTACCGGCCAGAGCCAGCAGCTGGCGAGCCAGTCCCGGCAGGTGGTCGATCAGGCGATGGCCAGCGTGATGGCGCTGGTGGACGAGGTGGAGGAGACTGCCCGCTCCATCGAGGCGATGCAGCAGGATGTGCAGCAGATAGGCTCCGTGCTGGGGGTGATCGGCAGCATTGCCGAGCAGACCAACCTGCTGGCCCTCAACGCAGCAATAGAGGCGGCTCGTGCCGGCGAGCAGGGGCGTGGATTTGCGGTGGTGGCCGACGAGGTACGCTCCCTTGCCGCCCGTACCCAGCAGAGCACGGCGGAGATCCAGACCATGCTGGCCAGCCTGCAACGGGGTAGCCGCACCGTGGTGGAGGCGATGGAGAACACCAAGCAGAGTTGTCAGGGGGCGGCCGAGAACACTACCCGGGTCAATGAGTCGCTGGATCTGATGGCGGGAGAGGTGGTGGAGATCAATGATCTCATCAGCCATATCGCCACGGCGGCGGAGCAGCAGAGCGCGGTAGCCGAGGAGATCAACCGCAACATGAGCGCCATCGCCGAGGTGATCCGCCAGCTGACCCACAACGGGGAGGCGACGGTCGCCAGCGCCGGTTCGATGCAGCAGACCTACGACCGGCTCAGGGAGATAGTGAGCCACTTCCGGCTGCGGTAATGGCCGGTTGTGCCATAGAAAACAGGGCCAAGCGGCCCTGTTTTTTTATTCCTTCGAATCAACCCGCCTTGCGGCGCAGGTAGACCCCGGCCTCCATATGGTGGGTCCAGGGGAACTGGTCGAACAGGGCAAAGCGGGCGATCTCGTGGGTTTCGCCCAGCACCGCCATGTTGGCTTGCAGGGTTTCGGGGTTGCAGGAGATGTAGAGGATGTTGTCGTACTCCTGCACCAGCTTGACGGTGGCATCGTCGAGACCGGCGCGGGGCGGGTCGACGAAGATGGTGTTGCACTGGTAAGCGCCGAGATCGACCCCCTTGAGGCGGTTGAACTCCCGCTCGCCACGCATCGCCATGGTGAACTCCTCGGCCGACATGCGCAGGATGATCAGGTTGTCGACGCCGTTGGCCGCGATATTGAACTGGGCGGAGTCGACGCTCGGCTTGGCAATCTCGGTGGCCAGCACCTTGCGGAAGTTCTGCGCCAGCGCGATGGAGAAGTTGCCGTTGCCACAGTAGAGCTCCAGCAGGTCACCCTCGCTGCCGTTGGTGACTTCCAGCGCCCAGCCCAACATCTGCTCGTTGATGGCGGCATTGGGTTGGGTGAAGCTATTCTCCACCTGTTTGTAGATGAGCTGGCGGCCGGCCACGTTGAGCTGCTCGATGACAAAGTCATCGCCCAGACAGATCTTCTGCTTGTGGGCGCGGCCAATCAGCTGCAGCTCGAAACCTTTGGCGCGCAGATCGGCCTGCAGTGCCTCGGCGGCCTGCTGCCACTCGTTCTCCAGCTTGCGATGGTAGAGCAGGCTGACGATGATTTGGCCGGACTGGGTGGAGAGGTAGTCGATCTGGAACAGCTTGCGACGCAGCACCTGATGGGGGCGTAGCCCCTCCAGCAGCACCGGCATCAGCTGGTTGATGAGGCGGCAGGCAGTGGGGAAGTGGTCGACCCGGATAATCTCTTTGGTCGCCGGGGCATACATGCAGTGGAAGAGGTCGTCCCCTTCGTGCCAGATGCGAAATTCGGCGCGCATCCGGTAGTACTCCGCCGGTGAGCTGTGCACCTCCAGCGCGGGAGGGTTGAAGCTGGCAAACAGCCCGGTGAGGCGCGCGCTCTTCTCATCGAGCTGGGCCTGATAGTCGGCCGGGGTTCTTGGCGCCGGAGCATCCGCAGAAGGCTGTTGGGACTGGGTCATAGATACCTCATGTGCACACCGGCCGGGCCGGGTCGAAATCGCGGGATGGCAACAGGCCACCCAAAGGGGCCCGATTTTAAAAGCCAGCCGCAGATTGTCCAGCATTTTGTGGTCAAGAAGTGTTCAGTCAGGCCGATACCGGATCTACAGGCATGGTGGGAGGACACATTATGCAGATCGACGGCGTGGGCGCAGCCCAACCCATGGGAGTGGGTGTTTCTCCCAAATCGCCGCAACAGGCGGAGTCAAAACAGCTCAACAGCGAGGATGAGGTCTCCTTGCACAAGCCCCCGAAATGGGCACAGGTGCTGATCCAGCAGGCGCTGCAGTTTGCGCTGGAGATAAACGGGCAGAGCTATCAGGCGCCCAAGACCCAGGATCAGCCGGAAGAGGTTACCCCGGATACCCTGTTCGACTTCCAGTCGGTGGCGGACAACGTGTTGCAGTTTGTCACCGGACGGCTGGGTGCTGCCCGCGCCGACGGCAAGTCGGATGATACCCTGACCGGCATGATGGAGCAGGCTCGCAAAGGGGTGGACAAGGGCTTTGGTGATGCCCGCAAGCAGCTGGGTGACTGGGCTGACAACGGCGATATCAAGACCGGCATGGATCAGAGCTACAAATTGATCCAGAAGGGGCTCGACGAGTTCGAGAAGGAGTTCTTTGGCAAGGTCTCCACTACCGATATGGGGCAGGCCGAGATGGCCAGTCGCCAGCAGGGTTCGCTGGAGATCCAGACCAAGGATGGCGACAAGGTGGTGCTGCGCTTCAACGACAACTGGCAGACCCGATCCCAGAAGAGCGACAGCGGCAGCCAGTTCAGTCTCAAATCGAGCCAGAGCTTCAGCTTTTCGCTGGAGGGGGATCTCAGCAAGGAGGAGATGGACTCCATCGGCAAGCTGGTCAAGGGGATCGACGGTCTGGCCGGCGACTTCTTCTCCGGCAATCTGGATGATGTGCTGAAGAAGGCGGGCGACCTGAAGCTGGATGACACCCAGCTGGCCTCTTACTCGCTCAAGCTCAAGCAGAGCGTCAAGCTGAGCCAGACCTATCAGGGGGCCAGCTCGCTGCAGGATCTGCTCAAGCCCTTTGCCGACTATCTGCCCAAGCTGGACGAGGTACAGAAGCAGGCCGATGCCGTGCTGCCGGAGTCCCAGCAGCAGGCGCTGACCCCGGCCGTGCTGGCTGCGCGTGGGCAGACTGATCCGGCGCAGGTCAGCAGTTTCACCAGCTTCAACGAACGCATGCTGCAGGCGCTGCGGATGCTGAGCCAGTTCCAGCCCGCGACCGACCCTGCCAGCAGCGGCAAGAGTGCCTGAGTGCTTGCCATCGGGATTGATTAACTCCTGACCGGCCGTTTGCCAGCTCCTGCGATGGCTGGCAAACTGGCCTTTTTCCCGATGCGGCCAGCCAATGAACCCGAAAAAGCCCAGAGACAAGCGCGAGCTTTGCTACCCCTTCATCTTCGAAACCTCGCTCAAGTGTGACTTCGAGATCGCCACTGACGAACTCTGCTGCCAGGTCGGCGCCGTGCTGTCACACCTTGCGCCGGATGCCGATATTGCGCCCATGCTGGCGGATCTCGCGGCGTTGCAGCGGCTTATCTATAACCTCAACGGTTCGGTGCGCGGCAAGCTGGGGATCTTCGAGGCAGACCTTGAGTGGCTCAAGGCCCGTTACGATCACTACAACGAGGCGAGCCGGGGCCGGGTCACCGGTTTTGTTCTACCGCAGGGGCCGCAACCGATCCCGACCCTTCATCTGTGCCGCTGTGGCAGCAAGAAGGTGGTGCGACTGCTGGTGCGCCTCGAGGAGAGCGGTGTCAGCTTTGACCCCATCCTCTACCGTTTCGCCAACCTGCTGGCCAACTTCTTCTTCGTGCTCACCGTCTATCTCAAACAGCTGTGGCTGGTGCCGGAAGTGCCCTACGTCAGCATCAACTACTGATGCTCAGCCCGGCTCGCTGGTGGCCTGCACAAGGCTACGACTGGCCAGCTGTGGCGCATAAAAAAACCGGAGCCCACAGGCTCCGGTTTTTTATTGGCGAGATAAGATCCCTCAACTGGAGAGCAGCACCCGGGCCGAGTTGGCCGGAATGGTTAGCTGAAGTTCCCCCTGCACCACTTCAAACTTCTCGCCGTTGAATGCGTCGGTGAAGCGGCTGGCCGGGCTCGCGGTCTGCCAGAGGGGCAGGCTGATGGTGCGCGGCTCGCTCGGGTGGCGGTTGCAGGCTACCACCACCTGATCGCTCTGCAGGGTGCGGGCAAACACATAGCTGTGGGGGCCGGCATAGAGGGTCTGGATATCACCGCGGCGCAGGGAGGGACGCTGACGGCGGATCTGGATCAGCCGACGATAGTGGTCGTGCAGCACGTGATCCCAGTCAGTTGTCTCCCACGGGAAGCAGCGGCGGCAGTCCGGGTCGTTGCCGCCGGAGAGCCCCACTTCATCGCCGTAGTAGATGGATGGCACGCCGATATAGGTGAGCAGCAACGTGGCCGCGAGACGCATCCGCTGCTTGTCCTCACCCAACAGGTGGAGGAAGCGGGCGGTGTCGTGGCTGTCCAGCAGGTTGAACTGGGCCAGCTGGTTTTTGAACGGGATGTGGGCCCGCGCCAGCTTGAGCCAGCGATCCAGCTCTTCGGCACTGATCTTGATGGGGTGGTAGGCGATATCCTTGCCGGCCAGGAAGGCGCGGATCGGATGGGCGAAGCCGTAGTAGTTCATGGCGCCGTCCTCCTGATCCCCCTGTAGCCACTGGCTCGCCTCGAAGAAGTGTTCGCCCAGCACGTAGGCGTCCGGGTTCTCCTGTTTCACCGCGCCGCGAATGGCGCGCACGTGGCCGCTGTTGCCCTCGGCGGTGCCGCGTTCCCCCAGCATGTGGATGACGTCGAAGCGCCAGCCGTCGATCTGGTAGGGGGCGCGCATCCAGTAGCGCAGGATGGCATCGTCAGCGCGGTAGACGGCGTCCTGCACCTTCTCGCAGGAGAAGTCGAGCTTGGGCAGGCTGCGAATCCCCTTCCAGCTGACGTAATCCCCTTCGTTGTCAAAGGTGTAGAAGCTGCGCCACGGCGAATCCGGGTTGCTCTGGGCGCCGAGCGGCGGGCAGAACCAGGGGTGCTGGGTCGAGGTGTGGTTGACCACCGCATCGAGAATGATCTTCATGCCGCGCTGATGCAGGTTGCGGGTCAGCTCGGCGAACTGCTCGTTGCTGCCGAGGTGGGCATCGACCTTGAAGTAGTCCTGGGTGTCGTACTTGTGGTTGCTCGGCGAATCGAAGATGGGGTTGAGGTAGAGTGCCGTCACCCCGAGAGATTGCAGATAGTGCAGCTTGGCATCGATCCCCGCCAGATCGCCGCCATAGAATTCGCAGGCACCGTGCCCCTCTTCGTGGCGACTGACCGGCTCGCCCCACGCCTTGCTGATGACTGCCTTGCCGCGGTACTCGTACTCGTGATGCTTGACGCTGAGGGACGGATCGCCGTTGCAGAAGCGGTCGGGGAAGATCTGATAGAACACCTGATCCTGCACCCAGGCCGGTGGCTGGTGCAGGCTGTTGAAGCGAAAATGCTGCTCGCGCGGCGGCATGGTGGAACTGACGCCAGCGCCGTGCAGCCACCACTGCTCCTCGTCGGTGAGGCACTTGAAGCAGTAAAGGTGGATATCCTGCCCCTTGCCAAGCGGCAGGTTCACCTGCCATACCTGCAGCCGGTCGCGGGTCGAGATCGCCGTCATCGGGATCAGGTACTCCTCGTTGTCCGGCTCGTGGCGCAGCCACACCTCGCGGATGGGGGCATCCAGCTCGCTGAACAGGGTCAGTTGCAGGGCATCGGCGCTCTCTTTGAACCAGGGCGCCACCTGGGGATGAAACAGAAACGGATGGGTCATGATGCTTATTGAGTCAGAAGATCGGCGAGGGCATTACCCTGTTCATGCAGTGTTTCGAGCTGGCCGGCCAGCGACTTGGGATCCAGTCCCAACTGGTCGGCGAGCGGTTTGGGGAAGCGGGCTATGATGGCCTGGGCAGGCACCCCGGCGTTCCAGGCGAAGGAGATGAAGACCGCCAGCCGGATCAGTACCGCCTCCTTGCTGACCGGATCGTGGGAGAGGGGATCCAGCTGCTGGGAGATGGCGTCGACAAAGCTCTCCGACAGGTTCCAGCGCCGCGCCAGCTCGGCACCGAGCTGGGCATAGTCATAGCCCAGCATCTCGCGCTGGGCCTCGACCCGGCTGCTCCCCTTCTGGATCGCCAGATTGATGAGCTCCGCCTCTTCCGGCAAGGTGCTCTGGATCAGCAGCTCGCCGATGTTGTGGATAAGGGCGCAGGTAAAGGCGGTCTCAGGGTCGAGCACCCTGGCCTCCTGCGCCAGCGTCTTGGCGATGGTGGCGACCTGAAAGGTCTCGGTCCAGAACTTGTTCTTGTCGAAGCTGGGGGGGGCCTTGAAGCTGCCGATGATGCCGGAGGCGACCACGATGGAGCGCAACCGGTTGAAGCCGAGGCGGATCACCGCCTGATCGATGGAGGTCACTTCGTTGCCACGACGCAGGGCGGCCGAGTTGGCCATCCGCAGCACCTTGACGCTGATCACCTGATCCATGGCGATCTTGGCCGCAATCTCGTCGATGCGGGCATTCTCGTCGTTGAAGCTCTGCATCAACTCGTGCAGCAGCTTGGGAATGGTGGGGAGTTGTTTGATCTTGTCAAACAGACGATCCATCGACATGGCTGAGGCAGCCTCCATTGCGAACACTGCCTCATATTGTGCCACAGCCGGGCAACATGTTCCTGTTTGTAATGCCGGTTTGTGAGCCCTAGAGCACCCAGTCGCGCAGGGTGTATTCCAAACGGTGCTGTTTGCCCTGCAGAACCAGGTCTTGGCTGGAGCCGCTCAGGGTCGCCCCCTCGGTCAGAGTGGTCAACACGGCCTGTTCTATGGTGTCGAGCGGGGGCATGCAGGCCATCTCGGTGCTGCCCAGACTGGTGACCCAGAACCTGTCCCCTTTCATATGGCCCTGACCGAAGTAGCGGTTGCAGCCGGCGATGCCGTTGACGGTGAAGTGCTCGCCGATCTCGAAGTCGGGCGGATTGTCGCGCAAGGCGGCAACCGGTTCGCCATCCAGCTTGCTCAATACCCAGTGGTGATGTTGCAGATCCTGCCGGACAAAGGGGGCTGAACTGCAGCCGGCGAGCAGGAAGAGGGGGATGAGCAGGAGTGACAATCTGGACATGGCGGGGCTCCGGTTGATGGGAGCCGCAAGCATAGCCTGTTTGCTTGTCCCGTAGCAGGGCGGAAGCTGGGGCGACCGACCGCTTCTGTCGCCCCTTTGCCGCCAGAGTGTCGTTAAATGGCAACACTCTGGCGATTTAGCCCCATTCAGGGCTTGGTTGCGAAGATCCGCTCGGCATAACGGGCCAGACCCGCGGCCACCGAGCCGAAGTCATCGCCCCCCTCGAGCGGGATGGTCGGCAGCTTCTGGCGGATAAAGCTGGCGATCAGCGGCGAGCGGGCGCTACCACCGGTGACGAAGATGCGGTCTGGCTGCACGCCGGCGGCGGCGATCGCCTCATCCATCAGCTCGCCAATCTTCTCCAGCAGCAGGGCCGAGGCGCCGGCCAGCTGCTCACGGGTCAGCTCCGCCTCCAGCCCTTTTTCCAGCTCGCTCAGGGAGTGGCGGCTGCTCTCCTGCTCCGAGAGGGCGATCTTGCCCTGCTCGGCGCGCCAGACCAGCTGGTGGCTCAGCTTGTGGGCCCGCAGGTTGGCAAGGCGCCCCAGCTTGCTGCCGGGCTGGCTGTCGAGCTGCAGATCCTGCAGCTGGCGGGCGGTATCGAGACTGTAGAAACGGCTCTGGGCGCTGACGTCGTTGATGGCGGCTGCATCCCAGAACAGCGGGTGGGGCAGCGGCTTGCCGGTTTTGAGCACCTCGTGCATGCCGAGCAGCGGCATCATCCCCTCTACCGTCAGGCGGATGTCGAAGTCGTTGCCGCCGATCCGCTGGCCGCTGTGGCCGAGCAGATCGTCGGTGCGATCGAGCCGGTCGCGGTAGCTCGGGCCCATCCGCAGCATGGAACAGTCGGTGGTACCGCCGCCGATATCCACCACCAGCACCACGGCGTCTTCGGTTAGGCGGGCCTCGAATTCAAAACCGGCCGCCACCGGTTCGTAGAGAAACTCCACCTGCTCGAAGCCGGCGATGCGGGCCGCTTCGCTCAGAATGGCGATGGCCTGACGGTTGCTCTCTTCGCCAGCCAAGCCCTGAAAGTTGACCGGACGGCCGATCACCGCCTGACGGATCGGGGCGCCGAGCTGCTGCTCCGCCTGCTGGCGGACGTGGAGCATCATGGCGCAGACGATATCTTCGAACAGAGCGATCTGGGGGGCCTTGAGGCCGTAGGCGCCGAGGAAGGATTTCGGCGACTTGATGTAGTAGCCCTCGTCCGGCTCCTCCAGATAGCGCTCCAGCGCCGCAGAGCCAAAGCTGAGCTCGTCGATCAGCCCCTCTTCGCGCATCTGGCGTCGCACCGCCTGGGCCCGGGTCACCACGGGGCCGCGCAGCTTGAGATAGGCCGCCTGCTGGCTGTCGGCCAGCCCTTCGGCCAGCAGACCGGCGATAGCGTCCCGGTGCGGCGCGTGCAGGGTGGAGGGGAGGTAGCGGGAGGGGCCGAGATTGAGCAGCCGCGGGCTGCCCTGTTCCATCACGGCCACGGCACAGTTGGAGGTACCGTAATCAAATCCGATAAACATGGGCAGTCAGCTCCTTGGAAAAAAGGGGAGCTAGCCTACCCGATGGCGCCGGGTCTCACAACCCGGCGTGCAGAGATGAGGCGCTGCAGTAGCGCGCAGGGGTTACTCGACCTCGTTGTCGCTGCGGCCCTGACTCTCGATAGCCTGAATGTTGCCGAGGGTGGTGTCGGCGATGGCGTGCAGCGCCTCGCGGGTCAGGAAGGCCTGATGACCGGTGAACAGCACGTTGTGGCAGGCTGACAGGCGGCGGAACACGTCATCGGTGATCACCTCGTTGGACTTGTCGGAGAAGAAGAGATCCTCCTCCTCTTCGTAGACGTCCAGCCCCAGCGCGCCGATGCGGGAGGTCTTGAGCGCCTCGATGGCGGCGTTGGAGTCGAGCAGGCCGCCACGACTGGTGTTGATGATCATCACCCCGTCCTTCATCTTGGCGAACGCCTCCTGATTGAGCAGGTGGTAGTTCTCCTTGAACAGCGGGCAGTGCAGGCTGATGATGTCGGACTGGCGGAACAGGGTGTCGAGATCCACATACTCGGCCCCCAGCTCGATGGCAGCCGGATTCTGGTAAGGGTCGTTTACCAGCAGGCGAACCCCGAAGCCCTTGAGAATGCGCAGGGCGGCCAGACCGATCTTGCCGGTGCCGATGACGCCGACCGTCTTGCCATACATGTTGAAGCCGACCAGCCCCTCCAGCGAGAAGTTGGCGTCGCGGGTGCGCTGATAGGCTTTGTGGATGCGGCGGTTGAGGCACATCATCATGCCGACCGCATGCTCGGCGGTCGCCTCGGGGGAGTAGGCGGGCACTCGCACCACCTTCAGCCCGAGCTCTTTGGCGGCGGCCAGATCCACGTTGTTGTAACCGGCACAGCGCAGGGCGATCACTCTGGTGCCGTTGGCCGCCAGCTCGGTCAGCACCTCGCGGTCGGCATCGTCGTTTACGAACAGGCACACCACCGGGAAGCCGTGGGCCAGTCGGGCCGTCTTGGCCTCCAGCCGCACATCGAAGAACTCCAGTTCAAAGCCGAAGCGGCTGTTGGCCTGGGTGAAATGCTCTTTGTCATAGCTCTTGGTGCTGAATACGGCGACTTTCATGGTGTGCTCTCCGCAGATGATTTGTAGTTAAATTACAACAAAGCGAGTCAACTATCACCGGACAAACCGGCTGGTTATTGCCCCCACGGCATGATGGGTACGGCGCTGACAGCACTCTTGTACGAACCATCCACCAGCTTGGTGCTGTAGGTCAGATAGACCAGTGCATTGCGCTTCTGGTCGTAAAAGCGCACCACCTTCTGCTCCTTGAACACCAGCGAGGTGCTGACGTCGAACACCTCTTCCCCCGCTTTCAGCTTGGCGGGCAGGGTGATGGGGCCAATCTGGTGGCATGAGAGGGAGGCGTGGGAGGGATCTTCCGCCAGCCCGAGCCCGCCCTTGACGCCGCCGGTCTTGGGGCGCGCCAGATAGCAGGCGACGCCGTCGATGCGGGGATCGTCGAACGCCTCGACCAGGATCTTGTGGTTGGGGCCGAAGAGCTTGAAGGCGGTGCTCACCTCGCCGACCGTATCAGCCTTGTCGGCCAGCGCCGGGCCAGCAAACAGGACGCCCAGCAGCAGGGGCAGGGCGCGGCGCAGAGGTGAATTAAGAGTGTGGCGGTGTGACATGGTCTCTCCTGTTGGCCCGGCATCCCTCAATAGGGAATGCCCAGGCGACGATAGAGGCTGGCAAGCACCCAGGCGGGGCCTATCAGCAGAAATTGCAGGTCGGCGAGGAAGGAGGGGCGTTTGCCCTCGATCCTGTGGCCGACAAACTGGGCTATCCAGAGCAGCACGAAGATAAACAGCGCGGGCCACAGCAGCGGCCCCTGCCACTGGTGGCAGAAGGCCAGCCCGAGCGCGGTCAGCCCTGCCATCCCGACAAACAGCGAAAACGACAGCTGCAGGTAGAAGGCCAGCACCGGAATGGCGGCCACCGCCGCCCAGTTGAGCCCCGCTGGCAGCGGCCCGGCGGGCAGACTCCAGAGCAGCCCCAGCGAACAGAGATAGATGCCCGGCACCGCCAGCTTGTGGATGGCGACGTTGACCGGATGGCGATGGCTCTGGCCGTACTCTTCAAACCACTCTTCGATTCCCTTCATGGCACCTCCTTGGCACGCACTCTGCTTCGCGGCTCTGGCCGCCCCCGGTAAACGGGCGCGGCATCGCAAGCATGATGGCGGAAGCGCGCGACCAATGCCAGATGGCAACGCCGGCCCATGCAGCATTCTGATCAGATAGCGGCAGATGGTAATGCAAGAGGGTGTGTGGATCGGCTGATGGCTCTGGCGGGCCTGTGAACCGTGCCGACCGCCTGCCCGGCGGGCTTTGGCATCACTATAAATTTAATTTATGGGTTTTCCCTTTATGGCCCAATTTTAACTTATAGCTAGCCGGATCCCGCCACAGGCGCAGCTCTGCGCCCGTCAGCGGTTGTCACAGGTGGTTGTCCGATCCCAAGCGGGGAGTCCGGCTGCATCAGCTTTGATAGGAACAAAAACAGCACCGCCCCTGACGGGGCGGCTGGCAGCTTATCCCTGCGGAGGGTATTCCCAATATTGCGCCGGGATGCGCTTGAGCAACGGCGTCATATCGGGGTTGGGCAGCTGGATGGTGACCCGCTGGTCGAGATTGGCGCTGGCCAGCGCTTCGCGGATCTTCGGGTTTTCACGGAAGAACTGCATGAAGCTGCCGTCGGCATAGGCCCGCTCAAGGCCGGTCTGGATCGCCTTGGCCAGCTCGGGATACTCGGGGCTGACGAAGAAGAACTGGGCGAAGGGGTAGCGGATCAGCAGATGCTGCTCGATGGCGAGGTTGGGGTATTGCGCCACCAGCTCGCTGCGCTCGGCGAAGATCTCCACCATGGCGCGCGGAAAGAAATCGACCTTGTCGCCGTCGTTGATCAGGCGAAACAGGGTGCTGAAACGACCGGAGTAGGTCGGGATGCCGGCGCTTTCCAGAATCTTGTTGTCGGCCCAGCCGACCCCTTGCGCCGCTTTCATCTGCCTCAAATCGGCCAGAGTATTGATCTGGTTGAACTTCTCCTGGGCATCAGCGTGGATGAAGGAGAGGCGCAGCCCTTCCAGCCCGCGAAACAGCGGAATGGGGACGGCAAGCAGGGAGGACTCGAGCGCGCTGGAGGTACCCATCCAGAAAACATTGATGGTCTTGCCCTTGCTCAGCTGCTGCTGGAGGGTGAACTGGTTGAGATCGAGCTCGACGGGCTGGATGCGAAAGGGGGTGCCGGAGTGGGTCAGGGCCAGTTCCAGCAGCTTGTACTGGTACTCCTGATCGAGATTATTGACGGGGCGACTGGGCACCTTGACCGTCAGAACCTGTGCTTGTGCCAGCAGCGGCAGGCACAAACACAGTTTGATGAGCCATTTCACTCTCTGTTCTCCTGTAGAGTCCGGGACGTGCCCGGAGTCTAACAGAACTTTTCACCCTCTTGCTGCGGCGCGGTGTGCAAGATTCGGGCGTTGGCCCTCGCTTGTCGACCGCCTATTGCTGCCAGAGGAGAGTGATTTCCCGGAGAGGGATCAGGCGACGCGGCGGAACACGTGGGTATCGTTGAATTCCTTGGTGCTCTGGCACTCGACGCAGAAACGGGACTCCGGACGGGCATGCAGACGCTTGAGAGAGATCTCGTCGCCGCAAGATTCGCAGTAACCGAAATCCCCTTCGCTGATGCGCTTCAGCGCGCCGCGCAGTTTGCGCAGGTGCAGCTTGTCGTGCTCGATGCGGTTCAGCTCCAGACGGCGGGCTTCCTCGATGCTGGCACGGTCAATTTCATCGGCCATCTCGTTGGTGTCGGTGGCGATGGCCTGGCTGGCCTGGGAGTTGAGGCGATCTTCGAGTTCGAGGATCTGGCGCTCGATCTGTCCCTTGTAAAAGGCCAGTTGGTCTTCAGTCATGAAATCACACATACGATTTACTACCAGTCAGTTTACTAACCCAATTATCCCTGTTTATGGGGGCTGTCTGCCTGCAGACCAAGCCCTTGTATCCCGATTTGCACCGTTTTCATGCAAGAGAGTGCAAATCAGGGCGGGCCTTGTACCAAAAAAAAGCAGCCAAGCAAAGCAAATAGGATACGGATTGTGCGCCTTTGCAAAAAAATGGCCTCTTTAGCGGCTGATCTGACGGGATCTGACATCTGGTTCTGGCCGGTTGGCACCGGCTTTGCACTGGCGAGAGGCGAGGCCACGAGTGTTTAGTATTTGGTGCCGCATTGGTCATTATATGCGCCGTTATTTATAGTTTTTTAAACACACACCCTTGACATTGCCCTTCATGGCGGGCTTTTATGGTGGTGTTGATTACAATTTTATAACAAGGGTGTTCCATATATTAGACACCCTTGCCAATGGCAACCGTAGAGTCGGGGTTTAACATGGACAGTATCAAGGGCTGGATGGAGAGCAATCGCATCACGGAAGTGGAGTGTCTGTTCCCGGATTTCACCGGCAACGCCCGGGGCAAGATCATTCCAGCCAACAAGTTTTTGCGCGAAGGGGGCATGCGACTGCCCGAGGTGATCTTCACCCAGACAGTGACAGGTGAGTATCCGGATGACGACAGCATGATCGACCCGCTGGAGCGGGACATGCAGCTCTATCCCGACCCCAATACCATCCGCTTTGTCCCCTGGGCGCTGGAGCCGACTGCCCAGGTGATCCACGACTGTTTCGACGTCAACGGCAAGCTGATCGACATCGCGCCGCGCTCCGTGCTGCGTCGCGTTCTGTCATTTTACGAGAAGCAGGGGTGGAAACCTGTGGTGGCGCCCGAGCTGGAGTTCTATCTGGTCACCCGCAACGAAGACCCCGACTATCCGCTGATGCCGCCGGTCGGCCGCAACGGTCGCCCGGAGACCGCCCGCCAGTCGTTCAGTATCGATGCGGTCAACGAATTCGACCCCATCTTTGAAGACATGTATGACTACTGCGAGGCGCAGGAGCTGGAGGTGGATACCCTGATCCACGAATCCGGCGCCGCCCAGATGGAGATCAACTTCCTGCACGGGGATGCCATCGATCTGGCCGATCAGGTGTTCCTGTTCAAGCGCACCATGCGGGAAGCGGCCCACCGTCACGGCATCTACGCCACCTTCATGGCCAAGCCGATGAGCAACGAGCCGGGCTCCGCCATGCACATCCACCAGAGTCTGGAGGATATGAACGGCCGCAACCTGTTCGGTACCCCGGATGGTGGCAACTCCGAGCTGTTCATGCACTTCATCGCCGGTCTGCAGAAGTACACCCCCGCGGTGACCGCCCTGCTGGCTCCCAACGTCAACTCCTACCGCCGCCTCACCTTCGGCGAGAGCGCGCCGCGCAACGTCCAGTGGGGGGTGGAAAACCGCACCTGCGGCCTGCGCGTGCCCTTCTCCGACCCCAGTGCCCGCCGGGTGGAGAACCGCTTCGCCGGTGCCGATGCCAACCCCTATCTGGCGCTGGCCGCCACTCTGGCGTGCGGCTATCTCGGCATGATGGAGAAGCTGGAGCCGCTGCCGGAGATGAAATCGAGCGCCTACGAGCTGCCATACAGCCTGCCCCGTTCGCTGGAGGAGGCCCTCAGCCATCTGGAGCAGTGCGACCCCATCAAGGAGATGCTGGGCGAGCGCTTTACCCGTGCTTTTGTGGCGGTCAAACGCAAAGAGTACGAGACCTACTTCGGGGTGATCAGCCGCTGGGAGCGCGAGTTCCTGCTGCTGAACGTTTGACCCGGATGCGTGCCGGCCACGCATCGTCCGAACCGGGGAGGCAGGCCGCCTCCCCTGCCTGTAACCGGTAATACGGGATGGAGGAGTGCCTCCCCCCGCGGATGGTTGTGAGCGAAAAGTGGCTCGCCACAGCTCTGGTTACATGGTTGATAACAGTTTTTGGCTCGAATTGAAGGATGCGAGGAGCAAGCCGTGCCGCAGCCGCAGGCCGCCCGAAAGTGGCCGTGACTGCGGGAGGGGCAGCCCTCCTGATGATCGACGAACAGACCCAGCTAAATCGAAGGAACCGAGGAGCTAACAATGCAACAGACTACCCGTGAGTGGCAGCAACAGGATGCCAGCCACCACCTGCACCCCTTTACCGACTTTCAGGCCCTGAACAAGAAGGGCAGCCGTATCATCACCAAGGCCAGTGGCGTCTATCTGGAAGACTCCGAAGGCAAGCGCATTCTGGACGGCATGGCGGGACTCTGGTGCGTCAACATGGGTTATGGTCGGCAGGAGCTGGTGGATGCCGCGGCCAGACAGATGGAGCAGCTTCCCTACTACAACCTCTTTTTCCAGACCGCGCACCCGCCGGTGATCGAGCTGGCCACCCTGCTGGCCGAAGTGACGCCGTCCCATCTCAACCACGTCTTCTTTACCGGCTCCGGTTCCGAGTGCAACGACACCGTGCTGCGGATGGTGCGCCACTACTGGGCCAGCAAGGGGCAGCCGGAGAAGCAGGTGATTATCAGTCGCCACAACGCCTACCACGGTTCCACCGTGGCGGGGGCGAGTCTGGGCGGCATGAAGGGGATGCATCAGCAGGGCAACCTGCCCATTCCCGGCATAGTCCATATCGACCAGCCCTATCACTTCGGTGAGGGGCAGGGGATGAGTGCCCACGAATTCGGACTGGAGCGGGCTCGCCAGCTGGAGCAGAAGATTCTGGAGCTGGGGGTGGACAAGGTGGCTGCCTTTATCGGCGAGCCGATCCAGGGAGCGGGCGGCGTCATCATTCCGCCCGACAGCTACTGGCCCGAGATCCAGCGTATCTGCGATCACTACGGCATTCTGCTCATCGCTGACGAGGTGATCTGTGGCTTTGGCCGCACCGGCCACTGGTTTGCCAGCGAAGGGTTTGGCATCAAGCCGGATCTGATGTGTCTGGCCAAGGGGATCACCTCGGGTTACCTGCCGCTCGGCGCCGTCATGGTGAGCGACCGGGTCGCCAAGGTATTGGTCGAGGAGGGGGGCGAGTTCAACCACGGCTTCACCTATTCGGGTCACCCGGTCTCCTGTGCGGTGGCGGTTGCCAATATCCAGCTTATGCAAAAGGAGAGCATAGTTAAGCGCGTCCATGATACCATCGGCCCCTATTTGCAGCGCCGCTGGGCGGAGCTGGCCGACCATCCGCTGGTAGGGGAAACCCGTGGCCGCGGACTGGTTGCCGCACTGGAAATAGTGCAGGACAAACAGACCAACCAGCGTTTCCCGGCGCACGCAAATGCGGGGATGACCTGCCGGGAGTTCTGCTTTAACAATGGCTTGGTGATGAGGGCGGTAGGCGATACCATGATCATATCGCCCCCCTTGGTCATCACCGAGGAACAGGTTGATGAATTGGTCAAGCTCGCCAGGCTCAGTCTGGATCTGACAGCCGCCAAGCTGAAGGGTTGAGGTGCGGCCGGGCAGGTTGGCATGCGCATACAATTTGCTTAGGAGACAAGGATGATGTCTTTCAAAACGGGAGTGATCGCTGCCTCTGTGGCTCTGGTCATGGCAAGTGCCGGAGCAATGGCCGACGAGAAGGTGCTGCACGTCTACAACTGGAGCGACTACATCGCGCCGGATACGCTGGATAACTTCCAGAAAGAGACGGGCATCAAGGTAGTGTATGACGTGTTCGACAGCAACGAGGTGCTGGAGGCCAAGTTGCTGGCCGGCAAATCGGGCTATGACATCGTCGTGCCGTCCAACCCCTTCCTGGCCAAGCAGATCAAGGCGGGCGTGTTCCAGAAACTGGACAAGTCCAAGCTTCCCAACTGGCAAAACATGGATCCTGCCCTGCTCAAGGCGCTCGAGCCGAGTGACCCGGGCAACCAGTACTCCATCCCCTACATGTGGGGCACCATCGGCTATGCCTACAACCCCGAGAAGGTGAAGGCGGTGCTGGGGGCCGATGCGCCGGTCAACTCCTGGGATCTGGTGTTCAAGCCGGAGAACATGGCCAAGCTGAAGGAGTGCGGTGTCTCCTTCCTCGACTCGCCGACCGAAATGCTGCCGGCCGCCCTGCAATATCTGGGCTTCAAACCGGATAGCCAGAAGCCGGACGAGCTGAAGAAGGCCGAGGCGCTGTTCCTCTCCATCCGTCCCTATACCGCCTATTTCCACTCCTCCAAGTACATCTCGGATCTGGCCAACGGCAACCTCTGTGTGGCGGTTGGCTACTCCGGTGACTTGCAGCAGTCGAAGGCGCGGGCGGCGGAGGCCAACAACGGCGTGTCGCTGACCTACACCATCCCGAAAGAGGGGGCGGGCAGCTTCTTTGACATGATCGCCATCCCGGCCGATGCCCAGAACGTCGAATCCGCCCACGTCTTTATCAACTACCTGATGAAGCCCGAGGTGATCGCCAACATCACCAACGTGGTGAAATTCCCGAACGGCAACAAGGCGGCGACCCCGTTGGTCAATGCGGAGATCCGCAACGATCCGGGTATCTATCCGAGTGAAGAGACCATGCAGAAGATTTACACCTTCCCGGATCTGCCGGCCAAGGTGCAGCGTGTGATGACGCGCAGCTGGACCAAGATCAAGTCCGGCAAGTAAGTGACGAGTGCCCCTCCCGGTCCGCAGTTCGGCCGGGAGGGTAGTGATGCCATCTTTCGGGATGGGCCGCGCGAGAGGATGCGCAGACGGTCAACCACTAAACACAGGAGAACTGAAACCGTGCATACAACCAGATTGGCAACCATTGCCCTGACCATGGGGTTGGCAAGTGGTGTTCAGGCAGCAACTGAACTCCATTTCTACAACTGGTCTGATTATATCGGCGAGACCACCCTCAGCGATTTCCAGCAGGCGACCGGGATCAAGACCGTCTATGACGTGTTCGACTCCAACGAGACCCTGGAGGGGAAGTTGCTGACGGGGCGTACCGGTTATGATCTGGTGGTGCCCTCCAACAACTTTCTGGCCAAACAGATAAAAGCAGGAGCGTTCCAGAAGCTGGACAAATCCCTGCTGCCCAATATGGCCAACCTGGATCCGGTGCTGCTCAGCCAGCTCGACAAGGTGGATCCGGGCCATCAATACGCCGTGCCCTATCTGTGGGGCACCAACGGCATCGGCTACAACGTCGACAAGATCAAGGCCGTGCTGGGGGTCGACAAGATCGACTCCTGGGCGGTTATTTTCGAACCGGAAAACATGGAGAAGCTCTCCCGTTGCGGCGTCGCCTTCCTCGACTCTGCCGACGAGATGATCCCTGCCGCCCTCAACTATCTGGGGCTCGACCCCAACAGCCATGAGCCTGCTGACATCAAGCGGGCCGAAGAGCAACTGCTCAAGGTGCGCCCCTATGTCGCCTACTTCCACTCCTCCAAGTACATCGGTGATCTCGCCAACGGCGACATCTGCGTGGCGGCGGGTTTCTCCGGCGACATTCTGCAGGCCGCCGCGCGGGCCAACGAGGCCGGCAAGGGGGTGAAAATTGCCTACAGCATTCCGAAAGAGGGGGGCAATCTCTGGTTCGACATGATGGCGATCCCGGCCGATGCCACCAATGTCAAAGAGGCGCACGCCCTCATCAACTACGTCCTTCAGCCCGAGGTGATCGCCAAGGTCAGCAACTATGTGGGCTATGCGAATCCCAATGCCAGGGCGGCGGCGTTCATGGATGAGAAGGTGCGCGATGATCAATCTGTTTATCCACCGCAGCCGGTGCTGGCACGACTCTATGTCTCTCAGGAACATCCTCGTGCAATCCAGCGGCTGATGACCCGGAGTTGGAGCAAGGTCAAGTCCGGAACCTAACCTTGGTGCCCGTTCGGGGGCGCCAAATTGCTTTTATGGATCGGCCGCGAGGTCGATATCACGTTGGGGAGTTTGGTAATGGCGATAGCCTCCAGTGCCTACAAGAAAGCCCTCGAGGGCAGCCAGCAGCGTAAAGAAGTGCTGGTCAAGATTGATCGGGTAAGCAAGCAGTTCGATGAAACGCTGGCTGTCGATAACGTATCGCTCAACATCAACAAGGGGGAGATCTTCGCCCTGCTCGGTGGCTCCGGCTCCGGCAAGTCGACCCTGTTGCGGATGCTGGCCGGTTTTGAACGTCCGACCGAGGGGCGGCTCTATCTCGATGGTGTCGACATCACCGACATGCCGCCCTATGAGCGTCCCATCAACATGATGTTCCAGTCCTACGCCCTGTTCCCCCATATGACGGTGGCGCAAAACATCGCCTTCGGCCTCAAGCAGGATGGCCTGCCCAAGGCGGAGATCGATGCCCGGGTGGAGGAGATGCTCAAACTGGTGCAGATGACCCAGTATGCCCGCCGCAAGCCGCACCAGCTCTCCGGTGGCCAGCGCCAGCGGGTGGCACTGGCCCGTTCGCTGGCCAAACGCCCCAAGCTGCTGCTGCTGGATGAACCCATGGGGGCGCTCGACAAGAAGCTGCGCTCCCAGATGCAGCTGGAGCTGGTCGAGATCATCGAACGGGTCGGGGTTACCTGCGTCATGGTGACCCACGATCAGGAAGAGGCGATGACCATGGCCGAGCGGATCGCCATCATGCACCTCGGCTGCATCGAGCAGATCGGCAGCCCGATGGATATCTACGAAACCCCGGCCAGCCGGCTGGTGTGCGAGTTCATCGGCAACGTCAACCTGTTCGACGGTCTGCTGGTGGAGGATGAGCAAGACCACGCCATCATCGCCTGTGCCGATCTGGAGCAGCCCATCTATGTGGGCCACGGCATCAGCTCCCGTGCCGAGAACAAGAAGGTGACCTACGCCCTGCGCCCGGAAAAGTTGCTGATGAGCCTGCAAAAACCGGCGGAGATCGAGCATCCTGACTTCAACTGGACCAAGGGCAAGGTCTACGACATCGCCTATCTGGGCGGCCACTCGGTTTATCACATCGAACTGCCCTCGGGTAAAATCGTTCAGGCTTTCATCGCCAATGCCGAACGCCACGGCAAACGGCCAACCTGGGATGACCAGGTGTTCCTCTACTGGGAAGATGACAGCGGCGTGGTGCTGCAATCATGAAGGCATTGAGACGACTGAAGCATGTGTGGGGTCGCCAGCTGGTGATCGGCATCCCCTTCTTCTGGCTGTTCCTCTTCTTCCTGCTGCCCTTCATCATCGTGCTGAAGATCAGCTTTGCCGAAGCGGATGTGGCGATCCCGCCCTACACCGACGTGGTGAGCTGGGCCGACAACCAGCTCACTATCCTGCTCAACATGGGCAACTACCTGATGTTGCAGGAGGATGAGCTCTATATCGCCGCCTATCTCGGTTCGCTCAAGATGGCCTTTATCAGCACCATCCTTTGTCTGCTGATCGGCTATCCGATGGCCTACTCCATCGCCCGGGCCAACAAGGAGACCCAGACCGTTCTGCTGCTGCTCATCATGATGCCGACCTGGACCGCGATTTTGATCCGGGTCTACGCCTGGATGGGCATTCTCAGCAACAACGGCCTGCTCAACAGCTTCTTGCTGAGCATCGGTCTTATCCACGAGCCGCTGCAGATCCTCAATACCAACCTGGCGGTTTATATCGGCATCGTTTACTCCTACCTGCCGTTCATGGTGCTGCCGCTCTACGCCAATCTGGTCAAGCATGACCAGAGCCTGCTGGAGGCCGCATCTGATCTGGGCGCCCGCAACCTGACCCGCTTCTGGCAGATCACGGTGCCGCTCTCCAAGAACGGCATCATCGCCGGCTGCATGCTGGTGTTCATTCCGGTGGTGGGGGAGTTTGTTATCCCGGAACTGCTGGGTGGCCCGGAGACACTGATGATCGGTAAGGTGCTGTGGCAGGAGTTCTTCAACAACCGCGACTGGCCGGTGGCCTCTGCGTTGGCGGTAGTGATGCTGGCGGTGCTGATCATCCCCATTATCCTGTTCAACCGTAACCAGGCCAAAGAGCTGGAGGGCAAGGCATGATGAGACGTTTTGGTTTTGCCAAGCTGATGCTCTGGCTGGGGCTGCTGTTTATCTATCTGCCCATGGTCATCATGGTGATCTACTCCTTCAACGCCTCCAAGCTGGTGACGGTATGGGGGGGCTGGTCGCTCAAGTGGTACTTTGGCCTGCTCGACAACAAGCAGCTGATCGGTTCGGTGCTGCGCTCGCTGGAGATCGCCTTCTATACCGCGATTGCGGCAGTCGCGCTGGGAACGGTGGCGGCTTTCGTGCTGACCCGGATCCCGCACTTCCGTGGCCGCACCCTGTTCGGCGGTATGGTGACGGCGCCGCTGGTGATGCCCGAGGTGATTACCGGTCTGTCGCTGCTGCTGCTGTTCGTGGCGATGGCCCAGCTGGTGGGCTGGCCTGCCGAGCGTGGCATGCTGACCATCTGGATCGCCCATACCACTTTCTGTACCGCCTATGTGGCGATCGTGGTGTCGGCCCGCCTGCGCGAGCTGGATCTCTCCATCGAGGAGGCTGCTATGGATTTGGGGGCCAAACCGTGGAAGGTGTTCTTCCTGATCACCATCCCGATGATCGCCCCCTCGCTGGCGGCAGGTGGCATGATGTCGTTTGCTCTGTCGCTGGATGACTTGGTGCTGGCCAGCTTTGTCTCTGGCCCGGGATCGACCACCTTGCCGATGGAGGTCTTCTCGGCGGTGCGGCTCGGGGTGAAACCGGAGATCAACGCGGTTGCCAGCCTGATCCTGTTGTCGGTATCGCTCTTTACCTTTGGCAGCTGGTATCTGATGGCCAAGGCAGAGAAGCGCCGCCGTGCCGAGATCGCCATGACCACCCAGATGCAGGCGGTTGCCTGACCTCGTGTTAAGATCCGCACTCTCTCGTCAACCCGGAGGATGAGAATGCGGATCTCCCTTTTTAGCGGCCGCGGCACCGAGCTGGTGCCCGGCCTTGTCTCTGCCATCCACAAGCAGCCGGTGACCGTGCCGGTTCTTTGTACCTTTGCCGGTCTGGAAGAGGACGAGCAGAGCGATCTGCGTCATCACGGCGGCCCGGATCGGGCGCTCCACTACTACCCCGCCGATCACTATCTCTGGTGGCAGACCTGGCAAACTGCGCTGGGTCTTCCTGCTCCCCGCACTCCCTGGCAACCCGCCGCCTTTGGCGAGAACCTGTCCGGTGTCGGGCTGATCGAGACGCAGGCCTGCATTGGCGATGTCTATCGACTCGGCGAGGCACTCATCCAGATAAGTCAGCCAAGATCGCCCTGCTTCAAGCTCAACCAGCGCTTTGGCTATGGCCAGATGTCGCAGGTGATGCAGCTGAGCGGCCGTTGTGGCTGGCTGCTGCGGGTGCTGGAGGAGGGGATGATTACACCCGAGGTGACCATGGAGCTGGTAGACAGGCCTTACCCGGATCTGACGGTAAAGCGCACCGCCGATATCCTGTTCAATCAGGTACGTAACGAAGCGGATCTGTTGTTGCTGCTGGAGAATCCGGCCCTCTCGCCCAACTGGCGTCAGCATGCGGCGGATTGGCTGGAGCACGGTACCGTCGCTGACTGGCAACGTCGTCTGCTGGGGCCCGAGTCGCTGCGCTTGCCTTGAGGCAGAGTTAGCGGAATGTCACCATCCGGCTGCATTTCGGTAAACGGGGGCGAAGAGTGCTGAATAGTTGAGCGAACGGCACTTTTTTTCCCTTTAAATGCAAAAAAGGCTTGTGTCGGGTCGACCCTTTCGGTAAATTCCCGTCCCGCAGACATCGGTGTGTAGCGCAGCTTGGTAGCGCACTTCGTTCGGGACGAAGGGGTCGGAGGTTCGAATCCTCTCACACCGACCAAATTTGAAAAGGCCGCTCAATAGAGCGGCCTTTTTGCATTTCGCTTTCCTGTTTTCTCGCTTCACTTTACCTGCCGACCTGCCGACCTGCCGACCTGCCGACCTGCCGACCTGCCGACCTGCCGACCTGCCGACCTGCCGACCTGCCGACCTGCCGACCTGCCGACCTGCCGACCTGCCGACCTGCCGACCTGCCGACCTGCCGACCTGCCAATTAGCCGAGTGATTTCACTTGCTGTATGCGGGACCGAAGCAAAACCAAAGATATTAAAAGGGCCACCGCTTGGTGGCCCATTGGTGGAGTCTATTCTGACTCCGGCACTCTAGATTGTGGCAATCTCGTTATGGTTCTTGTCTATGGTGCCCTCCTTGCGCGCTAGGCGCTTGTTCAGATATGCCAGTGCTGATGCCGCAAAGCCTTTAAACTGTGTTGGGGCAGCAAGGCCGCGTGTTTGGGGTACTCACAAATAAAATGTTCGATTCCCTCCATCAGTTGTTCACGTAATGAAATCACGGGCTCATGCCAGGCTTGCAGGCATAGGTGGCCGGGGATCAACTGCTCCTGATAATCTTCCAGCAGCTGCTCTGGCCAGGGCTCAATACCGGAATTGCGTTGCAGCAAATAGTGGGCGGCGGGTTCACGGGCATAAATGAACTGAATTTGGGCCAGATCGCGTTGGCTTAGCGTTTGACTGTTGATGTGACAGGTCAAATATTTTCCCGTCTTCAGGTCCAGAAAGTGACCGCGTTGCCGACAGGGGACGATGCGATACCAAGGCAGGGGTGAGGAGAGAGAATACCCCTCAAGCTCCTGTTCCAACCAGTGGCGACACTCGGGTGTCTGCACCTCGTCGAGCATGGACTCGAGCTGTGTCAACAAGGCTCTGGATGGTTTGATGGCCAGTTTCGCACTCATCACCTGCAATCCTCCCTCTGCACACAATCCCGACTATGAGTATGGACCTGCTTTAGCCAGAGGGGGTAGGGAATCTAATGATTAAAAGTGGATTAGCAGAGTGCTTTTTATGCATTAATGGCGTTTAGCCCACCAGATAGGTGCCGGTCCCAAAGGCGATATGGGTGCCCTCTTCGTTGTGCAATTCCATGCGGGCTACCGCGACCTTGCTGCCGGCCCGGATGATGTGGGCGGTGGCGATAAACTCGTTGCCGCGCCCCGGTCGCAGATAGTCCACCCGCAGATCGATGGTGCCGAGGCGGGAGAAACGCTCCTTGAGATAACTGGGGGAGAAATCTTCCAGATCGTCGATGCAGGAGGCCGCGACTATCATGCCACCTGCAACATCCAGCAGACTGGCAGTGACGCCACCGTGCAGGATGTTGTGGAAGGGGTTGCCGATCAGCTTCTCCTCCATCTTGATGCGCAGCTCCACCCGGTCGAAGTCGTAGTGGGTCACCTGCATGCCGATCAGCTTGTTGAAGGGCATCTTTTCGGCGAACAGGTTGGCAATGCCACTGAGCGCCATCTTCTTGAGCATCTGTTTCATTCCTTGAATCCGCTCCCTGTTTGCAAAGCCGAGTAAAAGCTCCAGCCAGTCTGCAACAGTTCTTTAACAGTCGCAATGGCAGGTTTATTGTGGGCGGCGGCTGCTTTAGAATGGCGACCCCAAAGGAGAGCCCATGACCGCGATTGCCGAAACCCTGCCAGATCCTCAGCCAGAGAGTCCGCTTGCCCTGCTGCAGGCGGTCTTCGGCTATCAGCAGTTCCGGCCGGGTCAGCTCGAGATTATCGAGCAGATCGTCGCGGGGCGCGATGCGCTGGTGCTCAAGCCCACCGGCGGTGGCAAGTCACTCTGTTACCAGATCCCGGCGCTGCTGCGGCCCGGTCTCGGGGTGGTGGTCTCTCCCCTCATTTCGCTGATGAAGGATCAGGTCGACAGCCTGCGCGCCAACGGTGTGGCAGCTGTCTACATCAACTCGGCCCTGAGCCGGGAGGAGATGATCCAGAACTTCGCCGCCATGCGCCGTGGCGAGATCAAGCTGGTCTATGTCTCCCCCGAGCGACTGCTGCAGCACGAGTTTATGGATCGGCTGGCCGAACTGCCGCTCGGGCTGTTCGCCATCGATGAGGCGCACTGCGTTTCCCAGTGGGGCCATGACTTCCGACCGGAATATGCGGCGCTGGGCCGGCTCAAGCAGTGGTTCCCGCAGGTGCCGGTGGTGGCGTTGACCGCCACCGCCGATGAGGCGACCCGCAGTGATATGCTGCACCGGTTGGAACTGAGCGATCCCTTTATCCACACTGCCAGCTTCGATCGCCCCAATATCCGCTACAGCCTGGTGGAGAAGTTCAAGGCGGCCGAGCAGTTGCTGCGCTACGTGCAGAGCCAGAAGGGCAACTGCGGCATCGTCTACTGCTCCAGCCGCAACCGGGTGGAGGAGGTGGCCGAGCGGCTATCCCGCCACGGCTGCAAGGCAGCGCCCTATCATGCCGGTCTGCCGCTCGAGCTGCGTCAGCAGACTCAGGAGGCCTTCCTCAAGGATGATATCGAGATAGTGGTGGCGACGGTGGCGTTCGGTATGGGCATCGACAAGCCCAATGTGCGCTTCGTGGTGCACTACGACATCCCGAAGAACATCGAATCCTACTATCAGGAGACCGGCCGCGCCGGGCGCGATGGCACCCCGGCCGAGGCGCTGCTGCTCTACGATCCTGCCGATATCGGTCGGGTGCGCCGCCTGCTCGACAACATCGAGAATCCCCAGCAGTTGCAGGTGGAGCAGTACAAGCTCAACGTGATGGCGGCCTTTGCCGAGGCGCAGACCTGCCGCCGTCAGGTGCTGCTCAACTACTTCGGCGAGTACAACGACAAGCCGTGCGGCAACTGTGATATCTGCCTCGATCCGCCCAAAAGTTATGATGGCACCGAAGATGCCCAGAAGGCGCTCTCCTGCGTCTGGCGGGTGGGGCAGAATTTCGGGGTGGGTTATGTGGTGGAGGTGCTGCGCGGTTCGCTCAACCAGCGCATCAAGGATCACGGCCACGACAAGCTCTCGACCTATGGCATCGGCAAGGATCAGAGCCACGAATACTGGATGAGCGTAATCCGCCAGCTGATCCACAAGGGGCTGCTGACCCAGAACATCACCCGTAATCTGGTGCTGCAGCTGACCGAGGCTGCCCGCCCCGTGCTGCGTGGCGAGGTGAAGCTGGAGCTGGCGGTACCCCGCCTGCAGCCTATCTCCAGCCGCAAGGAGAAGCGCAACGGTCTGCTCGACAATGCCAACTACGACAAGCGGCTGTTCAAGGAGCTGCGCGCTCTGCGCAAGCAGATTGCCGAGGATGAAGAGGTTCCGCCCTACGTGGTATTCAACGATGCGACCCTGGTGGAGATGGCTCAGTTGATGCCGATGACCGAGGAAGAAATGCTGGCGGTCAACGGTGTCGGTCACCGCAAGCTGGAGCGTTTCGGTGAAGCCTTTATGGACCTGATCATCGACTATTGCCGGCGGTAAGAAAGCTTGGCGAAGCATGGCCGAATGGATGCTTCGCCAACGAGGAGGCGCCCGACAGTCGGGCGCAGCAGATTACTTGAGGCTGGCGTAATAGGCCGCCAGATTCTCCATATCCGCATCGGTGAGCGGTGCCATAAAGGGAACCATCAGGGGCTCTTTGCGGCTGCCATCCTTGAAAGCCTTCAGCTGTTTCACCAGATAGGCGGCATTCTGTCCGGCCAGATGGGGGTAGTTGGGGATCATCGCCTTGCCTTCCACGCCGTGACAGGCGGCACAGACGGCCGCTTTGGTCTTGCCCGCTTCGATATCGGCTGCCTTGACCTGATGAACCCAGGCCAGAGCCAGCAGGGGCAGGGCATATAGCCACTTTTGCATATTCTTCTCCTTGAATTGAACAAATGAGGATTGCCGGTTGGCGGACAGCCTGCTGACGGCAGTATAAAGAGTGACACGAGCATACTCAGGGATGAATGGCACAACCATGAAGCTGATCAACACTTTTGCGAGCGAACTGCCCTGGGCCTGTGAACCTGTGGTGCCCCAGCCGCTACAACAACCCCGGCTACTTCACCTCAACCGCGCTTTGCTGGCAGAGTTGGGGTTGGGAGGTGTCAGCGAGTCTGACTGGATCGCCTGCTGTGGCGAGGGGAAATTGCTGCCCGGCATGCACCCGGTGGCGCAGGTGTATGCCGGCCATCAGTTCGGCGGCTATAGCCCACGCCTTGGCGATGGCCGGGCGCTGCTGCTGGGTGAGCAGCAGGCGCCAGATGGCCAGCGCTGGGATCTCCATCTGAAGGGGGCAGGAAAGACGCCGTTTTCCCGCTTTGGCGATGGCCGCGCCGTATTGCGCTCGAGCATTCGCGAATATCTGGCCTCCGAAGCACTCCATGCCCTCGGCATACCGACCACCCGGGCACTGGTGCTGGTGGGCAGCCAGGAGCCCGTTTACCGCGAACAGGTGGAGACGGGGGCGACTGTGCTGCGCACCGCCCCCAGCCACCTGCGCTTCGGTCATATCGAGTATTTCGCCTGGAGCGGGCAGGGGGAGAAGATTCCGCTGCTTATCGATTATCTGCTGCACCACCACTTCCCCGAGCTGGAGAGTGGCGCCGAGCTGTTTGCCGAGGTAGTGCGTCGTACCGCGCGGCTGATTGCCAAATGGCAGGCGGCGGGCTTCTGTCACGGGGTGATGAACACCGACAACATGTCGCTGCTCGGCCTGACGCTGGATTACGGCCCCTACGGCTTTATCGATGCCTATGTGCCGGACTTTGTCTGCAATCACTCGGATCCGGCGGGTCGCTATGCGCTGGATCAGCAGCCGGCGGTCGGCTACTGGAATCTGCAAAAGCTGGCGCAGGCGCTGGCGGGACATGTCGACGGTGATGCGCTGGCAGCGGCGCTGGCCCAGTACGAACACCAGTTGATGCTGCACTACTCCGAGCTGATGCGGGCCAAGCTCGGGCTGGCGGTGTGGGAGGAGGATGACCCGGCACTGTTCCGCGAGCTGTTCCGTTTGCTGGCGGCCCGCAAGGTGGATTACCACCTGTTCCTGCGCCGGCTCGGTGAGGTGACGGGAGAGGGGGCATGGCCGGCATCCTTGCTGGTGTTATTAGCCGACCCCGCTGCGTGGCAGGGGTGGTTGACTCGTTACCGGGAGCGGCTGGTGCGGGAAGGAAGCGAAGATAGTGTGCGCAAGGCGCGGATGGATGCCATCAATCCCAAATATGTGCTGCGCAATGCGCTGGCCCAGCAGGTGATCGATGCTGCCGAGGCGGGCGATATGCAGCCGTTCGAGCGCTTGTTTGCCGCTTTGCAACGCCCCTATGATGAGCAACCCGAATATGAGGATCTCGCTACCCCGCAACCGGCATGGTATTGCGGTGGCGAGCTATCCTGCAGCAGCTGAGAGATTTGGAATGAGATGGCAGATCAAGCAGATAGATAGCGATGCCGGAGTTGTCATGCTGGCGTGTCCCGCTCTCGATTGGGACACTTTTCCGGCCTTGGCCGGGGCGCTGCTGCAGGCGTGGGAGCTGCATCCACTGGAGCGGGATGTCGGTGCCGATCGCCATAGCTGGTTGCTGGATTTCGAGGGAAGCCAGTTCAGACTGGAGTTTGAGCACTACAGCGGCTGCTGGTTGGAGGCGGTGCGCCCTGAAGATCGGGAGGCGCTGCTCTGGCTTGCCAGACAGCATAAAGATTGAACTATCGTGTGCGGGGCGTATAATCTCGCGCTTCGCTTATCGCCAATGGTGGCGATATGGGTTCCCTAACCCCATTAACCAAAAAGGTCACAAGATGAATCTGACCCCTGAGCAGTACCAAACGGCGCTCGTTCGCCTGTCGTTGTTCCATATCCTCGTTATTGCCAGCAGCAACTATCTGGTTCAGCTGCCTATCACCGTCTTCGGTTTTCACACCACCTGGGGTGCGTTCAGCTTCCCGTTTATCTTTCTGGCGACCGACCTGACGGTGCGGATCTTCGGTGCCGGTCTGGCGCGCAAGATTATCCAGACCGTGATGCTGCCGGCACTGGCCATCTCCTATGTGCTCTCCGTACTCTTCTTTGAAGGGAGCTTCCAGGGTGTAGGTCATCTGGCCGAGTTCAACCTGTTTGTGGCGCGTATCGCGCTGGCCAGCTTTATGGCCTATCTGGTGGGCCAGTTTATGGACGTAGTGGTATTCAACCGCCTGCGTCTGCTCAAGCACTGGTGGATTGCGCCAGCGGCTTCCACCCTGTTTGGCAACATGGTCGATACCATCGCCTTCTTCAGTGTGGCCTTCTGGCGCACGAGCGACCCCTTCATGGCAGAGCACTGGGTCGAGATCGCGACCGTGGACTATGTGTTCAAGCTGCTGATTAGCCTTGGTTTGTTTGTGCCGCTCTACGGCGTGCTGTTGCGCTATCTCAGTCGCAAGCTGGTGGGAGAGGCGGGATTGCCCGGGTTGCAATCCGCAGTCCGACAAGCCTGATGAAATTGGCCACCCTTAACGGTGGCCAATTTTTTTGCCTGACTGGCAAATAAAGCTTGCTCAATTAAATGAGAATGATTATCGTTAACTTGTTTTCCGGGAAAGGCCTCATCCGTTCCAACGTGATGGACTTCTTGTGAAGGCACGACATTGCTCACATTGCTTCCAGTTAAGGGCCAGTTTATCTGGCCCTCTTTTTTTGTCCCGGTTTCGGCAAATTGCGGGCATAAAAAACGGGAGCCGCTGCTCCCGTCATCATGCTGTTGGCTTACTCGATGTCGAGTGCCTCGGGGGAGAGGATCACCCCTGTGGTATCGGCGTAGAGATGATCGTCAGGCAGGAAGGTGACTCCGCCAAAATTGACCGGCAGATCCGTTTCCCCCACATCCTTGCTGTCGGCGCCGACCGGAATGGCCGCCAGTGCCTGAATGCCGATGTCGAGATCTTCGAGGATATCCACTTCGCGGACGCAGCCGTAGCAGACAATCCCTTCCCACTCGTTTTCAGCGGCAGTGGTGGCTATCTCGCTGTCGATCAGGGCGCGGCGCATGGAGCCACCGCCATCGATCAGCAGCACCCGGCCGACGCCGTTCTCTTTGACGAGTTCACGGATGAGACCGTTCGATTCGAAGCACTTGACGGTGGTGATGACGCCGCCGAAAGAGGCACGGCCGCCGAAGGAGCAAAGCATGGGTTCGAGCACATCCACCATGTCCTGATAGATGTCGCACAGTTCTGAAGTGTTGTATTCCATAGTGTCAAATCCACGGCTGGAAACAGGTGGATCCAGTATAAGGAGTGAGACCGGCATTTCAATGAATATTCCTTGAACAGCCACAGGGATAACGTTTTCCGCATAAGCTCAATGCAGTTCATCCGTACAGGTGAGAGGTGCATCGTGCTGATCCGTCATAAGTTGATTCTGAATACCGTACTGGTTGCCATTGCCATGGTGGTACTGAGTGGCCTCTTTATCTATTCGAGCCAGGTCACCCGCAGCCTGACTCAAGCCCAGCGCAATGTGGACGGGCTGGAGATCGCCATGCTGAATCTGCGGCGGGCCGAGAAGGATTTCCTGCTGCGCAAGGATCTGAGCTTCGTTAACCATTTCAATGAGGTCATGACGCAGTTCCACCAGCTGGACGAGACCCTGGGCCGTGACGACAACCTGGCTGCGGTGCATGCCGATCTGGCCAGGCTGGATCAGCAGATGGCGGCTTACGGCAAGGCGTTTCTGGAGCTGGTTGCCCAGCAGCAGAAGATTGGTCTTGGGCCGGAGGATGGGCTCTATGGCAAGCTGCGGACTGCCGTGCATGAAGTGGAAGATGGCCTCAAAAAGCTGGATCAGCAGGGGTTGCTCATCACCATGCTGCAGCTGAGACGGGCGGAGAAAGACTTCATGCTGCGATCAGATGTCCAGTATCTCGACCGTTTCCAGACTCTGCACAAGAGTTTTCAGCAGAGTCTGGCCGCCTTGCCGGAAGCCGACCGCGGCAAGCTGGAGCAGGCGAGTGAACAGTACCGGCAGGACTTTGTCGCATTGGTGCAGGGTATGCAGGTGCTGGGGCTCAATGAGGATGAAGGACTGCGCAACCAGATGCGGGGTCTGGTTCATCAGACCGAGCAGGTGTTCTCTGCCGTCGACCAGCATATCGCCGGTGAGCTGGATCAGCAGACTGCTCGCCTCAATACCCTGATGTTGATGTGTGGCGGTGTGATCATCGTACTGATAGGTGTCATGAGCGTGCTGCTGGGTCGCAGCATCGATCGCCCCATTAGCCGGGTAAATGATACCGTCAATCGCATTCGTCAGGATAATGACCTGCGCCTCAAGATCGAGTTGCAGGGAGCCGATGAAATGGCTCAACTGGCGGGTAACCTCGATGTGATGCTGGGCGGGTTCCGCAACCTGATTGGCGATGTGAAGCAGAGCGTGCATACCCTGACGGAGGCGGCAGATCACCTCTCGGACAACGTTAAACGTACCAGCGAGGGAGCTGCTCGCCAGCTGCAGGAGACCGATATGGTGGCCACCGCCTCGACCGAGATGGGCTCCACCATAGAGGAGATCGCCCGCAACACCGAGCAGGCCGCCAACAATGCCCAGGCGACCAACAACAAGGCGATGGAGGGGCGCAGTGCGGTGGAGAACACCGTCGACCAGATCCGTCTGCTGGCTGACAATCTCGAGCACTCCTCCCGCGAGGTTGGTCAGTTGCAAAGAGAGAGCGAGACCATCGGTTCGGTGCTGGACGTGATCCGCGGTATTGCCGAGCAGACCAACCTGTTGGCCCTCAACGCGGCGATCGAGGCGGCACGGGCGGGGGATCAGGGGCGTGGTTTTGCGGTGGTGGCGGATGAGGTGCGCAGCCTTGCCATCCGAACCCAGAAATCGACTCAGGAGATTGCCGGCATTATCAGCTCGCTGCAGAAGCAGACCGGCAGTATCGTCGAGGTGATGGCGACCTGCCGCGAGCAGGGGAGTCGCAGTTCCGATCAGGCCAACGTGGCGGGGGCGCTGCTGGAGCAGATCACCCAGGATGTTACCCACATCATGGATATGAGTACCCAGATTGCGGCAGCGATCGAGGAGCAGAGCCTGGTCGCCAACGAGGTGAACCGCAACGTCAACAACATCCGCGACATTGCGCAGGAGTCGAGTGCCATGGCGGCGGAGAATGCCAGATCCAGTCAGGGTCTGAACGAGCAGGCCAAGCTGCTGAATCAGGCGGTCGCGAAATACCGGGTTTAGTGATCGGGCGGGCATCCTTGCGAGGTTTTTTCACCAGAGTGGCAATGATTTGATCGTAATGGCTGTTATTGGGCGGCTTCGCTCATATAATCGCCGCCACTATGATGATTCGGAAGGATTCGATGACAAAGTTGCTGGTGGCCGTATTCGGGCTGTTTTGCTCCTGTCTGGTATCAGCAGGAGTATCATCCCGGGCCACTGTTTCCGGCATGGAGCCGCTGCTCAGCTGGTTCAGCGGTGATTTTTCGAGCCAGGAGCAGGCGCGATACGATGATCGCTTTACCAGCGCTGAACTGCGTCTGGTGGAGATCTGGCGTGGCTATCAGGGCTATCGCTGGGTCTATGCCGAGCAGTACCTGACCCTGCGGGCCGTTCGCCCCTTCCGCCAGCGGATCTACCGTTTCTCCCCCAGTCCTGATGGACGCATTCTGATGGCCGAGCTGACCATGCCGCGGGCCACCGACTTTGCCGGCGCCTGGCACAATCCGGAATTGCTCGATAGCCTCACTCCCCAGCAACTTTCTCTGCGCCGTGGCTGCGAGATCTGGTTGAGCCGCACGCCATCCGGTGAATATGCCGGCCATACCCGGGTTGGCCACTGCGCTACCGATTTCGGTGGCGCCAGCACGCTGGTGCAGCATGTCTGGATTGGTCCCAACAGCGTCAGATTGCTGGATCGGGCTTATGATCTGGCGGGCAAGGCGCGCTGGGGGAGTCCGGGGGAGGGATATGTCTATCTGCGCAGGGTGCGCGAGCGCGGGCACTGAGCCTGACGGACGGAAAACGTGAATGATTGTAAGACCACAGAAACAAAAAAGACGCCCTTAAGGCGTCTTTTTCAGAATTCGTCAGAAGTAGAATTACTTCTTGGAAGTCATCGCACCGAAACGCTTGTTGAACTTGTCTACGCGGCCGCCGCTAGAAACTTCTTTCTGCTTGCCGGTGTAGAACGGGTGGCACTCGGAGCACACGTCCAGGTTCAGATCTTTACCGATGGTAGAGAAAGTGTTGATGACGTTACCGCAAGAGCACTTGGCGGTGATGGCTACGTAGTCAGGATGGATACCAGCTTTCATGGACAACCTCAAAGTAATAGGCCGTGTCGCCATCCGATCTCTTGTCGGACACCACACGATTGTTGAACACAGTTTCAAAGGCTGCGAATAATATAGGAAATGCCTGAGATCAGGCAAGTGGCTTCGCAGAAAAAATAGGCAACCTCTGGTGAATTCTTCCCAAACGCTGGATCTGGTTCGTGTGGCTGTACCGGTGCCGCTACGCCGTCATTTCGACTATCTCTCCCCCCTGCCGTTACCTGCTCCCGGTTGTCGGGTCGAGATCCCTTTCGGCCCGCAAACCCTGGTCGGGTTGGTGGTGGATCACCCGGCCGAGAGCCAGGTGCCGCGCAACAAGCTCAAACCCATCAAGCGCGTCCTCGATGGGACGCCTGTGCTGGGGCCCGACATTCTGGCGCTGATGAACTGGAGCGCCAGCTACTACCAGCACCCGTTGGGAGAGGTGCTGCCGCACGCCCTGCCGGTGCTGGTGCGCAAGGGGGAGCCGGCCGCCTATCGCGAGCTGGAGTTCTGGTTTGCCACCGAGGCTGGTATGGCCATCGATCTCAACGAACTCAAGCGGGCGGCCAAGCAGCAGCAGGCGCTCGCCCTGCTGCGCAAGGGGCCGCAGACGCCATCAGCTCTCAAGCAGGAGGAGATCCAGAGCGCAGCCCTCACCGCGCTGGAGAAAAAGGGATTGCTGGAGAAGCGTTCGCTGGAGCCGAGCCACGATGGCGATTGGGCTGCCCGTTTTGAGCCGGGGGAGGGGCTGCGCCTCAACGGCGAGCAGGCGCTGGCCGTCTCTGCCGTTACCAGCCAGAGCGACAAGTTCGGTGCCTTCCTGCTGGATGGCATCACTGGCTCCGGCAAGACCGAAGTTTACCTGAGCATCCTCGAGCCGTTGCTCAAGGCGGGCAAGCAGGCGCTGGTGATGGTGCCGGAGATCGGCCTCACCCCGCAGACCATCAACCGCTTCCGACGCCGCTTCAACGTGCCAGTGGTGGCGATGAACTCCGCCATGAACGACCGGGAACGGCTCGATGCCTGGCTCGCCTGTCGCGACGGTGGCGCCGCCATTCTGATCGGCACCCGCTCCGCGGTGTTCACCCCGTTTCACAACCTCGGCATCATCATCATCGACGAGGAGCATGACGGCTCCTTCAAGCAGCAGGACGGTTTTCGCTACCACGCGCGGGATCTGGCGGTGATGCGGGCCCATCGTGCCGGCATTCCCATCCTGCTTGGCTCGGCCACCCCGTCGCTGGAGACATTGCACAACGCTCGCACTGGCAAGTATCACCATCTCACGCTCACTCGCCGTGCTGGCAATGCCCAGACCGCCCGTCAGGTGATCCTGGATATCAAGAACGTGCGGCTGCAGGCCGGGCTCTCCCCCCAGCTGGAGCAGTTGATGGCGGAGCATCTGGCGGCGGGCAACCAGGTGATGCTGTTTCTCAACCGCCGTGGCTATGCCCCGGCCCTGATCTGTCACCAGTGTGGCTGGAGCGCCGCCTGTGAGCGTTGCGACGCCTGGTACACCTGGCATCAGGCCGGGCGGCGGCTGCACTGCCACCACTGCGACAGCGTGCGCCCGCTGCCCCACCACTGCCCCGAGTGTGGCAGCAACGAGCTCATCGGCTCCGGGGTGGGCACCGAACAGCTGGAGCAGCTGCTTAGCACCGTTTTCCCGCAATATCCGGTGGTGCGCATCGATCGGGACAACACCCGTCGCAAGGGGGAGCTGGAGACCCACCTCGGCGACATCAAGGCGGGCAAGTACAAGATCCTGATCGGCACCCAGATGCTGGCCAAGGGCCACCACTTCCCGGATGTGACCTTGGTAGGGCTGCTGGATGTGGATGGCGCCCTGTTCAGCGCCGATTTTCGCGCCGCCGAGAAGCTGGCCCAGCTCTACACCCAGGTGGCGGGCCGTGCCGGTCGTGCCAGCAAACCCGGGCTGGTAGTGCTGCAGAGCCACCATCCCGAGCACGCCCTGCTGCAGGATCTGACCCAGAACGGCTATGGCCACTTCGCCGATACGGCGCTGAAAGAGCGCCGCCTGCTGGGGCTGCCGCCTTTCAGCTATCAGGGACTGTTTCGGGCCGAGGCCAACGGCCGTGACGAGGTGCAGCTGTTTCTCAGCCGCCTCGCCGATACCCTGCGCAGCGCCCGCTATCCCAATGTTCAGGTGCTCGGGCCCATCAGCGGCTTTATGGAGCGCAAGGCGGGCAAGTTCCGCATGCAGTTACTGGTGCAGGGGTCGAACCGGACGCCACTGGCCCAGCTGCTCGATTGGGCGGTGAAGGAGCTGGAGGGATGGCCCGAGACCAAGCGGGTACGCTGGAGCCTCGACATCGACCCCACCGAGCTGAACTGAGTCAGGTTCTGGTCGCTGGCGGGCTTCGTCAGCGACCGGGTTTGCCATGCGGGTGCCGGTTTCAGACCCGCAGGTCGACCTGCTGCACCCAGCCGCCCTTGCCCTGTTGGGTCACATAGAGGCCGGACTGGCGCAATACCCCCTGATTGCCGCTTTCCCCCAGATGGTTGAAGGGGGTGTCGAGGGGATGCAGCAGGATGGCGCCGATCCCCAGCTCCACCAGAGCGATGGGGGATTGCTCCGGCTGCCAGAACTGCAGCGCCGAGAACTGGCTGTCCCGCTCGTCCAGCACCCCGTTGCCATCCTCATCCAGGGTCGCCAGCTCGCCGAAGCCATTGCCGGAGCGGGCCCCGAACAGCTCGCCGCCGTCATCTATGGTGCCGTTGCCGTTGCGATCCAGCGCCACGAAGCCGCTCCCTTCGCGCAGGCCCGGCAGGCTGTCCTCTTTGCCATCCTGATCGATGTCGAACTTGACCCGGGCGTCGGTCAGGCCGGCGATTTTTCCATTCAGACTGAGCACCAGCGGATCCTTGAGGGCATTGAGGGTAGTGCGGCGCTTGCTGATATCGAGCTGGCGCCAGTCCAGCACAAAACCCAGATCAAGTTGCAGGCTCTGGCCATCCTGAGTCTCTATGCTGGCCGAGGCGACTACGTTGAGCTGCTCCTTTTGCAGCAGGCTGTCGGTTACTTCCACCAGTTGATCCGGCTCGGCGGCGGGTTGACTGCTGTCGCCCGTCGGGGAGCTCGCCCCCTCCGCGCTCTGTTCGGTCGGTTTGATCGGATCCGGCAGCTCGATTTCGTGGCCCAGCATCGCCTCGATCATCAGCTTGATAAGCCGCTGGTGGTTGTCGAGCCCGTCGTTGGGAACGCCGTTCTCCTCCTGATTTTTGCTCCCCTCCGCTTTGGCTGGTGCGGCGGCCGTCTGCGGGGGAGTCTGGGTATTGCTCCGGCTGCTGGCTTGCAGCGTCAGGGCACTGGCTTGCATCAGGGTGGTTCGCTGCTCGCCGGATGGCGGTGTGGTGGCCGTTCCGCTCACGCCATTGGCCTGCGGCGCGACTGGCCCCAGTCTGCGCACCTTGCGGGCCTGCGCCTGTTGCTGCCGGTATTGCACCTCCCCCTGGAGGTCGTAGTGATCGATGCGCATATCTTCGCCCTCGGCGCTATACATCTGGTCAGTTATCGACCAGAAAATGAACTGGGATTAACACCAAATCGGACTAACAGGCAGAATTGTTAGTTCCATGTTGCAAAGTGATGGTGAGGCTGGATGATGGGCATTCAGGTTGCCAGCCCGGTAGCCGGGACGACAAGGGAATGGGAGAGAGGATGAGAAACTGTCTGGTGATGGGGGCGGCGGGCTATATAGGCTCCTATCTGGTGCCTCACCTGCAAACGCTGGGCTACAGGGTGATTGCCGGGGCGCGCCGTCCCTGCCGTCTGCCGGAGGGGGTGGAGTTTCGCCTCGCCGACAGCCTCAAGCCGATCACCCTGCTGCCTGCGCTGGCGGGTATAGATACCGTCTTCTATCTGGTGCATGCCATGGGAGCGGGAGCCGATTTTCACCGGCTGGAGCAGCAGGGGGTGAAGAACTTTGCTGCCGCCGCCCGCGCCGCCGGGGTGCGCCGCATCATCTATCTTGGGGCAATCCAGCCGGAGCAGTGCAACAGTCGCCATCTCAACTCCCGCCGCCACTGTGGCGAGCTGTTTCGCGAATCCGGTGTGCCGACGGTGGAGCTGCGTGCCGGTATCATTGTCGGCCCCGGCTCGGCGGCGTTCGAGGTGATGCGGGATCTGGTGTTCAACCTGCCGCTGATGGTGACGCCCAAATGGGTGCGCTCGCGCACGCCGCCCATTGCGCTGTCCAACCTGCTGCACTATCTGGGTGGGCTGGTGGAAGACGACGAGGTGGATGGCCGCATCTTCAATGCGGTCGGCCCAGAACTGCTCAGCTATCAACAGCAGTTGCAGAAGTTCGCCGCCCATATCGGCAAGCGTTGCCCTATCATTCCCATCCCGTTTCTGAGTCCGCGTCTCTCCGCCTGGTGGCTGCAGTTTGTCACCTCGGTGCCGCAGCCGGTGGCCAAGGCGCTGGTGGGCGGTCTCAAGCACGATATTCCGGCCGATGACGGCACGCTGCGTGCCCTGCTGCCACAGACCCTGCTCAGCTTCGACGAGGCACTGGCCGAGAGTCTGGCGCTGGAGCAGAAGCTGGGGGCCGAGCAACAGGGTCAGGAGACGCCGCTCGGCCTGCGCTGGCGCCATCCCGAATATGGCTTCTATGACCGTACCGCCAGCGGCGATGCCATCTGTCTCGCCTCCCCCGAGGTGGTGTGGCAGGTGTTGCAACAGTTGGGGGGCGAGAAGCGCTACTTCTACATGAACCAGCTGTGGGTGGTGCGCGAATGGATGGATCACCTGATCGGCGGTTCGGCTCGTACCCGTGGCCGCAGCAATCCCGATCGCTTCGTGAAGGGTGACATGCTCGACTCCTGGCAGATCCTCGGGGTGGATGAGGGGCGCAGGCTCGATCTGCTGTTCAACATGAAGGCCCCGGGCGTCGGCCGGCTGGAGTTCAACATCCTGCCGGAGGAGTCCGGGTTGACCCGCATCCGGGTCACCGCTCACTGGCATCCGCAGGGCGCCTGGGGGCTGGCTTACTGGCTCGCCATGCTGCCGTTTCATCTCTTCATCTTTCAGGGGATGACCGAGGCCATCGCCAGAGAGGCGGAGGCAAAAGCCGGTATCCCCGTAATGGACTGAACCTCTTGGCTTCGCGCTGATGGCGCTGGCTGTGGCCAGTCAGATGCCGTCAGCCCTCCCTTTGGCCCATATTGAGGTGCTTCCCCGGGCAAAGGCTGGCATCATGCCGCGGTCTTGTTTACCGCGGATAGATAACCAGTCAGAAAAAGAAGGGATTATGAAGAAAAAACCATCAATTTTGGGGGGCGCCTGCATTATCGCCAGCGTCTGCGTGGGGGCTGGCATGCTCGGTCTGCCGAGTTCGGGGGCGGGGGCCTGGACCCTCTGGTCGGTGTTGGCACTGACCGTCACCATGGTGATGATGACCCTCTCCGGCTGGATGCTGCTGGAAGCCTTCCAGCACCACGACATGCGCGTCTCCTTCAATACCGTGACCCGCGAACTGCTGGGGGAGCGGCTCAACTTCTTCAACAATCTCTCGGTCTACTTTGTCGGCGGCATTCTGCTCTACGCCTACATCACCTCCTCGGGCGCCATTCTGCAGGGGATTCTGGGGATCGACAGCAAGCTCGCTTCCGTGCTGTTCGTGGCGCTGTTTTCGCTGGTGGTCTGGCACTCGACCCGCGCCGTTGACCGCATCTCTGTGGTGCTGATCGCCTTCATGATCATCAGCTTCGCCCTCGGCGTGACCGGTCTGCTCGGCCATATCAAGCTGCCGACCCTGCTCGATCTGGCTGGTGGCGAGAGTCACTACGCCCCCTATGCCATGGCGATGTTGCCGGTGGCACTCACCTCGTTTGGCTATCACCACTCGGTCGCCTCCCTGCGCGCCTACTACCAGAACGAGCGGCAGGCAAAGTGGGCCATTCTGGGGGGAACCCTGATCGCGCTGGCGCTCTATGTGCTCTGGCTGCTGGGGATCTTCGGCAACCTGCCCCGTCAGGAGTTTGCCCCCGTGATTGCCGAGGGTGGCGATGTGAACGTGCTGCTGAAGGCGCTCTCCGGCGTCATCGAGTCGGAGCGGGTAGCCAGTGCCATCAACGGCTTCTCCATGGCGGCCATTCTCTCCTCCTTTATCGGGGTGGGGCTCGGGGTGTTCGACTATCTGGCGGATCTGTTCAAGTTCGACAACAGCCGTGCCGGTCGCTGCAAGAGCTGGGCTGTTACCTTCCTGCCACCGCTGCTGCTCTCGCTGCTTTTCCCGTTCGGCTTCCTGCTGGCCATCGGTTATGCCGGCGCAGTGGCCACAGTGTGGACCTGTCTTATTCCGGCGCTGCTGGTGCTGAAGTTCCGCGCCCGGGCTGCCAGTGGCAGCGCAGCCCCCCATTTCGTCACCCCGGGTGGCAAGCTGGTGGCCTGGCTGCTGATCCTGTTCGGATTGGCGACCGCACTGTTCCACTTCCTCGCGATGGCGAACCTGCTGCCGGTCTACTCGGGTCAGTAATCGGCACGCAAGGTCAAATGATGGCGGCAGGGCAACTTGCCGCCATTTTTTCACCTGCAATGCAGGATCTATAACTAAAGTGGTATCTGTGGCTGGGGGATGGTGCTAAACAAACTGGTCTGATCTGGCTAATGGCAGCATGATCTGCTGGGCATGCCCACCGCTTTCTTTTATGATCCCCGCCCTTCTGCGTGCCTCCTGCCGGCACCTCATTTGCACCAACCACATCGGGGTCCCCCATGTCCGATCTGCGTCAAGAAGCACTCGATTACCACGCCCAGCCCGTACCGGGCAAAATTGCCATCGCCCTGACCAAGCCTGCCGAAACCGCCCGCGATCTGGCGCTGGCCTACAGCCCGGGTGTTGCCGAGCCGGTGCGCGAGATCGCCGCCAACCCGGCCGATGCCTACCGCTATACCGGCAAGGGCAATCTGGTGGCCGTCATCTCCAACGGCACCGCCATTCTGGGGCTGGGCAATCTGGGGCCGCTGGCCTCCAAGCCGGTGATGGAGGGCAAGGCCCTGCTGTTCAAGCGCTTCGCCGGCATCGATGCTATCGACATCGAGGTGAAGCACGAGACCAGCCAGCAGTTCATCGACACGGTGGCGGCTATCGCCGATACCTTCGGTGGCATCAATCTGGAAGATATCAAGGCACCTGAGTGCTTCGAGATCGAGCAGGCGCTGATCGAGCGCTGCGATATTCCGGTGTTCCATGATGACCAGCACGGTACCGCCATCGTCACCGCCGCCGGCCTGCTCAATGCGCTGGAGATCCAGGGCAAGCTCATCAGCGACAGCCGCATCGTCTGCATGGGAGCGGGAGCTGCCGCCACCGCCTGCATGGACCTGCTGATCAAGTGTGGCGCCAGGGCGCACAACATCTTCATGCTGGATCGTCAGGGTGTCATCCACACCGGCCGCACCGATCTCAACAAGTACAAGCAGCGCTTCGCCAACGAGACCCCGCTGCGCACCCTGATGGATGTCATCGAAGGGGCGGATGTGTTTGTCGGTGTTTCCGGCCCCGATGTGCTGCCCGCCGAAGCGGTCGCCCTGATGGCGTCCAATCCGGTGATCTTCGCCTGCTCCAACCCGGATCCGGAGATCAAGCCGGCGCTGGCCCACGGGGTGCGCTGCGACCTCATCATGGGCACCGGTCGCTCCGACTACCCGAACCAGATCAACAACGTGCTCTGCTTCCCCTTCATCTTCCGCGGTGCCCTCGACGCCCGTGCCAGCCGCATCAACGATGCCATGAAGATTGCCGCGGTCGAGGCGATCCGTGCGCTGGCCAAGGAGCCGGTGCCGGCCGAGGTGCTGACCGCCGCCGGGGTGAGCGAGCTCGCCTTCGGCAAGGATTACGTCATTCCCAAGCCGATGGATGCCCGTCTGCTGCCGCGCGTCGCCCGCGCCGTGGCGCTGGCGGCGGTGGCCTCCGGCGTCGCCCGCATCGAGCTACCTGCGGACTACATGCTGTAATCCGGCGTTGCAAACGGCCCCATAGCGGGGCCGTTTTTATCTCTGCTTCTGGCGACAGCCAGAGACGCCAGCCGGGTGACAGGTTGGGGGATATGGGGGCAAATCGGGTTCAAAGGTGGTCAAACAGCGCTCTCCTCTGACACAATATTGCCACTATGACGCTAACGAGAATCAAGATGCAGCAGCCTGTAAGCGGCCGTTTGGCCCACGCCCTCTCCTTCTTGCGCCATGATGGTCGCCACTTTGCCCAGTTTGTCTGGGGCCGTTTCCAGCAGGACAGATTGACGGTTACCGCCGGCTATCTGGCCTATGTCACCCTGCTTTCACTGGTGCCGATGATCGCCGTGGTCTTTGGCATGATGTCCGCCTTCCCTGTGTTCCAGAGCCTCAAACAGGCGATGGAGCAGTTCGTCTACCACAACTTCGTACCGACGGCGGGAGAGGTGCTCAAGGAGTACATCGACGGCTTCGTCGCCAATGCCACCAACACCACGGCGGTGGGGATCGGGGCGCTGGTGGTGGTGGCGCTGATGCTGATCTCCGCCATCGACAAGAACCTCAACTACATCTGGCGTTCGACTCAGGGCCGCCCGCTGGCGCAGGCGTTTGCCATGTACTGGATGATCCTCACCCTGGGGCCCGTGCTTATCGGTGCCAGCATCGCCATCTCCTCCTACATCTTCTCGCTGCGGCTGTTTGGCGCCGAGAGCCTGTTCGGCATCGGCTATCTACTGCTGCGCGGCTTGCCGTTCCTCTTCTCGGTGCTCACCTTCCTGCTGGTCTATACCGTGGTACCGAACTGCAAGGTGCGGCTGGCACACGCCTTTATCGGCGCGCTGGTGGCGGCGACCCTGTTCGAGCTGGCCAAGCGCGGCTTTGCCATCTACATCACCAGCTTCCCCTCCTATCAGGCCATCTACGGTGCGCTGGCCACCATCCCGATCCTGTTTGTCTGGGTCTATTTGAGTTGGCTGGTGGTGCTGCTCGGCGCGGAGACTACCGCCTGCCTCGGCGAGTACGAGAAGCCGGCGAGCGAGGAGCTTGGCTAAGCCATCGCCTTGGCCACCGGTTTATTGGTAGCATCGACGACCGCCCCTGCAATCGAGCCGGGGCGGTCGTTCTGTTTTCAGAGGAGAGGGATGTGATTGCACTGATTCAGCGGGTCAGCGAGGCCAGCGTGACCGTCGAGGGGGAGGTGACCGGCGCCATCGGTCAGGGACTGCTGGTACTGCTCGGGGTGGAGCAGGGGGATGATGAGGCCAAGGCTGACAAGCTGCTGCACAAGGTGAGCGGATATCGTGTCTTCAGTGACGAGAACGGCAAGATGAACCTCAATGTCAGCCAGATCGGTGGCAGCCTGCTGGTGGTCTCCCAGTTTACCCTGGCGGCCGATACCAAGAGCGGGATGCGCCCGAGCTTCTCCTGCGGCGCCCACCCGAGCGAGGCCGAACGCCTCTATGACTACTTCGTGGCGAAGGCTGCTGCCAGCGGCATCCCGACCGCAACCGGGCGTTTTGCCGCCGACATGAAGGTGGCGCTGGTCAACGACGGCCCGGTTACCTTCTGGCTACAGGTCTGAGGATGCCTGATCCCGCGGTATGACGTGGACGATCACGTTGATGAGCCCAGCGACTGGGTAGGGGGTGGCTGGGCCAATCCACTGTTCTATCAGCGTCAGGGCGTGGGTTAGCTCCAGTTCGGTGCGCGGCAACAGGTTGATGACCAGAGTGCCGCAGAGGCGGGGAGCCAGCGCCCGGTAGAGCCGCTCCTGAAACAGCAGCAGCGGGTTGCCATCCTGACTGAAGAGATCGAGCAGGATGAGATCGTACTGCTGTTCGCTCTGCTCCAGAAAGGCGAGGGCATCGGCCTGATGGAGTGCCGGCGCGGCGCGTTCATCGCTCTCCTGATGCTGGAAAAACTGCTGATAAACGGTCAGCACCTCTTCGTCGAGATCGACGCACTCGTGGCGGGCATCGGGCCAGCGCTGACTCAGATGGCGGGTGAGATCACCACCACCCAACCCCAGTTCGAGGATCTGCCCGGCCTGTTCCGGCAGCAGGCAGGCGATGACCCGCTGATGGGGCAGACAGAGGGCTGCGGGGTCGGCGAGCGACATGGCGGATTGCACCACGCCGTCTATCTCCAGCCAGCGATGCTGGTCATTCTCCTGCACGGTGAGGCGGCGCTGGGGTTTGACGCTGAGGTGCAACAAGTGATCGGCTTGGTACGCTTGCAGATTGAAGTCCATGAATTTGCACGGCAAGATGGTTTCCGACCAGTGTAACTCAAGGATCGATCTATGTACCGGGTGGTCACCCCCCAAACGGCAGCCGAGCCGGGTACTTACTGCAAGCTGCGCTGGAAACGTCTGCGTAAGCCCTTCCATCTGCCAGTCGGCGCAAACTCAAGGATGAAACTATGTATCGGGTAGTCACCCCTCAGACAGCCGCCGAGCTGGATGCCTATTACCAGTTGCGCTGGGAACTTCTGCGTAAGCCCTTCAATCTGCCCGTCGGTTCCGAGCGGGACGAATACGACACGGTTGCCATTCACCGGCTGATGCTGGCACCCGATGGCACCCCCATCGCAGTGGGGCGCCTCTTTATCGGCGGCGACGAGGCGCAGATCCGCTTTATGGCGCTGCGTCCCGAATATCGCGGCCAGGGGCTGGGCGCCAAAATGGTGGAGGATCTCGAGCAGCTGGCCCGCAGCGAGAAGGTGAAACGGCTGGTGATGAACGCCCGTCAGGAGGCGGTGGAGTTCTATCGCAAGTGCGGTTTTCTCGAAGTGGGGGGCGGCCCCGTCTCCTTTGGCCGCATTCCCCATCGTCAGATGATCAAATCCCTGAGCCCGTTGCAGACCATCCAGTATCGGCCGGAGTGGTGTCAGGATCTCACCACCCGCTGGTCGCGCGGGGTGCCCATCAGCGAGAAGATGGGGATGCACATCAGCCACTACGACGGCCAGACCTTCCACCTCAAGGCCAATCTGGCGGCCAACCTCAACGTGCACGGCAGCATGTTTGCCGGCAGTGTCTACAGTCAGTGCGTGCTGGCGGGCTGGGGGCTGATCTGGTTGCAACTTAAAGAGGAGGGGCTGGTGGGCGAACCTGTGCTGGCCGAGAGCACCATCAAATATCATGGCCCGGTCGATGAGGAGCCGGAGGCGCGGGTGGCCCGCGAGGGTATGCCCGCTGTACTGCAGCCGCTAAAACGGGGCGAGCCTGCCACCTTCAGCCTCAATATCCAGTTGTTCAGCGGCGGCAAGCTGGCGGCGGAGTTCTGCGGTCACTACGTGGTGCAGCCGCCCCGCCGTCCGGGCCAGTAACCACGTCGTTTCCCCATCAAACAACAAGGCCTCATTATGAGGCCTTGTCTGTTTTTACCCTTGCTGACTGTTGGTCGCCTGCTCGGTTTGGGTTTGGGTTTGGGTTTGGGTTTGGGTTTGGGCTTGGGCTTGGGCTTGGGCTTTTGGCGCCGGAGCCGGTCGCCAGAGTGGCGCACTGTTGCCCTGCGGCGGGTAGCGCACCCCGGTCTCCCAGCCGCAGCCATCCGGCTTCTGTTTGAAGTCCCAGCTCAGAGTGGGCGCGGTGAGCGGGCCGCGCCACTGGCCGATCAGCTCGGCGCAGCGGTTGCCGTTGAGCACTCCCAGATCGAGTTGCCACTGCTCCTTGACCAGATCGAGGCCGCCCTGCGCACCCAGCAGGTGAGTTATGGTGGAGGCGCCAGCCTGTTCGAGCTGTAGCTGCCCCTTGTCGATCTTGCCCTGCAGCCTGACGCGGTAGAAGGGGGTATCGCCACCCTGCATCGCCTGCCACAGCTGATCCGGATTGAGCGCCGGTGCTGTTGCCTGCTTGAACCACTGATCCAGCAGCGGGTCTATCTTCACCTTGTCCCAGAAGGGTTCGTTGGCGTCGAGGGCGAAACTGCCCTGCAGGGTGCTGCGCCACTCACCCGGTGCGCTGCCGTGCTCCGCCTGCAGGTCGGCACTCAGATCTGCCTTGCCGGAGAAGGAGACGGGAGAGCCGAACATCTTGCCCCACTGCTCCAGATCGAGCTTGGTCGCCTTCAACTGCAGGGTGCTGCTCTGGCCCGGTTCGCGTGCCCACTGGCCGCTCATGCTGAGGCTGCCCTCATCCGGCAGCGAGCTGGTGAGCTTGCCCAACTGCCAGGAGCTGGGGGTCAGCTCGCCATCCAGTTCGCCGTTGCGGGCGCTGAGGCCATCCCACACCAGCTCGAACCACTTGCTCTCGATACGGGCACGGCCCAGCAGCGGGCCGGGCTGATTGCCACGCAGGGCGAGATCGCTCAGGTAGAGCTGCCAGCCGGTCAGCGACAGAGGGATTGAATCGTCGAAGGAGAGCACCTTGAGCTTGTCGAACGCCAGCTTGCGGATATCCACCTGCTGCGGGCGCCAGCCCTGCCAATCCTGCCACCAACCCTGCGGCAGGCTGATATCCATGCCGCTCAGCGCCACGTCTTTCAGGGTCAGCTTCTGCTGCTGGGTATCGAGGGAGAGCTCGACATTGAACTCCCCTTCATAGGCTTTGCCCTGCAGTTCTCCGTCGAGCTGCTGGGGAGAGAAGGCGAGCTTGCCCTTGATCCCCTCCAGCTGGAACAGGCCGCGCCCCATGTCGCCCAGCGTGCCCGCCAGATAGCCGCTGGGCTGGCTGCCAGCCTGCCAGTTGAAGGCGGTGAGCTGGCCACTGAAGTTGTTGAAGGAGAGCTCCTGCTCGATGGAGTTGATGCTCACCTGGTCGAACTGGCCGCGATCCAGCGACACCTGCCGCAGCGGGAATTGGTGCTGTGCCAGATCCCCCAGCTCGACCCGCATGCCGCGCGCCTTGAGATCGTGCAGTTCTAGGGTTCGTGCCGGCCAGTCGAGCACCATGCCGCTCTCCAGCAGGCCGTCAAACAGGTTGGTCACCAGCTTGTCGCTGCGCAGTACCTCTCCCTCCAGCCGCCCTTTCAGGCTGAGACGGGCGAAGGTGAACTGTGGTGTCTCCAGCTGGCCGATGTTGAGGGTCAGGTTGGCCTGTGGCTGGCGTTTCGGATCGATCAGATCCCAGTCGCTCAGGGTGGCGTTGAGGCCGCGCAGGGTCAGCCCGTCGCTCTCAAGGCTCAGCCTGTCTATGGTGCTGTCACCGATGGAGAGGGAGTGCACCGGCAGGCTGGGCAGCTGGTTGGGCAGCGGCAGCTTGATGGCGGGGCGAATGAGGTCGAGATGGGCGATCCGCACATCGCGGTTCAGCCAGTCGATGCTCTCGATCTCCAGATAGATCTTGTCGAGGGAGACTGCATCGCCGTAGCGCACCTGCTCCGCCAGCAGGGTGTAGGGGTGGAGCGGGTTGAATACCAGTCGCCCTATGGTGACCGGCACGCCGGTCTGCTGGCTGATCCAGCTGGCGATGGGGCCTTTGGCGCGCTCGGCGTCGAACAGGCCGAGGGCAACCCAGACAAAGAGCAGCAGGAAGGCAAAGGTGTAGAGCAGGCCGCGTAGCCAGGAATTCATAAGTGCTTTCCTCCTGTATTGGTTGAGCGATCAGGTGTTGGCAGCGTGATTCCGCAGGTCAGGCATTGGAATAGTGATCCCGTAAGCCAAGCCAGCGCCGTATCAAGGGTTCGACATGACTCGGATGCCTATCCATGAGGAAGCGCGCCATCTTCTGTACCTGCGGAATAAGCGGTTGATCCCGCACCAGATCGGCGATCTTGAGATCGGCCAGACCGGTCTGGCGGGTGCCGAGCAGTTCCCCCGGGCCGCGCAGCTCCAGATCCCGCTGGGCGATGAGGAAGCCATCGTTGGTCTCACGCAGCACCCCGAGCCGGCTCTGGGCCGTTTTGGACAAGGGGGCATGATAGAGCAGCACGCAGTGCGAGGCTACCGCTCCGCGTCCGACCCGGCCGCGCAGCTGGTGCAGTTGGGCCAGCCCGAGCCGTTCCGGGTTCTCGATGATCATCAGGCTGGCGTTGGGCACATCCACCCCCACCTCGATGACGGTGGTGGCGACCAGCAGTTGCAGTATGCCTGCCTTGAACTCCTCCATCACCCGCTGTTTCTCGACCGGACGCATCCGGCCGTGCACCAGCCCAATGTGCAGGCCGGGCAGCAGGTTCTGCAGCTCGGCGGCGGTATCCTCGGCGGCCTGACACTCCAGCACCTCCGACTCCTCGATCAGGGTGCAGACCCAGTAGGCCTGCTTGCCCTCGGTGCAGGCGAGCTTGACCCGTTCGATCACATCGCCACGACGACTGTCGGGCAGCGCGACCGTGGTGATGGGGGTTCGGCCCGGCGGCAGTTCGTCGATGACCGAGGTGTCGAGGTCGGCATAGGCGGTCATCGCCAGGGTGCGGGGGATAGGGGTGGCGGTCATGATGAGCTGATGGGGATGGACGCCCTCACGCTCCCCTTTCTCGCGCAGGGCGAGGCGCTGATGTACCCCGAATCTGTGCTGTTCATCGATGATGACCAGCGCCAGACGCTGGAACACCACCTGCTCCTGAAAGATGGCGTGGGTGCCCACCACCATCTTGACGCTGCCATCGGCGATGGCGGCCAGCGCCTCCTCCCGCGCCTTGCCTTTCTGCTTGCCCGCCAGCCAGCCGACTCCGATGCCGAGCGGCTCCAACCACTTGGCGAAGTTGATGGCGTGCTGTTCCGCCAGCAGCTCGGTCGGCGCCATCAAGCCCACCTGACAGCCGTTGCCGATGGCCTGCAGGGCGGCCAGCGCGGCGACCAGGGTCTTGCCGGAGCCTACGTCACCCTGCACCAGCCGCATCATGGGGTGGCTCTGTTGCAGATCCTTGCTTATCTCGGCCACCACCCGGCTCTGGGCGCCGGTGGGCTTGAACGGCAGGGCGCCGAGCAGCTGTTCGACCAGCGCGGGCGCCGGTTTGAGGGCGCGGGCCAGCTGGGTTTGTGCCTGAGCGCGCACCTTGAGTACCGAGAGGTTGTGAGCCAGCAGCTCCTCCAGCACCAGCCGCTGCTGGGCCGGATGTTGGCCGCTCTCGAGCAGCGGCAGAGCCACCGAGGGGGGCGGACGGTGCAGCAATTTCAGGGCGGCGGCCAGCTCAATCTGGTGGGGATAGAGGCCGGCGGGCAGCAGCTCCTCGACGCCATAGAGGTCGAGCTGGGCCAGCGCCTGATTGGTGAGGTTGCGCAGGGTGAGCTGGCGCAGTCCTTCGGTAGTCGGGTAGACGGGGGTGAGTGCCTCTTCGGTCTGGCCGGCTTGCTCCTCGCCGAGCAGCTTGTACTCGGGGTGGGCCATCTCCAGCCCGTATTTGCCGGGGCGCACCTCGCCAAAGCAGCGCATCAGGCGGCCTGTCGCCAGACTGTTCTTCTGGGCGGCGGTGAAGTTGAAGAAGCGCAGGGTGAGAGTGCCGGTGCCATCGCTGATACGGCAGACCAGCATGCGACGGCGCCCCATCACCAGCTGAGTGTCCTGGATCTCCCCCTCGACGGCGCCGTGCAGCCCGGGCGGCAGATCGCCGATGGGCCACACCTGGGTGCGGTCCTCGTAGCGCAGGGGGAGGTGGAACAGCAGGCCCTGTACCGTGGCCAGTCCCAGCCGCTCGAGCTTCTCCTGCATCTTGCTGCCGACACCCTTGAGGCTGTCGAGAGGAATTTTATCCAATTTCATCAATTAGATGCCCGAAAACACTGTAAATATGTCCAGATGATAGGGGTTGTTGAGGGGCCGATGCAAGCCGAGTTGCTGCTGGCAGGGCTGCCAACGCGGGGGAGATGGCGGATATAACAAAGGCCTGCCGAAAACGGGAGGCCTTGGTCTGATTGCCGTTGGGCAGAGTGGGCGCTGCGCGCCCCGAAGTCAGATGATCCGCTTGAGCAGCAGATGCGCCTTGACCCGGTGGATCCGTCCCAGCAGCTTGCGCACCTGCTCCGGGTAGTCGTGGATCTGCTCAACCTGATCGAAGTGGCTGATCCGCTTGGTGTTGGCCAGAATGTTCTCCCGCTCGGCATTGAACTGGGGACGCAGGTGGTGGCGACGATCGTGCACCAGCAGGCCGTTCTCCAGATCCAGCGCCCAGGCGCGCGGGTTGAGGTTGTTGCCAGTGAGCAGGGCCCACTCGTCATCCACGAAGATCCCCTTGAGATGGTAGGAGTTGCGCTCGCAGCACCAGAGCATCAGGTTGAGGCGACCATCATCGATGTGATGCTGGTTGCGCTCGGCAAACTTGCGCAGGTTGGTCTCGTACAGATAGGGCAGGCCGCCGATGGTGGAGAACTTCTCCTCCGGCGGGATGAAGAAGTCGTTGGCGGTCTTGTCGCCCACCACAATGGTTACCTTGCAGCCGCGCTGCAGCAGATCCTCGATATCCTTGCTCAACTCCTTGGGCGGGTTGAAGTAAGGTGTGCAGATGAAGATCTCCCGCTCGGTGGAGCGCACCAGATTGCGGATCATCTGGTTGAGCTGGTTGTTGCGTTTGCCCAGACCCGCCATCGGGGTGATGGCCACCTCCTGGGTATTGACCGGCATGGTGGCGAAGCGGTACTGCCCCTGACGCAGGCTCAGCTTGAAACGGCGGATCGGCCCTTTCAGCTGTTTGGCGCTGGGCACGTCGCTGCGATCCAGCCGCTGCACGGCGTCGCTCTTCACGAACAGGTCATCCACGTAGTTGACCATGCTGCGGGCCAGCTCCGGGCTGATGATCTGGTGATAGCGGTCGAAGCGGTAGCGATCCTGCTGGTGCAGGTAGATGTCGTTGAGGCTGGCACCGGAGTAGAGCACCGCATCGTCAAAGATGAAGCCCTTGAGGTGCAACACGCCGAGCAGCTCGCGCCCCTTGACCGGTACGCCGTAGATTTCGATCTTGTGCTCGTAGCGGGCAGCCATCTCCTGATACATCAGGTGGTTGCCACCCTGCTTGCCCTTGCCGATCAGACCGCGCTGGGCACGGTGGAAATCGACGAACACCTTGACGTCGAGGGCCGGATTGCGCTGCTTGGCCTCGTAGAGGGCGGTGAGGATCTCGCGACCCGCGTCGTCATCCTGCAGATAGAGCGCGACCAGATAGATGCGCTGGGTGGCACTGGCGATGAGTGCAAGAATGCGGCGCTTGAAATCCTTGGCGCTGTAGAGCACTTCAAACTGGTCTGCCGCGACGGCGATCTGGGGCAGGCGTGTCAGCAGTTGTCGATAATGGGCCGATGAATGCATAGAGAGACCTGAAATCACGGGGTTAAGCGTTCCACTCGGAGCGATGAATAGGCGATTCTAGCAATCTCGCCCTCTCAGCCAAAGAAAGAATCGTCAGAAAGATGAAAAAGGCCTCACAAGTGAGGCCTTTTTTGTGCGTATCGGCAGTGATCAGAGGAAGCTGTAAATGATCATCGCCATCACGCCGCCGGTGGTGCCGATGATGGTCTCCATCACGGTCCAGGTCTGCAGGGTCTGCTTCTCGGAGAGGCCGAGGTAGCGGTTGGCCAGCCAGAAACCGGAGTCGTTGACGTGGGAGAGCACGATGGCACCGCCGCCGATGGCGATGGTGACGGCAGCCAGCTGGGCACCGTTCAGGCCGAGCGGCTCCAGCATCGGCAGCACCAGACCACAGGCGGTCAGCATGGCGACGGTGGCGGAGCCCTGAATCACCCGTACCGCGGCGGCCAGAATGAAGGCCAGTGCGACGATGGGCAGACCGGAGTCGGCCAGCATGTTGCCAAGGGCGGCACCCACGCCGGAATCAACCAGTACCTGCTTGAAGACGCCACCGGCACCGGTAACCAGAATGATGACGCCGGCCGGCTGGATGGCGCTGTTGCAGACGCTCATCACCTCGTCACGGGACATGCCGCGGCGAATACCCAGCAGATAGAAGGCGGCCAGACAGGCGACCATGATGGCAGTGAAGGGGTGACCGATGAACTCCAGCCAGTTGTGCAGGGTAGAGCCCGCCTCGACGAAGCGGCCGACGATGGTCTTGAGGCCGATCATCAGCAGCGGCAGGCCGATGAGACCCATGGCCAGCCCGAAGGAGGGCAGGGATTTGCTGTCATCGTGCACGCTGTTCTGGGCATCGGCAGGCAGCGGTACATCGACGATCTTGCTGATGAAGTCACCGAACAGCGGGCCAGCCAGGATCAGTGCCGGTACGGCTGCGATCAGGCCGAACAGGATCATGTAGCCGAAGTCGGCACCCAGCTGGGAAGCCACCAGGATCGGGCCCGGCGCCGGAATAAGGAAGGCCTGACAGGTGGCGATACCCGCCAGCAGGGCGATACCGATCTTCACCACACTGCCGCCGCCACGACGGACGATGGCGAAGGCGACGCCGATCAGCAGCACTACGGCCACGTCAAAGAAGAGCGGCAGGGCGCAGACAAAGCCGGTCAGGGCCATGGCCCAGTTGGCGCGCTTGACGCCGAACTTGCCGAGCAGGGTGTGAGCCACCCGGTCGAGGGCACCGGTCACTTCCATCACCTTGCCAAACATGGCACCCAGCGCCACCACCACGGCGACGAAGCCGAGGGTGCCGCCCATCCCTTTCTGGATGGTGGCGGCGATGTCGGCCGGGTTCATGCCGGCGGCAAGACCGGCCACCATGGAGACCAGAATGAGGGAGACGACGGCGTGCAGACGAGCCTTCATCACCAGGAAGAGCAGCAGCACGATCGAGCCGGCGGCCGTCATGATCAGGGAGAGGTCAGACATTGTTATGCGTTCCTTAATCCAAGTTCGGTAGTGACACCCTGTCGATCCGTCGACAAACCATATCTTTATGATTTATTTAGATTTATGGCAAGGGCTCAACATCATATGCCCAGGTGACTATGGGTTTGCTCAGTCTGTGGCAGACTTCACATTTTTAATCGTTACCGGTAACATGTTACCGGTAACGTGCTAGATTAGAACCCATCAACAGCTGGTTTTTTGAAAAGTGGGACAGAGGTCAAATTATGGCGGGTAAGTGCATTATCGTGATGGGTGTATGTGGCAGCGGTAAATCCAGCGTGGGCCTCAAGGTGGCAGAAGCGCTGGGCGCCAAGTTCATCGATGGTGATGATCTCCACCCCAAGGCCAACATCCAGAAGATGGCTGGCGGCAACCCCCTCAACGATGAGGATCGCGCCCCCTGGCTGGAGCGGATCCGCGACGCTGCCTACAGTCTCGAGCAGAAGAACGAGACCGGCATCATCGTCTGCTCCGCCCTCAAAAAACAGTACCGCGACCAGATCCGCGAAGGCAACGAGTCGGTCAGCTTTATCTTCCTCGATGGCAGCCAGCCGCTGATCCTCGAGCGGATGCGTGCCCGCAAGGGCCACTTCATGCGCGAAAGCATGGTACAAAGTCAGTTCGATACCCTGGAGCGCCCGGATGGCGAAGCCGGTGTATTCCACATCGATATCGACGGCACCTTCGAACAGGTGGTTGACCGCGCCGTCACAGCATTGGAGCAAGCCCAATGATTCATAAGGTAATTTCCGACGTCACTGCCCGCATCCGCGAGCGCAGTGCCGCCCGTCGTCAGGCCTTTATGGCCCGCATCCAGCGTCAGGCCGAGCAGGGCAAGACCCGCGCCGCACTGGCCTGCGGCAACCTGGCCCACGCCGTGGCCGCCTGCAGCAGTGACGAGAAGGGTCGCATCCTCGACATGACCCGTGCCAACGTCGGCATCGTCACCGCCTACAACGACATGCTGAGTGCCCATCAGCCCTATCAGGGTTATCCGGATATCATCAAGGGAGCCTTGGCCGAGCTGGGCCACAGTGCTCAGGTTGCTGGCGGCGTGCCCGCCATGTGCGACGGGGTGACTCAGGGTCAGCCGGGGATGGACATGTCCCTCTTCTCCCGCGATCTGATTGCTCAGGCAACCGCGCTGTCGCTCTCTCACAACACTTTCGATGCCACCCTGCTGCTCGGTATCTGCGACAAGATCGCTCCGGGCCAGATCATGGGGGCCCTCTCCCACGCTCACCTGCCGACTGCCTTCGTGCCGGCCGGCCCGATGGCGAGCGGCATCAGCAACGACGAGAAGGTGAAGGTTCGCCAGCAGTACGCCGCCGGTGAAGTGGGCCGCGATGCCCTGCTGCAGATGGAGTGCGGCGCCTACCATGCAGCGGGCACCTGCACTTTCTACGGCACTGCCAACACCAATCAGCTGGTGTTCGAGGCCATGGGCCTGATGCTGCCGGGCTCCGCCTTCGTCCACCCGCACAGCGAACTGCGCCATGCCCTGACCATTGAGGCGGCCCGCCGCATCAGCGCCATGATCCCGGGTTCTCCGGCCTATCGCCCGCTGAGCGAAGTGCTGGATGAGCGCTCGCTGGTCAATGGTCTGGTGGCCCTGCTCGCCTCCGGCGGCAGCACCAACCACAGCATCCACATGGTGGCGCTGGCCCGCGCGGCCGGTCTGGTACTGACCTGGGATGACATCAGCGATCTCTCCGACGTGGTGCCGCTCTTGGTTCGCATGTACCCGAATGGCCCGGCCGACGTCAACGCCTTCGAACAGGCGGGCGGCGTGCCCGGCCTGATGCGCCGTCTGGCCGAAGAGGGGCTGATCCATATGGATGCCACCCCGGTCTTTGGCGAGATGCAGGATTACCTCAGCCGTCCGGCTCTGGTCGACGGCCAGCTGGTATGGCAGCCGGTCGGTGAGAGCGGCGATGCGAGCGTGCTGTCGCCTTCCGGCAGCGTATTCCAGGCCACCGGCGGCACCAAGCTGCTGGCGGGCAATCTGGGCCGCGCCGTGGTCAAGGTCTCCGCCGTGGCTCCCGAGTATCGGGTGATTGAAGCGCCGGCGCGGGTCTTCTCCTCCCAGCATGCGGTGGAAGCGGCCTACAAGGCGGGTGATCTCAATCAGGATGCCGTGATCGTGGTGCGCCACAATGGCCCGGCCGCCAACGGCATGCCGGAGCTGCACAAGCTGATGCCGGTGCTCGGCAACCTGCAGAAGGCGGGTTACAAGGTGGCGCTGGTCACCGACGGCCGTCTCTCAGGTGCTTCCGGCAAGATCCCGGCCGCCATCCACGTCACCCCGGAAGCGCTGCACGGCGGGGCCATTGGCCTGCTTGCCGATGGCGATCTGCTGCGGGTTGACGCGGTAAACGGCAGCCTCGACTGCCTGACCGATTTGAGTGGCCGTACCCAGGCCGAGATTGACCTCACTCTGGAACAAGAGGGGTGGGGTCGTGAACTGTTCAGCGTGATGCGTCGCGCGGTATCGAGCGCCGAGTGTGGCGCCACCATCTTTGACTAAGGAAGAGCTATGCAGAACTGGAAAGTGACCCCGGCCGAGGTGTTTGCCGCCTCCCCGCTGGTACCCGTGATGGTTATCAACGAGCTGGATCAGGCCCTGCCGATGGCCAAGGCGCTGCTCGACGGCGGCATCTCTGTCTTCGAAATCACCCTGCGCACCCCGGTGGCGCTCGATGCCATCGCCCTCATCGCCAAGGCGATGCCGGATGCCATGGTCGGTGCCGGTACCGTGCTCAACTGCGAGCAGTTTGACGCAGCAGTTGCTGCCGGTGCCCGTTTCGTCATCTCCCCGGGGATGACCCCGGCCCTGCTGGCCCATGCGGCCAAGAGCACTGCACCGCTGATCCCGGGTGTGGCTACTCCGTCTGAAGTGATGCAGGCGCTGGAAGCGGGCTACGACCACCTGAAGTTCTTCCCGGCCGAAGCGAACGGCGGTACCAAGGCGCTCTCCGCCATTGCCGCGCCGCTGCCCCAGGTGAAGTTCTGCCCCACCGGCGGTATCGGCCCGAAAAACGTGGCCGACTATCTGGCGCTCAAGTGCGTGGCCACCGTCGGCGGCTCCTGGATGCTGCCGGCCGATGCGGTCAAGAGCGGTAACTGGGAAGAGGTGACTCGCCTCTCCCGCGAAGCGGTTGAATTGGTTAAACGCTAAGCGCAAGTCGTGTAGATAAATCGAACAGGCCACCCTCGGGTGGCCTGCTTCTTTTGGCCATTCTGACGGCGGAAAAGCCATTTACAGGGTGCCGTCTGCTCCCTTATGGTCGTGGTCGGTTTCTTATCCGGCTGGCCGATATGTCCTTTCTCCATCGCTCCTGCCCGCAAGGGCACTTCACTTCGCTGCACTGCCATCCACAGGCCCAGTATTGCTACATGCACGACGGTGGCGGCGTTATCACCGGCGGTGCTGCCAGCGAGCTGCTGGTTGCCGGCCAGCTCTGCTTTATTCCGGCGGGCTGGGAGCATGAATTTCGCGTGCTGCGCCACTCTCGCCTCTCGCTTATCTATACCGCATCGTCCCTATCAGCCCCTTTTGGCCTGCGCCAGGTGACACCGCTGCTGGCCGGCCTCTTTGCCCGCCTCAGCGAGCTGGAAGAGGGGGCCGAGCGGGAGGCCTATCTGACGGTGATTGGTCACGAGTTGGCGCGAGCTGCCCCGCAAGTGGCCCAGCCTGCGCTGGCGGCCAACCTCGACCCGCGCCTGCTGCGGGTGCTGGAGCGCTTCTGTCAGGCGCCCTCCATCAACACCACGCTTGCCGAGCTGGCCATGGATTGCGGCGCTTCGCTGCGCACCCTCAACCGGCTTTTCCTCCAGCAGCTGGGCTGCACCTTCCGCCAGTGGCGCGAGCAGGTGGTGATGGGGCGGGCCCGCCAGTTGCAGTATCAGGGGTTCACATCGGCGCAGATTGCCGACCTGCTCGGTTACGAAGATCCCGCCGCCTTCTCCCGCGCGCACCAGCGTTTCGCCCGGCGCGACTCAGCGTCGTGAACCTATGTCGGCATCCTGCTCGCTGCCGCTCAGCAGGCAGGTCACCTCGTCGGTCTGGCAGATCTTGCCGTCGCGAAAGGTGAAGAGACCGCTCACCTTGCAGACCAGCGGGGCGCCATCGTGGCGGGTGGCTCGTACCACATGGGTCGAGTGCACCCTGTCCCCTTGCGCGATGGTGGCGACAAACTCGATGGTGGCTTCGGCCAGATGATCTCTGAGCGTCGCTATGTGCTGGCGAAAGGCGGCGTAGTCGAGCTGCTCGCCGTTCACCCGCTGGCAGTAATCCGGGGTGAACCACTGGTCGAGTTCGGCCAGGGTAAAGCGGGGATCGCAGACAACGCGCTGCAGGCAGGCTTGCAATCGTTCGGTGTTGTTCATCTTCTGCTCCTGACATGTGGCTGGAATGCCGGGCCAGCATAGAGCAGAGGATGGCGAGACGCGGTGGCAGGATGCGCCATCATGACGGGCCAACGCGCCATGATGGCAAGGGATCAGCCGAGGCTTTCTCCCTCATAGAGGGTGAAGCCCATATCCTTGCGGCTCTCGGCTGGCGGTTTGCCGCCGAGGCGGGCGAGCAGCATGGTGGCCGCTTCGCGGCCGATCTCTTCGCGGGGGGTTACGATACTGGCCAGCTTGGGGGTCATGGCGTGGCCGATGTCGAGGGCGTTGCTGCCGGCGATGGCAATCTGCTGCGGCACCGGGATCCAGCGGCTTTGGCACTGCAGCAGGGCGCCGACGGCCAGGTCATCGTTGGTGCAGAAGATGCCGTCGAGGTCGGGGTAGCGCGCCAGCGCCTGATCGAGCAGCTCGCCGCCGAGGGTAAAGGTGGAGGATTGCTCGGTCAGCAGGTGCTGGCCGGTGAGGCCGAAGTCCTGCATCGCCTGATAATAACCCTCCATCCGCAGCTGGGTCCGCACGTCGAGACGGGCGCCGAGATAGACCACCTGACGTCGGCCCCGGCGCAGCATCTCTGATACCATGGCCCGGGCGGCCGCCTTGTGATCCATGCCGACCACCATGTCGATGGGGTCGGGGGGGAGATCCATGGTCTCCACCACCGGAATGCCGGCAGTGGCGATCATCTTGCGGGTTCGCTCGGTGTGGCGGCTGTCGGAGAGGATCAGGCCATCCACGTTGTAGGAGAGTAGCGAGGCGATCTGCTCCTCCTCCCGCTCCGGGCTGTAGCCGTAGTGGGCGAGCAGGGTCTGGTAGCCGGCCGGTCGGGTCACCGCTTCGATGCCGTGGATCACCGCCGAGAAGACCTGGTTGGAGAGGGAAGGGATCAGGATGCCGATCGCCCGACTGGTCGCGTTGGAGAGAATATCCGGCGCCCGGTTGGGGATATAGCCCAGCTCCTCCACCGCCGCGGCGATCCGCTCGCGGGTGCCCTCGGCCACGGTCTGCGGATCGCGCAGATAGCGGCTGACGGTCATCTTGGTGACCCCGGTCAGGTCGGCGATATCCTGCAGGGTGGGGCGGCGCTTGCGAGTGGGGCTCATGACGGTATCCAGGATGAATGTTACTTGTAACATTACCGTTTTTGGCGGCGAAAGTCAGCATATGAAACCGTAAAGAGGCAGATTTCCGATGGTAAAAGGCAAGCAGTTCGCACAGGTGCGTTTCACGCAGGATGAGGTGGAGGGGGAGCACTTCTCGGAGTGCCGCTTTATCGGCTGTGACTTCTCCTGGCTCGATCTTGGTGAGAGCCGCTTCGTCGATTGCAGCTTCTACGATCGGGAGAGCGAGCAGAGTTGTCTGATGCAGGGTTGCGACCTGCGCGAGGCGAGCTTTCTGCGCTGCGATCTCACCATGGTCGATTGCAGTCGCAGCCAGTGTCTGGGGCTGGAGCTGCGCGACTGTCAGGCGGTAGGCATCAACTTCGGCCATGCCAGCTTTGCCAACAGGATCACCGCCAAAAGCTACTTCTGCGAGGCGCACCTGACCGGCAACAACTTCAGCTATGCCAGTTTCGAAGGCTGCCTGCTGGAGAAGTGCGAGCTCAGCGGCAACCGCTGGCAGGGGGCCAACCTGTTCGGCGCATCACTGGCGGGGTCTGACCTCAGTGGTTCCGAGTTTGGCCAGATCGACTGGAGCAGCTTCAGCCTGCAGGGTTGCGACCTGCGCCAGTGTGATCTGCCGGGGCTGGATCTGCGCCGGATCGATCTGCAGGGGGTGATGATTAACGAGGATCAGCAGCAGACGCTGCTGGAGCAGGTCGGTTTGATCGTCTTCCCCTGAGCTGACTGAAAAATATGTAATTTTTCACCAAAGAGGGGAGGTGCCTCTTCCCCTTGAATGACAAAAGCCTGCGCAGGGCAGGCTTTTGGCTGATGTGGGCTGGTGCGCGGCGTTACGAGCGCTTGCCCAGCCACTTGGTCGGGTTGATGGCCTCGCCTTGATAGCGGATCTCGAAGTAGAGGCCGGGCCTGTCCTGTCCACCGCTGTCGCCGACCAGCGCCACCGGTTCGCCCTGCTCCACATTCTGGCCCACCTGACGCAGCAGCGACTGGTTGTGACCGTAGAGGCTCATGTAGCCGCTGCCGTGGTCGATCACCAGCAGCATACCGAAGCCGTCGAGCCAGTCGGCGTAGACTACCTGACCCGGGGCGACCGCCTTGACCTGGGTTCCTTCGCTGGCGCCGATCAGGGTGCCTTTCCACTTCAGTTCGGCGGTACGCGGCGAGCCGTAGGCGATGAGGATCGGCCCCTGTACCGGCCAGCGCAGGCTGCCGTTGGTCTTGAGCCCGGTGTAGTGGCCGGCGCTGCTGATGCCGGAACCGCGCTCCGGCTTGGTGCTGGCGACCTCCTGCTGGCTCGCCTGATCCTGACGCTGCTGCTCGGCACGGCGCTGTTCTGCCAGACGGCGCTGACGCTCCTGTTCCGCCTTCAGCTTGGCCAGCCGTTCCCGTTCGGCCCGTTCGCGGCGCTCCTGCTCTTCCCGTTTGCGACGCAGCTCTTCCAGTCGGGCCTTCAGCGCTTTCTCCGCCTTGACCAGCTGGGTCAGCTTCTGTTCGTCATCCTCGACCGACTGTTGCAGCTGGTTGCGCACCTTGGCCCGGCTCTGCTGGCTGGCCAGCAGGGTCTGGTGGTGCTCCTGCTGTTCACTCAGCAGGGCTTGCAGCTTGCTCTCGGTCTCTTTGGTGGCTTGCTGGTTTTTCGCCAGCTTGTCGCGGGTGGCACGCAGCGCCTCGATGGCTTCGATGCGCGCCTTGTTGAGGTAGTCGTAGTAGTCGAGGGAGCGGCTCAGTTTGGCCGGATCCTGCTGATTGAGCAGCAGTTTGAGGTAATCGTGACTGCCGGCGGTGAAGGCGCTTTCCGCCTGCTTGGCCAGCAGTTGCTTCTGATGTTTGGCTTGTTGCTCCAGCGCCAGCTTGTCTTTTTGCAGATTGGCCAGCTTCTGCTGGTTTTGCTTGAGTTGCTGTCTGGTCTCATCAAGTTTGGCTGCGGCGGCCGAGATGGCCTGCTCGTCAGCTTTTAGCTGGGCGTTGAGCTTGGCCAGCTCCTGCTTGCTGAGCTTGATGGTTTGCTGTTGTTCCTTGATCTGGGACTGCATGGCGCCCAGCTGCTGATTGGCGGCCAAAACCGGTTTGCTGGCGCCAAACGACAGGCAAAAAAACAGCGCGCCGGCCAACAGGCCGACGCGACTGGTTTTTGGTGAAATAACTTCGCATCCCCGCATGGGGAAGGATTATTTCAGAATCATCAGGGGCTTGCCAGTCATTTCCGGCGGTACCGGCAGACCCATCAGGGTCAGCATGGTGGGGGCCAGATCGGACAGTTTGCCACCCTCGGCAACCTCGGCTTTGCGACCGAAGTAGATGAGCGGAACCGGCAGATTGGTGTGGGCGGTGTGAGCCTGACCAGTCTCTTCGTCCATCATCTTCTCGGCGTTGCCGTGGTCGGCAGTGATCAGGCACTCGCCACCCACTTCGGCTAGGGCGTCGGTAACGCGACCGATGCAGTGGTCAACGGCTTCACAGGCTTTGACGGCGGCATCGAACACACCGGTGTGACCAACCATGTCGCCATTCGGGTAGTTACAGATGATGACGTCGTACTTGCCGCTCTTGATGGCTGCAACCAGCTTGTCGGTCAGCTCTTCGGAGCTCATCTCCGGCTGCAGGTCATAGGTAGCCACTTTCGGGCTGGCGACGATTTCGCGATCTTCGCCAGTGAAGCAGGCCTCTTCGCCACCGTTGAAGAAGAAGGTGACGTGAGCATACTTCTCGGTTTCGGAGATGCGCAGCTGGGTCTTGCCCTGCTTGGCCAGCCACTCACCCAGGGTGTTGACCAGAGCGGTCGGCGGGTAGGCACAGGCAGTTTTGATGTCGGCCGCGTATTCGGTCAGCATCACGAAGTTCAGCTTCGGCTCGACTGCACGGGCGAAGCCGGTGAAGTCGGTGTCAACGAAGGCGCGGGTGATTTCACGGGCACGGTCGGCACGGAAGTTCATGAAAATCAGCGCATCGCCATCTTCCATAGGGGCAGCTTCGCCGATGCGGGTGGCTTTGACGAACTCGTCGTTCTCATCGCGGGCATAAGCGGCAGCCAGTGCTTCGGTGGCGCTCTCGGCGGTGAACTCGCCCTTGCCCTGGGTCATCAGGTCATAGGCTTGCTGCACGCGATCCCAGCGGTTGTCGCGGTCCATGGCGTAGTAACGGCCGATCATGGAGGCGAAACGGCCCTTGCCCAGCTTGGCAAACAGGGCGTCGAACAGCTCGATGGAGGACTGGGCGGAGCGCGGCGGCACGTCACGACCATCCAGGAAGGCGTGGAAGTAGATCTTCTCGGCGCCACGTTTGGCGGCCATCTCGATCATGCCCATGATGTGCTCTTCGTGGCTGTGTACGCCACCCGGAGACATCAGACCCATGATGTGAACGGCTTTGCCGTTGCTCACGGCAGCGTCAACAGCCTTGGCCAGCTCCACGTTCTCGAAGAAGGGGCCGTCCTGAATGTCTTTGGAGATGCGGGTCAGCTCCTGATAGACGATGCGACCGGCACCGATGTTGACGTGGCCCACTTCGGAGTTGCCCATCTGGCCATCCGGCAGACCGACGTCTAGGCCGGAGCCGGAGATCAGGGTGCTGGTGTAATCACGGGCCAGACGATCGAGGTTGGGAGTCTTGGCGGCAGCGACGGCGTTGAACTCCTGCTTGGTGCTGTAGCCCCAACCGTCCATGATGACCAGAACCAAAGGTTTCTTAGCTGTTGACATAAGACTATGTCCTCTCGGATTGGAAAAAATGCGGGAAATGAAACTAGCGTAATATTACTACATCTGCCGAAATAGTCACCTGATAGCCAAGGGCGACCCCCTCGGCTCCGCACAGCGCCGTTTCAGGGGCGCAACATACCGAATCGTGATGGGAGCCTGCTCGCGCTTTCCCGCCAAGATGGCTGATCTTGGCTATTCCCCCATGTATACTCGGGCCCTTGTCTTGATCCCTGGATAGTAGAAGATGCAAGAGTATTTGGATTTCGCGGCTCGCAACCCGCTGCTGACCGCAGCCTGGTTCGGCCTGGCAGGCACTCTGGTTTACACCACTGTGCGTGCCCGTCTTTCTCCGGTAAAAACCGTCAACAACCACACCGCGACCCTGCTGATCAACCGTGAAAACGCCACCGTGGTGGATATTCGCAGTCAGGAAGAGTACGCCAAGGGCCATCTGGCCGGTGCCCAGCACCTGCCCCTCACCCAGATCCAGAGCAATAACCTGGGCCCGGTTGAAAAGCATAAAGATGCCCCCATCATAGTGGTGTGCGAGTCGGGAATGACTGCGGGCGGCGCAGGTCGTCAACTGAGCAAGGCCGGATTCCAGCAGGTATATGTGCTCGGCGGTGGCATGGCCCAGTGGCGTGCAGAAAATCTGCCGGTCACCAAGAAGCGCTGATTAACGCTGATTCAAGCAGGGCCTGTGCCCACTTATCCATATAAAAGGAAGCAAACGAAATGGCTGACGAGATCAACAACCAGGAAGTACAACCGGAATTCCACATCCAGCGTGTCTACACCAAGGATGTCTCTTTCGAAGCGCCCAACACCCCGCACATCTTCCAGAAAGAGTGGCAGCCGGACGTCAAGCTGGATATGGACACCAAGACCAACATCCTGGCTGACAGCGTCTACGAAGTGGTGCTGACCCTGACCGTCACCTGCAAGCTGGAAACCGAAACTGCCTTCCTGTGCGAAGTTCAGCAAGCCGGTATCTTCACCATCGGCAACCTGCCGGAGCCGCAACTGGCTCACTGCCTGGCTGCCTTCTGCCCGAACATCCTGTTCCCGTATGCCCGCGAAGCCGTGGCCAACATGGTGAGCAAGGGTTCCTTCCCGCAGCTGAACCTGGCACCGGTCAACTTCGATGCCCTGTTTGCCCAGCACATGGCGCAAGCTCAGGCCCAGCAGGCGACTGCGGAAGCCTGATAATGGCTGACCAGATCGCTATCTCGGTCCTGGGGGCGGGGTCTTACGGCTCCGCCCTTGCCATTTCTCTGGCGCGCAACGGTCATCCGACCCTGCTGTGGGGTCATGACCCCGCCCATGTCGCCGAGCTGGAACAGGATCGCTGCAACAAGGCATTTTTGCCGGATGTCCCTTTTCCTGCCGATCTGCAGCTGACTGCGGATCTGCAACGTGCGGTACAGGCTGCCCCCGTACTGCTGCTGGTCGTGCCGAGCCACGTATTCGGCCAGGTGCTGACTCAGGTCAAACCCTTCCTGCGCCCCGATACCCGTATCGCCTGGGCCACCAAGGGGCTGGAGCCTGACAGCGGCCGCCTGCTGCAGGATGTGGCCCGCGAGGTGCTGGGTGACGAGATGCCGCTGGCGGTCATCTCCGGCCCGACCTTCGCCAAGGAGCTGGCTGCCGGCATGCCGACCGCCATCTCGGTCGCCTCGACCCACGATGATTTCGCCGACGATCTCTCCCATCTGCTGCACTGTGGCCGTTCGTTCCGGGTCTATACCAATCCGGACTTCGTCGGTCTGCAACTGGGTGGTGCAGTGAAGAACGTCATCGCCATCGGTGCCGGTCTCTCCGACGGGCTGGGTTTTGGCGCCAACGCCAGAACCGCGCTCATCACCCGGGGTCTGGTGGAGATGCAGCGTCTTGGAGCTGCGCTTGGAGCCGATGCCAAAACCTTTATGGGGATGGCCGGGCTCGGGGATCTGGTGCTCACCTGTACCGACAACCAGTCGCGCAACCGTCGCTTCGGACTGGCGCTTGGCGCCGGTAAAGATGTCGACACTGCCATGACCGAGATCGGTCAGGTGGTGGAAGGGTATCGCAACACCAAGGAAGTGCATCTGCTGGCGGCGCGCTGCGGCGTCGAGATGCCCATCTGCGAACAGATCTTCAAGGTGCTCTATGAGGGGAAAAACCCGAAAGAGGCCGCCATCGCCCTGCTGTCGCGCGACAAGAAGGACGAGTAATCTGCCGATTGCCCATGCAAAAGGCCCCGCCGGATGGCGGGGCCTTTTCTTTGCGCCGCAAGGGCAACAAATCAGTAGTAGGAGTGGTCGCCGCGCTGGTGCTCGGTGGCGTCTTTGACACCCTTGAGTTCGCCCGGGAATTTCTCCAGCAGCTGCTTCTCGATACCCTCTTTCAGGGTGTAATCGACCATGGAGCAACCGTTGCAACCGCCGCCAAACTGCAGGATGGCGTAGCCATCTTCAGTCAGCTCGGTCAGGGTCACCTTGCCGCCGTGACCGGCCAGCATGGGGTTCACCTCGGAGATGAGGGTGTACTCGATGCGCTCGATCAGCGGGGCATCGTCGGCAACCTTGCGCATCTTGGCGTTCGGCGCCTTCAGAGTGAGCTGGGAGCCCATCTGATCGGTCACGAAATCGATGGTGGCATCCACCAGGAAGGGGGCGCTCAGGGGATCGACCATGCAGTCGAAACCGCTGAAAGGCAGGTGTTGATCTTCCGGATCCACGGCATCGGGTGGGCAATACGATACGCCACACTCGGCATTCTGGGTTCCCGGATTGACCACAAACACCCGGATATTGGTGCCATCAGGCTGTTTTTCCAGCAGTTTACGGAAATGGGCCTGGGCGGCGTCGGAAATGCTGATCATCACTATCCTCATAAACCTGAGTGTACGACTAGGGTATTCATGATAACGCGGTTAGCAAGGCTTGGGTAGCATGCCGATGGCTACTTGAGATGCCTCTGAGTGCGGCAGATGGCCCAGACCTCCACCTTTGTGACTCCGCTCTCATGAAGCAGGCGGGTGAGCTGGCCGGCGGTGGCGCCGGTGGTAACCACGTCATCGAGCAGGGCGATATGGCGATAGTGGTGCGGCGCAATGTGAAATGCGCCGCGCAGATTGCGCCGTCTCTGCCCAGCGCTGAGCTTGGTCTGCTGTGGCGTCGCTCTGATCCTGCGCAGCAGCCGGTTATCGCAAGGAATTCCGCTTAGCTGGCTCAGGTGACTGGCGATCTCCTCCGCCTGGTTGAAGCCGCGCCACCACTGACGCCACCAGTGCAGAGGAACAGGAATAATCGCCTCCGGCAGGTCATCGCAATCGAGATGATCTGCCAGCAAACGGGCCAACAGGGGGGCCAGCAGGATTTGCCCCGAATACTTCAGGCGCGGGATCAGGGCCGGGTAGGGTGGCTGATAGTCACCGATCACCTGGAGTCGCTCCCACGGCGGTGGCCTGCGCTGGCAGCGGCCGCATACTACCCCGGTCTGTATCTCTTCCGGCAGCGGCGCGGCGCAGAGTCGGCAGCGCTGTTGCGGTTGGTGCAGGGCGTTCCGGCACCAGCTGCATAGCAAAGGTTCGTTATCACAAGGCTGCCGACAGAGCAGGCAGCTGCCCTGCCAGTCGGCGTGGCTGCCGAACAGTGGACTTGCTTTGGCAAGCAGGCGCTTTAACATGCTGACCCCAAGAGCATGAACAGGGATCTTGAGTCTAGATGAGCGTATCGGTAGAGCAGTTTGGTCAGGGACCCGATCTGGTGCTGTTGCACGGATGGGGTATGAACGGCGCAGTGTGGCACGGCATCGCCCAGCAGCTGGCGGTACATTACCGGGTTCATCTGGTGGATCTGCCCGGCTTTGGCAACAGCCCGCTGGCCGAGGGGGTCGACTATAACCTGCCATGGCTGGCGGAGCAGGTCACCACCGTGTTGCCAGATAAGTGTCATCTGGTGGGGTGGTCACTCGGAGGTCTGGTGGCGAGCCAGCTGGCGCTGACTCATCCCGAGCGTCTGCACTCCCTGATCACCGTGGCCAGCTCTCCCTGCTTTATGGCACGGGACGAGTGGCCCGGAATTGCCCCCAAGGTGCTGACCGGTTTCAACCAGATGCTGGCGGGGGATTTTCGCCAAACCATAGAGCGCTTTCTGGCGATCCAGGCGATGGGCAGCGAACATGCCCGGGATGACATCCGCCAGCTGCGCCACTGGCTTGCGGAACGACCTGTTCCCCAGTTCGCAGCACTGGAGGCGGGGCTCGGTTTGCTGGCTGATATTGATATGCGCGATGACCTGCTATCCCTGGCGTTGCCCTGGCTGCGCATCTATGGTCGGCTGGATTCACTGGTGCCCAAAGCAGCCATTCCTCTGCTGGATGAACGCTATCCCGCTAGTCGAAGCGTCACCTTCAGCAAGGCCTCACATGCACCTTTTATTTCCCATCCTGACGAATTCATTGAAATCCTTCGAGATTTTGTTGGCTAAAAAATAGCCGCAAAGCTTCATTAATCCTCTGGTCTGGCGGATAATTAAGCTGTGATCAGAGGAGTAACGCCATGCGTATTGAATCCGTCTTTAACAGTGGCCTGCAGGGATTCCAGCGAGCCGAGCAGGTTGCCGATCGGGCATCCGGCCAGCTTGCCCGTCTTAACACGCCAAGTGGGGATCAGGTGCAAGTGCCGGACGAGCTCGTCAATCTCAAGTCTGCCGAGCTGCAAGCCGGAGCCTCCGCCAAGGTGATGAAGACTGCCAGCGACATGATGGGAACCCTGATCGACATCCGGGTGTGAGATGAACATCAATGTCAGTCTGCCCCCCCTTATTCCGACGCAGCTGCAACCTCAGGTGGAAGCGGCCCGGACGGATAATCGCCGGGCAGAACTGATCCCGCAGGCTCGCTCGAGCCAGGCTTCCGTTGCCGAATCCGAAGTCGGCTCCCAGAAAGAGAAATCCAAAGCCGGTCAGGCGACCAACACCAACCCTGCCACCCAGAGCAGCCGGGAAGGCAATCAATCCACCGTACAGAATCCCCTCGACCACCGTTTTGTCGAAGCGACGGGGGAGGATGGTCAGCGCAAGCAACAAGACCCGAATAATAAAGAGCAGGAGCAGCAAAGGCAGCACGAGCAACAGGTTCAGGATCTGGCCGATCGGGATCAGGAGGTGCGCACCCATGAACAGGCGCACCACTCTGCCGGCGGTAGCTATGCGGGAATGCCGACCTACCAGTTTACTCAGGGGCCAGATGGCAAGCGCTATGCGACCGGTGGTGAAGTCCAGATAGACACCAGCGCAGTGCCCGGTGATCCTGCTGCCACCATCACCAAGATGCAGCAAATCCGTTCGGCAGCGCTGGCCCCTGCCGAGCCATCAGCTCAGGACCTATCGGTCGCGCGCAGTGCGGCTGCCAGTGAAGCCAAAGCACGCAAAGAGCTGATAGCCGAACGTAGCAATAGTACGGATGGGGTGCTGAGCGCTTACATGGACAAGCGCAATCAGGTGATCGCCAACCGCTATCAGCAGTCTGTGAGCCCGGCTGCAAACCAGTCACTTAGTCTGCGCATCTGACGCAGTGCCAGCAACTTTCGGCAGCACACCCCATTTTTGCAACTAACCTGAAGATCAGGCCCATCCTATTTTTACAGGAGCTGTCATGCATTTCGATGAAGTCAAACCGGAAGATTTCACTACCTTCTCCCGTGTACCGCCGGCCCATCTGCAGATGGAGCAATTTCTGATGCAGCTGGGTGGTGGTGGCACCGAGGGCACCAGTTTCAAGAAGAAAGTGATGCTTGCTGCAGGCTGGAGCCACACAGGGGTGGTCTCCTACGGCAAATACCCGCAGGAGGCCTGCAAGGCCTTCAACCGGCTGCGGGAAGTATTGGCTGCCCATCAGGAGGCTGACGCCATTCTGGCCGCACTGGCCCAATAACGCTGAGTAACTGTGACAAAAAAGCCCCTCGCGGGGCTTTTTGCATTTCTGGGGCGCTTATTTCTTCAGCTTGGAGAGGGCCGCCGCGAAGGCGTTGCCCATGGCCCCCTTGGTTGGAGCGCTCTGCCGGGGCGCCTGTTTCGGCTTGGTGTTACCGGAGTGGCGCGGCTCGGCCGGTTTGCGTGCCGGCTGACCGGCCTTTTCGTCAAGGCGCATGGTCAGGCTGATCCGCTTGCGCGGCACGTCCACTTCCAGCACCTTCACTCGCACTATGTCACCGGCCTTGACCACCTCGCGGGGATCCTTGACGAAGCGGTCGGTGAGAGAGGAGATGTGCACCAGGCCATCCTGATGAACGCCGACATCGACGAAGGCGCCAAAGTTGGTGACGTTGGTGACCACCCCCTCCAGCACCATCTCAGGCACCAGATCGCTGATTTTCTCCACCCCTTCCTTGAAGGTCGCGGTTTTGAACTCGGGGCGCGGGTCGCGGCCCGGCTTGTCCAGTTCGCCTATGATGTCGGTGACGGTGGGAACACCGAACTGCTCGTCCGTATAATCGGCAGGCTTGAGGGTACGCAGCAGGCTGCTGTTGCCGAGCAGGCTATCCACGGTCTGCTCCAGCCTGGCGAGGATCCGCTCTACCACTGGGTAGGATTCCGGGTGTACCGCCGAGCCGTCCAGCGGGTTGCTGCCGCCACGAATGCGCAGGAAGCCGGCACACTGCTCGAACGCCTTGGGGCCGAGCCGGCTCACTTTCAGCAGTTGCTGACGATTCTGGAAGGCGCCGTGTTCGTCACGGTAGGCGACGATGTTCTGGGCCAGGGTCTGGGAGAGGCCGGATACCCGGTTGAGCAGGGCGACCGAAGCGGTGTTCACATCCACCCCGACCGCGTTGACGCAATCCTCGACCACGGCATCGAGTCGGCGGGCCAGCATGCTCTGGCCAACATCGTGCTGGTACTGACCCACACCTATGCTCTTGGGATCGATCTTGACCAGCTCGGCCAGCGGATCCTGCAGACGGCGGGCGATGGAGACGGCGCCGCGCAGTGAGACGTCGAGATCCGGGAACTCCAGAGAGGCGAGCTCGGAGGCGGAATAGACCGAGGCTCCCGCTTCGCTTACCACGATCTTCTGCGCCTTGGCGGCCGGATAGCGTTCAAACAGATCGCTCACCAGGCGGTCGGTCTCCCGTGAGGCGGTGCCGTTGCCAATGCTGATGAGTTCGACCTTGTGCTTCTGGCAGAGCTCGCTCAGGGTCTTGAGGCTCTGGTCGATCTGGCGCTTGGGTTCGAACGGATAGATGGTCGCGGTGTCGACCAGCTTGCCGGTGGCATCGACCACGGCCACCTTGACACCGGTACGGATGCCGGGATCCAGCCCCATGGTGCAACGCATGCCGGCCGGAGCCGCCATAAGCAGATCCTTGAGGTTCATGGCAAATACCTTGATCGCCTCATCCTCTGCTGACTCGCGGATGCGACCGATCAGTTCGGTCTCCATCTGGAGCGATAGCTTGATCTTCCAGGTCCAGCTCACCACCCCTTGCAGCCACTTGTCGGCCGGGCGATTTTGCAGGTTGAGCTTGAGGTGATGGGCAATAATCCCTTCGCAGGGGCTGGCACCCTCATCGTCACCCGCGACCAGCGCCAGATTGAGCACACCCTCGTTGCGACCGCGCAGCATGGCCAGCACCCGGTGGGAGGGGGCCTTGTGCAGCGGCTCGTCGTGCTCGAAGTAGTCCTTGAACTTGGCCCCTTCCTGCTCCTTGCCAGCCACCACGCGAGCGCGCAGGGTAGCGTTCTGCCACAGGTAGTCGCGCAGCTTCTCCAGCAGGTCGGCCTGCTCGGCAAAGCGCTCCATCAGGATGTAGCGGGCGCCATCGAGAGCCGCTTTGCTGTCGGTGATCCCCTGCTCGGCGTTGAGGAAGCGAAGCGCCTCCTGATCGGGCTCTTTCATCGGGTCGCTCAGCAGCAGGTCGGCCAGCGGCTCCAGCCCCGCCTCGATGGCCATCTGCCCTTTGGTACGACGCTTGGGTTTGTAGGGGAGATAGAGGTCTTCCAGCCGGGTCTTGCTGTCGGCTTCGTTCAGCTCGCGGGCCAGCTCAGGGGTCAGCTTGCCCTGCTCCTCGATGGAGCGCAGGATCACCTGGCGGCGATCTGCCAGTTCGCGCAGGTAGCCGAGGCGGCTCTCCAGGGTACGCAGCTGGCTGTCGTCCAGACCGCCGGTCACCTCTTTGCGGTAACGGGCGATGAAGGGCACGGTCGCGCCTTCATCCAGCAGGCGTACAGCGGCTTCGACTTGTTGCGGGCGAGCATTGAGCTCGGTAGCGATCAGATGTTCGATGGTCTGTGTCATGGTTTCTGTTAAGAACCTCTGTGGTCGGGTCTGGCTCAATGGCGCCAAGTGCCAGCACTATAGGGCGCGCAGGAGGGGATGCCAACCACATGGCCGGCATCAGAGAGGGCTAGCGCGGGTAACTGATGTCGTTGACATACCAGCAGACGTCACCGACTGGCGTGCGCACGATGGCTTCGTCGCCCACCTCTTTCTTGAGCAGGGCGCGGGCCATGGGGGAGTCGATGGAGATGTAATCCTTGCGCTCGAAGATCTCGTCATAGCCGACGATGCGAAAGCGCTTGGTCTCGCCCTCGTCGTTCTCCACCTCGACCCAGGCACCGAAGAAGACCTTGCCCTCCTGAGCGGGGGCGTAATCGACTATCCCCAGCTCTTCCAGACACTTGCGCAGGTAACGAACCCGCCGGTCGATCTCCCGCAGCCGTTTCTTGTTGTACTGGTAGTCGGCATTCTCGCTGCGATCACCGAGGCTGGCCGCCCAAGCCACCTTGCGGGTGGTCTCGGGTCGTTCCTGACGCCACAGGAAATCGAGCTCTTCCTTCAGTTTGTTGTAACCTTCGCGGGTGATCAGCTTTGTCTTCATGATGATCTCTGACCTGGTCTGATAGAGAGGTGGTGCTAACTGCACGGGAATATTAGCTTTTGTCCCTCTGCTGTCGAGTGAAATCATGGTATCCGGGTGGCTGCGACAAGATATGGCCAATACGATTTTCGTTCGATTGACTTCCGCTTCCGCAACCATCAAGCAATAACCGGTAACATATTTATGCTTTGCTCCCGCAGTGGCCCGCCCTAGTATTGGAGGCAGATTAAGGCGACGAGGCAATCCAATGAGTCAGCAGCAATACAAGGTCCTGGTGGTGGACGACGATCTGAAATTACGCTCCCTGCTGGAGCGCTACCTCACCGAACAGGGGTTCGTGGTGCGTGGCGTTGCCAACGGCGAGCAGGCCGATCGTCTGCTGACCCGTGAAAACTTCAGCCTGATGGTGCTCGACCTGATGTTGCCCGGCGAGGATGGTCTCTCCATCTGCCGCCGTTTGCGCGAGGGTGGCAACCAGATCCCGGTATTGATGCTGACTGCCAAGGGGGATGATGTCGATCGCATCGTCGGACTCGAGATGGGGGCGGATGATTACCTGCCCAAGCCGTTTAATCCGCGCGAGCTGCTGGCCCGGATCCGTGCCGTGCTGCGCCGTCATACCGTCGAGTTGCCCGGTGCTCCCTCCGCCGCCGAGAAAGTGGTCAACTTCGGGGTTTATCAGCTCAATCTCGCGACCCGCGAGCTGAGCCGCGATGGTGAGCCGATGGCGCTGACCAGCGGTGAATTTGCCGTGCTCAAGGTGTTGGTGAGCCACCCGCGCGAGCCGCTCTCCCGCGACAAGCTGATGAATCTGGCCCGGGGTCGCGAATACACCGCCACCGAGCGCAGCATCGACGTGCAGGTGTCGCGCCTGCGACGTCTGCTGGAGCAGGATCCGACCCAGCCGCGTTATCTGCAGACTGTCTGGGGTCTGGGCTACGTCTTTGTGCCTGATGGTGAAAGAGCATGAAAAAAGTCGGGAGCATGTTTTCACGCATGCTCTGGTTTTTGGCGGCCGTGCTGATCGTCTATCAAGCAGTCTCCTACGTTACCTTCTACAACTATCTGCTGGCCCCGACGGTCAAGCAGATCAGTCACCTGCTGGCCAATCAGGTCAAACTCATCTTTCCGGTCGAGAGCAATCAGCTGGCGCTGAGCGATGACGCCGAGGCGCTGGTCTATGTTGCGACCGGCAGCGATATCTACACCCAGAGCGAAGCGGAGCAGCATGGACTCAACGACTCCAAGCCCTATGCCTATCTGGAGGAGAACATCAGTCGCGAGCTTGGTGGCAAGACCAAGGTGCGGGTCGAGATCCAGGATCACTACATCATCTGGATCCAGCCTCCCCAGGCCAACAAGACCTGGGTCAGGATCCCGCTGACCGAGATTGAAGATGACGATATCGAGCCGCTCATCCTCTATATGAGCGTGCTGCTGGTGATCACCCTCTTTGCCGCCTGGCGTTTTGCCCGTCAGCTGGTTCGCCCGCTGGAGGATCTGGAGGAGGGGGCCGTTGCGGTGGCCAAAGGGGAGTTCCCCGAGGCGCTGGGCGAGCAGGGGTCCCGTGAAGTTCGCCGTCTGACCCGTACCTTCAACCATATGTCGCACTCCATCAAGAGCCTGATAGAGGAGCGCAATATGATGATGGCGGGGGTGTCCCACGATCTGCGCACCCCGCTGACCCGGATTCGTCTTGCGACCGAGATGATGTCGTCGGGCGACGAGTACCTCAAGGAGAGCATCAACTCCGATATCGATGAATCCAATGCCATCATCGACCAGTTCATCGACTACATCCGTCCCGATGAAGGGCAGCAGTTTTCACCGGCCGATTTGACTCAGCTGGTACACGACACCTTGCTGATGCACACCGAGCAGGGGCTCGAAGTTGACCTCGCCCTGCCGAAGGATGCGGTGCGAGTCGTCTGCAACCCGATCAGTATGCGGCGGGTGCTGACCAATCTGGCGGGCAACTCGTTACGCTATGGCGCAGGCAGTCTGCATGCCGAGCTGAAAGATGATGGTCACTGGGTTCGCCTGCGCTTGTCCGATGATGGCCCGGGTATCCCGGAGCAGGACTACAGCCGGGTACTCAAGCCCTTTACTCAGGGGAATGTGGCTCGCACCGTGGGAGGGAGCGGGCTGGGACTGGCCATCGTTGCCAAGATCATGGCCCAGCATCACGGTACCATCAGGTTGGGGCGATCCGAGCTGGGTGGCTTGCTGGTCGAGCTGCGGTTACCCAAGAACCAGCCGCAGGAGTGGATGGATTGAGAGAAGGGGCGTATCGAGAGATACGCCCCTTCTGCTTGGTCAGGCTTGTGGCTTGGCGGTATTGCGATAGCGCTTGCCATATTTCAGCTGCTGAATAAGCAGGGCCGCGACGATGAGGGCCAGCCCGATAGGGGTGGCGGGGTGAATGGTTTCGCCGATCAGCAAGTTGAGCAGCACCAGCGAGGCAAACGGCGAGATGAAGATAAGGTTGCTGATGGGGGCTGTGTTAGTGGCGTGGCGCAGCGCCATCAACCAGAGCACGAAACCGAAACCCATCTCGAACAGACCTACATAGATGGCGCCTGCCCATCCCTGCCAGGCGGTCATGGTAAAATCGGAAAGCAGCCAGGTCGCAGCGACGATAAAGGGCAGGCTGATGATGAAGCCAAGCAGCAAGCTGACGACGGGATCCCCCTGATTGCGGGTATTGAGGATCCAGTAGCTGGCCCAGATCAGAGTCGACACCAGTGCCAGCGTTACGCCGAGCGGGCTGTCGAACTGCAGGCCGAATACATCTCCCTTGGTGGCGATCACCAGCGCGCCAAAGTAGCCAAGCACGATGGCGACGCCATCGCGGCGACGCAGTTTCTGACCGAGGAAGGGAACGGCCAGCAGACTGAGGGTGATGGCCCAGGTGTAGTTGAGGGTCTGCGCCTGCTGCGCGGGCAGCAGGTCATAGGCCTTGAACAGCAGCAGGTAATAGAGGAAGGGGTTGAGTACGCCCAGCGCCAGATAGTAGAACGGGCGTGCCTTGATATAGCTGCCCAGCAGACCCAGTTTGCCCTGCTTGGCCACGATGGTTGTCAGCGTCAGTGTCGAGGTAAACGCCGCGACCAGCAGTAGTTGCACCGGTTCAAAGTAGGTGAGCGATATCTTGAAGGCACTGGCGACCGTCGACCAGAGCGCAACGGCACAGAGGCCATATTGATAGGCTTTCTTTTGATCTTTGAGCATGTGGGAGTCGTTCCATTGACGAAGGCGGAGCCCAGTCTATCAGCCTGCTTGCCGGCTTGTCGTCAGTGCTGCCGACAGGGGAGAAGAGGCGGTGAGTGCGAGATCCATCTGTCACATAAAATTGCGCACAATCTGTTCGCCTTCACTTGCGCAAATTTGAAAAATCCGTATAATCCCCTCCGCTTGCCCATGAGGCAAGCCAGACGATATGTCTGCTTGCTGAGTATCCCCTTTGTGGGAACCAGCCATACAGTCTCCCCGATATGGGGAGAAACGTGAAAAATCACACCTCTGGCGGGATTAATCTCGGTCGGGCGGTGTTGATTTATGTTCTTTTATCTATTGGAGCTCTGTCAATGCAGAACCAAAGAATCCGTATCCGCCTGAAGGCTTTTGATCATCGTCTGATTGATCAATCCACTGCGGAAATCGTTGAAACTGCTAAGCGCACTGGCGCGCAGGTTCGCGGTCGTATCCCGCTGCCGACTCGCAAAGAGCGTTTCACCGTTCTGATCTCCCCGCACGTCAACAAAGACGCGCGTGATCAGTACGAGATCCGCACTCACAAGCGTCTGGTAGACATCGTTGAGCCGACTGACAAGACCGTAGACGCCCTGATGCGTCTGGATCTGGCAGCTGGTGTAGACGTCCAGATCAGCCTGGGTTAATTACGGAAAGAGGTTGATAACAATGACAATCGGTCTTGTAGGTCGCAAAGTGGGTATGACTCGCATCTTCACTGAAGATGGCGTTTCTATCCCGGTGACTGTTATCGAAGTTGAAGCTAACCGTGTAACTCAGGTCAAATCTGTAGAAACCGACGGCTACAACGCTATTCAGGTTACCACTGGCTCCAAGAAAGCTAGCCGCGTAACCAAGCCGGAAGCTGGCCACTTCGCCAAAGCTGGTGTAGAAGCCGGTCGCGGTCTGTGGGAATTCCGCCTGAACAACGGTGAAACTTTCACTGTTGGTAGCGAGCTGAAAGTAGATCTTCTCGCTGACGTTAAGCTGGTAGACGTTACCGGCACATCCAAGGGTAAAGGTTTTGCCGGTACTGTTAAGCGCTGGAACTTCCGTACCCAGGATATGACCCACGGTAACTCTCTGTCCCACCGTGTACCTGGCTCCATCGGTCAAAACCAGACCCCGGGCCGTGTATTCAAGGGCAAAAAGATGGCTGGTCACATGGGTGCTGAGCGTGTAACGACTCAGAACCTGGAACTGGTTCGTGTTGACGCTGAACGCAACCTGCTGCTCATCAAAGGTGCAGTACCGGGTGCAACCAACGGCAACGTGATCGTTAAACCTGCCGTCAAAGCGTAACGTCTGAGGAGATAGTAATGGAATTGGTAATGAAAGACGCCAAGAGCGCTCTTGAAGTTTCCGAGACTACCTTCGGGCGCGAATTCAACGAAGCTCTGGTTCACCAGGTTGTCGTTGCTTATGCCGCTGGTGCCCGTCAGGGTACTCGTGCGCAGCTGACTCGCTCTGAAGTGTCTGGTGGCGGCAAAAAGCCGTGGCGTCAGAAGGGTACTGGTCGTGCCCGTGCTGGCTCCATCCGTTCGCCCATTTGGCGTTCCGGTGGTGTGACTTTTGCTGCTAAGCCGCAAGATCACAGCCAGAAAGTAAACAAGAAGATGTACCGCGGCGCTATCCGTAGCATTCTGTCCGAGCTGGTACGTCAAGAGCGCCTGATCGTTGTTGAGAAGTTCGGCATCGAAGCTCCGAAGACCAAAGAACTGATCGCCAAGCTGAAAGAAATGGAACTGACTGACGTTCTGATCGTGACTGCTGAAGTCGATGAGAACCTGTTCCTGGCTGCTCGCAACCTGTACAAAGTTGACGTGCGTGACGTTGCCGGTATCGACCCGGTCAGCCTGATCGCTTTCGACAAGGTTCTGATGACTGCTGACGCAGTTAAGCAAATCGAGGAGATGCTGGCATGATCCGTGAAGAGCGTCTGCTGAAAGTTCTGAAGGCTCCGCACATCTCTGAAAAGAGCACCATGGTTGCAGAAAAGCAGAACACTATCGTGTTCAAAGTTGCTGTTGATGCCACCAAGGCGGAAGTCAAAGCTGCAGTTGCGAAACTGTTCGAGGTCGAAGTTGAGACCGTCCGTACCCTGAACATGAAGGGTAAGACCAAGCGCGCAGGTGCACGCGTAGGCCGTCGTTCCGATTGGAAAAAGGCTTATGTGACCCTGAAAGCTGGTCAGGACATCGACTTCATGGGCGCAGCCGAGTAAGAGGAGTTCTGAAAAATGGCAATCGTTAAGTGCAAGCCTACTTCTCCGGGCCGCCGCCACGTCGTCAAGATCGTCAACCAGGAACTGTACAAGGGTAAGCCCTTTGCAGCTCTGCTGGACAAGAAAGACAAAACCGGTGGTCGTAACAACAACGGCCGCATCACCACTCGCCACATCGGCGGTGGTCACAAGCAGCACTACCGTCTGATCGACTTCAAGCGCGACAAAGACGGTATCCCGGCTAAAGTTGAGCGCCTGGAATACGATCCGAACCGTACCGCAAACATCGCCCTGGTGCTGTATGCAGACGGTGAGCGTCGTTACATCCTGGCTCCGAAAGGCCTGAAAGCTGGTGATGCAATCGCTTCTGGTGCTGATGCCGCAATCAAGGTAGGTAACACCCTGCCGATGCGCAACATCCCGGTCGGTTCTACCGTTCACGCTGTTGAGATGAAGCCTGGTAAAGGTGCCCAGCTGGCTCGTTCCGCTGGTACTTTCATCCAGATCCTGGCTCGTGAAGGTAACTATGTAACTCTGCGTCTGCGTTCCGGCGAAGTACGTAAAGTTCTGGCCGAGTGCCGCGCTACCATCGGCGAAGTCGGTAACTCCGAGCACATGCTGCGTCAACTGGGTAAAGCCGGTGCAAACCGCTGGCGTGGTATTCGTCCGACCGTTCGCGGTATGGCGATGAACCCGGTTGACCACCCGCACGGTGGTGGTGAGGGTCGTAACAAGGGCATGCAGCCTGTGTCCCCATGGGGCCAGAAGGCTAAAGGCTTCAAGACCCGTAAGAACAAGCGTACCGACAAGTACATCGTACGTCGTCGTAACAAGTAATTGTTAACATAGAGGAATCACCATGCCACGTTCTCTCAAGAAGGGTCCATTTATCGACCTGCACTTGCTGAAGAAGGTAGAGAAAGCGGTGGAAAGCGGGGATAAAAAGCCGGTTAAAACCTGGTCCCGTCGTTCAATGATCATCCCGAACATGATCGGTTTGACCATCGCTGTCCATAATGGTCGTCAGCACGTTCCGGTTTTCGTTACCGAAGAAATGATCGGTCACAAACTGGGTGAATTCGCACCGACTCGTACTTATCGCGGCCATGCTGCTGATAAGAAGGCTAAGAAGCGCTAAGGGATAAATGATGGAAGCTATCGCTAAACACCGTTATGCCCGTACTTCTGCCCAGAAAGCTCGTCTGGTAGCCGATCAAGTACGTGGTCTGTCCGTAGACAAGGCTCTGAACATCCTGACCTTCAGCCCGAAAAAGGCTGCTGTTCTGGTGAAGAAAGTGCTGGAATCTGCCATTGCAAACGCTGAGCACAACGAAGGCGCCGACATCGACGCCCTGCGTGTTGCTACTATCATGGTCGACGAAGGTCCCTCCATGAAGCGCATCCGTCCTCGTGCCAAAGGTCGCGCGGATCGTATCCTCAAGCGTACCGCTCACATCACCGTAGTGGTATCCGACGCTAAGGCTGGGAGATAAGCAATGGGTCAGAAAGTACATCCTAATGGCATTCGCCTGGGTATTACCAAGCCTTGGAATTCTACCTGGTTCGCGAACACCAAAGACTTCGCTGACAACCTGTACAGCGATTTTCAAGTACGCCAGTTCCTGACCAAGGAACTGAAAAACGCGTCCTTGTCCAAGATCACCATCGAGCGTCCGGCCAAGAGCATCCGTGTGACCATTCACACCGCTCGTCCGGGTGTTGTGATCGGTAAGAAAGGCGAAGACGTTGAGAAGCTGCGCAAAGCTGTAGCCACTATTGCTGGCGTGCCTGCTCAGATCAACATTTCCGAAGTCCGCAAGCCGGAGCTGGATGGCAAACTGGTTGCCGACAGCATCACTTCCCAGCTGGAGCGTCGTGTAATGTTTCGTCGTGCTATGAAGCGCGCCGTACAGAACGCAATGCGCCTGGGTGCCAAGGGCATCAAAGTGGAAGTTTCCGGTCGTCTGGGCGGCGCTGAAATCGCGCGTACCGAATGGTACCGTGAAGGTCGTGTGCCGTTGCACACCCTGCGTGCCGACATCGACTACGCAACTTCTGAAGCCCACACCACTTACGGTGTGATCGGCGTTAAAGTTTGGATCTTCAAGGGCGAAGTTCTGGGCGGTCTGGCTGCTGTCAACGCTGCCGCTGCTCAAGAGCAAGCTCCTGCGAAGCCCAAGCGTGACAACAAGCGCCGCGCTGCCAAGTAAGGAGATTCGGTAAATGTTGCAACCAAAGCGTACTAAATTCCGCAAGACCCACAAAGGTCGTAACCGCGGTCTGGCCACCTCTGGTAACGAAGTATCCTTCGGTACCTTTGGCCTGAAGGCGACATCTCGTGGTCAGCTGACTGCTCGTCAAATCGAAGCAGCCCGTCGTGCCATGACCCGTCACGTTAAGCGTCAGGGTAAGATCTGGATCCGTGTGTTCCCGGACAAGCCGATTACCGAAAAGCCCCTCGAAGTTCGTATGGGTAAAGGTAAGGGTAACGTGGAATACTGGGTTTGCCCGATCCAGCCTGGCAAGGTTCTGTACGAGATGGACGGTGTACCTGAGGCTCTGGCGCGTGAAGCGTTCGCCCTGGCCGCAGCCAAGCTGTCTGTTCAGACCACTTTCGTAATTAAGACGGTGATGTGATGAAAGCCCAAGATCTGCGTCAAAAGAGCGTCGAAGAACTGAACCAGGAGCTGCTGGGCCTGCTGCGTGAGCAATTCAACATGCGCATGCAAGCTTCCACCGGCCAACTGGCTCAGACTCACACTCTGAAACAAGTGCGTCGTGACGTCGCACGTATCAAGACTGTACTGACTGAGAAGGCAGGTGCGTAATGACTGACAAAATCCGTACTCTGCAGGGTCGTGTAATCAGCGACAAGATGGACAAGTCCATCACTGTTGCCATCGAGCGCAAGGTAAAGCACCCGATCTACGGTAAGATCATCAAGCGCACTACCAAGCTGCACGTACATGATGAAAACAACGAGTGCAAAGCTGGTGACCTCGTGGAAATCCGCGAGTGCCGCCCGCTGTCCAAGACCAAGTCCTGGACCCTGGTTGCCGTTGTAGAAAAGGCCTAATCGGTACTTTTTAGCTCAAACGGCCCCTTTCAGGGGCCGTTTGTTTTTTAGGCTACCTTTTCTAAAAATCCTGTGTTATAGTTTCGCGCCTTTTGAAGGCAGCCAGATCCCGAAAGGGATAAGAAGTAAACAAAGCGGAGCACTAAGATGATCCAGATGCAAAGTATGCTGGGTGTTGCCGACAACTCCGGCGCTCGCAGTGTAATGTGTATTAAGGTTCTGGGTGGTTCGCACCGCCGTTACGCCGGCATCGGCGACATCATCAAAGTTTCCATCAAGGAAGCTATTCCTCGCGGTAAAGTGAAGAAAGGTGATGTGTATAACGCGGTGGTCGTACGCACCCGTAAAGGCGTTCGTCGTCCGGACGGCTCAGTCATCCGTTTCGACAACAATGCGGCTGTGTTGCTTAACAACAACCAACAGCCGATCGGTACTCGTATTTTTGGCCCGGTGACCCGTGAACTGCGTAATGAGAAGTTCATGAAGATTGTGTCCCTGGCACCCGAAGTACTGTAAGGAGTCGAACGATGGCAGCTAAAATCCGTCGCGAAGACGAAGTGATTGTTCTTACCGGCAAAGACAAGGGCAAGCGTGGCAAAGTCACTCAAGTTCTGATTGCTAAAGGTAAGGTAATCGTGGAAGGCATCAACCAGGTGAAGAAACACCAGAAGCCGGTACCCGCACTGGGTCAGGCTGGCGGTATCGTCACCAAAGAAGCCCCCATCGATGTATCTAACGTAGCGCTGTTCAACTCTGCCACTGGCAAAGCTGACCGCGTTGGTTTCCGGATTGAAGACGGCAAAAAAGTTCGTTTCTTCAAATCCACCGGCGAACTTGTGAAGTAATTGGAGTTTAACGATGGCGAAACTGCATGATTACTACAAATCCGATGTAGTAAGTGAACTGACCAAGCAGTTCGGTTACAAGACTATCATGCAAGTCCCTCGGATCGAGAAAATCACCCTGAACATGGGTGTTGGTGAAGCGATCTCTGACAAGAAATTGCTGGAAAATGCTGCTGCCGATATGGCTGCCATTTCCGGTCAGAAGCCGCTGATCACCAAAGCTCGCAAATCTGTTGCGGGCTTCAAGATTCGTGAAGGCTACCCGATAGGTTGTAAAGTAACCCTGCGTGGCGAGCGTATGTGGGAGTTCCTGGAACGGCTGATCTGCATCTCCGTACCGCGTATCCGTGACTTCCGTGGCCTGAACGCTAAAGCGTTCGACGGTCGTGGTAACTACTCCATGGGCGTGCGTGAGCAGATCATCTTCCCGGAAATCGACTATGACAAAGTCGATCGCGTCCGTGGTCTGGATATCACCATCACCACTTCCGCGAATACCGATGAAGAAGGCCGTGCTCTGCTGGCTGCCTTTAACTTCCCATTCCGCAAGTAAGGTTAGGGTTATGGCTAAAACATCCATGAAAGCGCGCGAAGCAAAGCGTGCCAAGCTGGTAGCCAAGTACGCAACCAAGCGTGCCGAGCTCAAAGCTATCATCGTTGATATGAACGCTTCTGAAGAAGCGCGTTGGGATGCTGTTCTGCAACTGCAACAGCTGCCCCGTGATTCCAGTCCGTCCCGTCAGCGTAACCGTTGCAACATTACTGGTCGTCCGCACGGTTTCCTGCGCAAGTTTGGCCTGTCTCGCATCAAGGTGCGTGAGCATGCCATGAAGGGCGAAATTCCGGGCCTGAAAAAGGCCTCTTGGTAAAGAATCTCGGGAGTTAGACTATGAGCATGCAAGATCCGATCGCGGATATGCTGACCCGCATCCGTAACGGTCAGGCGGCGAGCAAAGTTGCGGTTTCCATGCCTTCTTCCAAGCTGAAAGTGGCTATTGCCAAAGTGCTGAAAGAAGAAGGTTACATCGCTGGCTACACCGTAGCTGGTGACGTGAAGCCGGAACTGGAAATTGAACTGAAATATTTCCAGGGCAAGCCGGTTGTAGAACTGATCCAACGCGTGAGCCGTCCCGGCCTGCGTATTTACAAGCGCACTACTGATCTGCCGAAAGTTATGGGCGGTCTCGGTGTTGCTATCGTGTCCACGTCTAAAGGTGTGATGACCGACCGTGCTGCTCGCAAAGCAAGCATGGGTGGTGAGATCATCTGCTACGTCGCTTAATAGGAGGTCGGAAATGTCTCGCGTTGCTAAGGCACCCGTCACTATTCCTGCTGGCGTAGAAGTGACTCTGAACGGTCAGGAACTGTCCATCAAAGGTGGTAAAGGTTCCCTGGTTCGTTCTATTCACGCCGGTGTAGAAGTGACCAAAGAAGACAATGTACTGAAGTTCGCCCCGCGCGACGGCATCGCTGGTGCTGACGCTCAGGCCGGTACTGCCCGTGCATTGGTCAACAACATGGTAATCGGTGTTACCCAAGGCTTCGAGCGCAAGCTGCAGCTGGTTGGTGTAGGTTACAAAGCCTCCATCAAGGGCAATGCTGTCGCTCTGGCTCTGGGCTTCTCTCACCCGGTAGAGCATGAGCTGCCGGCTGGTGTAACCGCTGAGTGCCCGTCCCAGACCGAAATCGTTCTGCGTGGCGTTGACAAGCAGCTGGTTGGCCAAGTCGCCGCCGATATCCGTGCTTACCGCGCTCCGGAGCCCTACAAGGGCAAGGGTGTACGCTATGCCAACGAGCAAGTGCGTACTAAAGAAGCTAAGAAGAAGTAAGGTAACACTATGGACAAGAAAGCAGCTCGTCTCCGTCGTGCTACTCGTGCTCGGAAAAAGATGCAGGAACTGGGAGCTACCCGTCTGGTTGTTCACCGTACCCCGCGTCATATCTATGCGCAGGTTATTGCAGCCAACGGTTCCGAAGTTCTGGCCTCTGCTTCCACAGTAGAGAAAGCCATCAGTGAAGCTCTGAAATACACCGGTAACGCAGATGCTGCTACCGCTGTAGGTAAAGCTATCGCTGAGCGTGCTATTGCCAAAGGCGTTCAGAACGTATCTTTCGATCGTTCCGGTTTCAAGTATCACGGCCGCATCGCTGCTCTGGCAGCTGCTGCACGTGACGCTGGTCTTCAGTTCTAAGCTAGGAGTCGAAGATGGCTAAAGTCGAATCTCAAGCCGGCGAACTGCAAGAAAAGCTGATTGCAGTAAACCGTGTTTCGAAAACTGTTAAAGGTGGTCGTATCATGTCCTTCACCGCGTTGACCGTGGTGGGTGATGGTAACGGCCGTGTAGGTTACGGTTACGGTAAAGCCCGTGAAGTTCCGGCTGCTATTCAAAAAGCAATGGAACAGGCCAAGCGTAACCTGAACAAGGTTGAGCTGAACAACGGCACCCTGCACCACCCGGTGAAAGGTGTTCACTCCGGTTCCACCGTGTTCATGAAGCCGGCCTCTCAAGGTACTGGTATCATCGCAGGCGGCGCTATGCGTGCTGTTCTGGAAGTTGCTGGTATCCACAACGTGCTGGCTAAGACCTACGGTTCCACCAACCCAATCAACGTTGTTCGCGCAACTGTAGACGCTCTGGTTCACGGTCAATCACCGGAACAGATCGCTGCCAAGCGTGGTCTGCGCGTTGAAGAAATTCTGGGGTAATGCGACATGGCTAACACTGTAAAAGTAACTCAAACTCGCAGCTCTATCGGCCGTCTGCCCAAGCACAAGGCGACTCTGCGTGGTCTGGGTCTGCGTCGCATTGGTCACACCGTTGAGCTGGAAGATACTCCCTGCGTACGCGGTATGATCAACCAGGTTTATTACATGGTTAAGGTGGAGGGCTAAGCATGCGTCTGAACACTCTGTCTCCGGCCGCTGGTTCCAAGCCTGAAAAACATCGTCGTGGCCGTGGTATCGGCTCCGGCCTGGGCAAGACTGGTGGTCGTGGTGTTAAAGGCCAAACCTCTCGTTCCGGTGGCGGCAAAGTTCGCAACGGTTTCGAAGGCGGCCAGATGCCTTTGAAAATCCGTCTGCCGAAGTTCGGTTTCTTCTCTCGCAAATCTTTGGTTTCTGCCGAAGTTCGCCTGAACGAAATCGCCCTGGTAGAAGGTGATGTGGTCGACGTGAGCACTCTGAAGCAAGCCGGTGTTATTACTAAAAACATCGTGTTCGCTAAAGTTGTTCTGTCTGGCAACATTGACCGTGCTGTGACCGTTCGTGGTCTGTCCGTCACCAAAGGTGCACGCGCAGCCATCGAGGCCGCTGGCGGTAAAATCGAGGAATAATCAGTACAATGGCTAAGAAACCAGGATTGGATGTTAAAGCACAGGGTGGTCTGAGTGAACTGAAGAGCCGTCTGCTCTTCGTTCTCGGGGCGATTATCGTTTTCCGTGCAGGCTCTTATGTGCCGATTCCTGGTATTGACGCCGCCGTACTGGCCGAGTTGTTCCAGCAACAGAAGGGCACCATCATTGAGATGTTCAACATGTTCAGTGGTGGTGCACTCTCGCGTGCTTCTATTCTTGCGTTGGGGATCATGCCGTACATTTCGGCGTCGATCATTATCCAGCTGCTGACTGTGGTTCATCCTGCTCTTGCTGAACTCAAGAAAGAGGGTGAATCCGGCCGTCGCAAGATTAGCCAATATACCCGTTGGGGCACGCTGGTTTTGGGAACTTTCCAGGCCATTGGTATTGCAACCGGTCTGCCGAATATGATGCATGGACTCGTGACTAATCCGGGTCTGGGCTTCTATTTCACAGCGGTTGTGAGTCTGGTCACCGGTACCATGTTCTTGATGTGGTTGGGTGAGCAGATTACCGAGCGTGGGATTGGTAATGGTATCTCGTTGATTATTTTCACAGGTATCGTTGCCGGTCTGCCGCATGCCATTGGCGCTACGGCCGAACAGGCACGTCAAGGGGAATTGCACATCCTGCTGTTGTTGTTGCTGGGCTTGATTGTTTTCGCAGTGACTTACTTTGTGGTGTTCGTAGAGCGTGGTCAGCGTCGTATCGTCGTTAACTATGCCAAGCGTCAACAAGGCCGCCAGGTATTCGCCGCGCAAAGCACGCACCTGCCGTTGAAAGTCAACATGGCCGGTGTGATTCCTGCGATTTTCGCATCCAGCATCATCCTCTTCCCGGGGCCGATTACCTCTTGGTTTGGTCAGGGCGAGGGTAAAGTAGCCGACATCCTGCAACAGGTCTCTATGGCTCCTGCAGCCGGGTCAGCCGCTTTACGAGATGCTCTATGCAGCAGCCATTATCTTCTTCTGCTTCTTCTATACCGCGCTGGTGTTCAACCCCCGCGAGACAGCAGATAATCTGAAGAAGAGTGGAGCCTTTATCCCGGGGATTCGCCCGGGCGAGCAGACAGCACGTTATATCGATAAGGTTATGACTCGCCTGACATTGGCAGGTGCACTCTATATAACCTTTATCTGTCTGGTACCCCAGTTCTTGATGACTGCCTGGAACGTACAGTTCTACTTCGGTGGCACCTCGCTGCTGATTATCGTGGTGGTTATCATGGACTTCATGGCTCAGGTTCAGACCCATATGATGTCTCATCAATATGGTGATGTCCTGAGGAAGGCCAACCTGAAGGGCTACGGCCGCTAAAGGTCGGCGTAGTTACGGAGTTAAGCAATGAAAGTTCGTGCTTCCGTTAAGGCAATCTGCCGTAACTGCAAAATCATCAAGCGTCACGGTGTGGTGCGTGTGATTTGCAGCGAGCCTAAGCATAAACAGCGTCAAGGCTAATTTTTTACGGTTAGTACTTGCAACAAATAGTTGTGCTGGCTAATATAGCCAGCCAACTTTTGTTGTGTATTGGTTGACCGCCACGTATCCGCTCACGGGCTTTGTGGTGGTCGTAATCTACTATATGTAGGAGTGAATAGTGGCCCGTATCGCTGGCATTAACATTCCTGACCATAAGCATGCAGTCATCGCTTTGACTGCTATTTATGGCGTCGGTCGTACCCGCTCCAAGGCCATCTGTGCCGCAGCCGGTATCGCTGAGAATGTGAAAATTAAAGACCTGGACGAAGCTCAGATCGAGAGTCTGCGTGAACAAGTAGGTAAATTCACCGTTGAAGGTGACCTGCGTCGTCAGATTTCCATGAACATCAAGCGTTTGATGGATCTGGGTTGCTACCGTGGTTTGCGTCACCGTCGTAGCCTGCCTGTTCGTGGTCAACGTACCAAGACCAACGCTCGTACCCGTAAGGGTCCGCGCAAGGCTATCAAGAAGTAACGGGAAGGTAGAAAATGGCTAAAACTCCGACTCGTGCTCGCAAGCGCGTTAAAAAGCAAGTGAGCGACGGTATTGCGCACGTTCATGCATCTTTCAACAACACAATCGTGACCATTACTGACCGTCAGGGCAACGCTCTGTCTTGGGCTACTTCTGGTGGTTCCGGTTTCCGTGGTTCTCGTAAGTCCACCCCGTTCGCTGCTCAGGTAGCTGCTGAACGCGCTGGTGAGATGGCCAAAGAATATGGCGTCAAGAACCTGGAAGTCATGGTCAAAGGTCCGGGTCCCGGTCGTGAGTCTTCCATCCGCGCCCTGAACGCGGCTGGTTTCCGCATCACTAACATTACTGATGTGACTCCGATCCCGCACAACGGTTGTCGTCCTCCCAAGAAGCGCCGCGTGTAACGCTGGTAGCTACTTGGTCTAGGATTGTTGGAGAAAGAAGATGGCAAGATATATCGGTCCTAAGCTTAAGCTTAGCCGTCGTGAGGGCACAGACCTCTTCCTGAAGTCTGGTGTTCGCGCGATTGATTCTAAGTGCAAGATTGACACCGCTCCTGGTCAGCACGGCGCTCGTAAGCCGCGTCTGTCCGACTACGGTGTGCAACTGCGCGAGAAACAAAAAGTTCGTCGTATCTACGGCGTATTGGAAAAACAGTTCCGCAACTACTACCGCGACGCTGCCCGTCAAAAGGGTAACACCGGTGAAAACCTGTTGCAGCTGCTGGAAGGTCGTCTGGACAACGTCGTATACCGCATGGGCTTCGGTGCTACCCGCGCTGAATCTCGTCAGCTGGTGAGCCACAAGGCCATCATGGTAAACGGCCGCGTTGTGAACATTCCTTCTTTCCAGGTTTCCCCTGAGGACGTGATCTGCGTTCGTGAGAAGGCTAAGAAGCAAGCGCGTATCAAAGCTGCCCTTGAGGTTGCTGGTCAGCGCGAGAAGCCGACTTGGGTAGAGGTTGATGCCGCTAAAATGGAAGGTGCCTTCAAGCGCCTGCCGGAGCGTTCCGACCTGTCTGCCGACATTAACGAACAGCTGATCGTCGAGCTTTACTCCAAGTAAAGCTAGC